>QOOZ01000041.1 GCA_003331195.1 Puniceicoccaceae bacterium | reverse complement strand
CCACTTGCTTCTTTGCTTTGAGTTTCGCTAAGACGCGAATTCGACCTGACTGAATACATTTTTACTTTATCCAACTGATACTACCCATGCTCTGAATATTAACATGTGTTCTAGATATTTTAGGCTTATCGGCAATTTGGTACAAATAGCAAGCGGCATTATTGGGCGGCACGGGCAATTAACTTTTTAGAATACGTTTCCAGAAGCATCGGTAGCGCTTAGGCTTGCCCAGCTTAATCGACAGAGGAGCGAACAAGCCCGCACGCTGCGGTTCACTACTCGTGGTGATACTTAGAGCCAGTCTGGATAGCCACGGCTCGGTAGAGCTGCTCGCAGATGAGCATACGTGCGATTTCATGGGTAAAAGTAAGTGGCGAGAGCGCAAAAAGTGCGTCAGCGCGTGCCTTGACCGCATCACTTAGGCCGTAGGCCCCACCGATGATGAAGACGGCGGGGCGGCCTTGCAGAGTGTAGAGTTCATCGGCTAATCTTTGCGAGGTGCGGGTCATACCCTCTTCCGCCATCGCGTAAATGCTAGCGTCGCTGCGCTTGGCGAGAGCTTCAAGGATGCGATGCCCCTCGCTCTCGACGTCGCCGTCTTTTAGCTCGATTAGTTCAAAGTTGCCCTGCCGCTTGAGGCGCTTCGAAAAGTCGCCGCAAAGCGTAGCAAGCGAGCGGTTTTTCATTTTGCCAATCGCGATAACGGTGTAGCGGAACATTTAAGAATTAAAAATAGGGAACTAGGAGATGAGAGATAAGAAGGGTCGATGTAGTTCGCTAGTGAATTTATTAGATCTCTTCTTTGTTAAGCCTTTAGTATAAATTCAACTGAGACTTACGACTCGTTGTCGTCTTTGACTGATTTTGCATACAGTGAAACTGCCTTAAACAAACTGTCTGCAAAAGAGGCAATCGTGATCAATATAAGCTGCAAATCAAGATCGGTAAAGCTTAGCATGTCACCCTCTCTGAATATTCTGCGCTGATCGACCAGCTTACCCTTAGGCCTTTCAGCGGCAGCATCTCGACTAAGGACTTTGACCGCCTTCAACTCCAGCACTAGCTCGCCATTTTCATCGACTTGGGGCTCTTTAACCGCACCCCCCTGATGCATAAGTGCATGCATGATAAAGCCGAGCGAGATAATGCTGTCCTCCAGTTCACACAAAATACCGAAGTCCTTCTCAAGGCGATTGAACTTCTCGTCGAGCTGCGAGGGAACGAAGGTTTGCTGTGCTTTTTGAGCTTCCTGTTGCGCCTCTGAGCTAACGTTCGAGTTGGCCTTCGTTATCTTGACCAATGCGAGGAAAAAGTGCGCGTTGTTCATCCCCGTCACAGCAAGATTCATGCAGTCGTTAATCACTTGGCGCACTAGCAAGTCTCGGGCGTAAGCCTGCATTTGTTCGAAGTTCTGGTGATGCTGAGCGGCGGGCATAACTCTGGGCTTGTTAACGCGGCTATTGTAAGCGTCTTCCTGCACGCTCTCGCGAGCGACCATATTAAAAGCGAGCATGTCGAAATGGCGCTGGAGACCCGCCATGAACTGCTGAGCGAGCTGTTGCAAATTGACCTGCTGCGGCTGACCTTGATTCGGTTGTGAGTTTTCTGACATGTCGACTTATACGCAACGCATATCAAGCGTCGGCACAATACTGGAATCGAAAATTTGTAAATTCCACAATAGATTGACCTCCTTTGGCAGACCGCTCGTCGATTATAAATTTCGATGTATGCTTTTTATTTCCAGACAAGTGAAGACTGATCATTAGATTCGTAAGAATCCCTCGAGTCGCGCAGCAAAGATTGGCTACAATTAGGCAGACAAGCCTGTTTTTGTTTTGCCGATACAAATCCACTAGCCCTTAGTCGTACAAATGCATCTTCGGTTCTACATTCTATTACTTGCATGCGCGAGCTTAGCAGGCTGCGGGCAAAACCAATCAAATGTCGAAAAGGGCAATGCCGAGCAGGAACTCTACATAGGGATCGGCACTGAACCAGAAGGTCTAGACCCACACATCGTCACAGGCGTGACCGAGCACTACGTATTACTTTCCCTCTTTGAGGGGCTCACAACAGTGCACCCCGAGACCCTCGCCATCGAACCAGGCGTCGCCCTAAACTGGGACGTCTCCAAAGACGGCCTTCGCTACACCTTCTACCTCGACCCAGAAGCCCGCTGGTCAAACGGAGATCCACTCACTGCCGAGGCATTTCTTTTCGCGTATGAGCGGATCCTCTCCCCCGCAATGGGTGCTCCCTACGCCTACATGCTCTATTGCATACGCGGCGCTGAAGCGTTCAATAAAGGCGAACTCACTGACTTCGCTAAAGTCGGCCTAAGTTCCCCCGAACCGCATACCCTTATCATCGATCTGGAGGCCCCCACCCCTTACTTACTCAGCCTCCCGACCCACTACACCTGGTTCCCCCTACATAAGCCAACCGTGCTCGCTAATGGCGATATGACCTCCCGTATCTCTAAATGGACGAAGCCTGGCAACATGGTGAGCAACGGCCCTTTCACGCTCGCGGCTTGGCGACTCAATCACTCGATTTACGTTAGCAAAAATCCTTACTACAACGGAGCCGAAACCGTGCAGCTAAATGGTATCCACTTTCTCCCTATTGCGACCGACGCGGAAGAGCGAGCCTTCCGCGCGGATCAGCTCCACATCAGCAGCACTGTGCCAATTCCCCGTATCGACTGGTATCGTAAAAACCAGCCCGAGCGGATGCGCTTTGATACCTACCTAGGAGTTTATTATTATCTGATCAACACCGAGCGTGGTCCTCTAAAAGACCCGCGCGTGCGCAAAGCCCTTGCCTATTCCATCGACCGCGAGTCAATCACCGAGCATGTACTTAAGGCAGGGCAAAAGCCCGCTTACCATTTCACCCCGCCCAACACGGGAGGTTACACAGCCGAGGTCAAACTACCCTACGATCCTGATCTCGCTCGCCAGTTACTCGCTGAAGCAGGCTTTCCCGGCGGCGAAGGTTTTCCGAAATTTGAATTACTATTTAACACCAGCGAGTCGCATGCCACCATCGCCGTGGCCATTCAGCAGATGTGGAAAGAAGAGCTCGGCATCGAGATCGGCCTCTACAACCAAGAGTGGAAGGTCTACCTCGCAACACGCAAGGCACGCAAGTTCGACATCGTCCGCGCGGCTTGGATCGGCGATTACGTGGACCCCAACACCTTTCTTAGTCTCGTGACCAGCGAAAACGGCAACAACCACAGTAACTGGGGCGACTCCAAATTTGACGACTTGATTCGCCAAGCCGCCTCCGAGCAGGACCAAGCCGCCCGCTTCGCACTCTTTCAAAAAGCCGAAAAAATATTGATCGACGAAATGCCCGTCATCCCGATTTACTTTTACGTTCGTAGCACTCTCATCGACGAAGCCGTTAAAGGTTGGTATCCCAACATTCTCGATTACCACCCC
The DNA here is from genome assembly GCA_003331195.1 of Puniceicoccaceae bacterium. GTDB lineage: Bacteria > Verrucomicrobiota > Verrucomicrobiia > Opitutales > Coraliomargaritaceae > Thalassobacterium. The sequence continues at coordinate 18,402 of QOOZ01000041.1, read as the reverse complement.
TATCAGGATGTATATTTGGATAAGACTACTCCGTCACAGCCATAGCTTCGCCGCGTAGCGCCGCTTGATAGGTGTGCCAAGGCAATGTCGCACACTTAATCCGTGCAGGGAAATTTCGTACGCCAGAGAGCGCTGCGATCTCACCTTGAACGTCAAGGGTAGCCATTACTGTATCCGTTTTTAAAATACAATTGACCGACTCTTGGATGGAATCACCAACAGATAGACTTTGCCCCACTAAAGCCTCAGCCATGATCGACGCGCTCGCTTTACAAATCGCGCAGCTCGCGCACTCAAATTGAATGGCCTCGATTTGGTCGCCCAAAAGTTGAAGAAAGACTTCGATCCTATCCCCGCAGAGCGGGTTGTAGCCTTCGGCCACGTGAGTGGCATTCGCAAGCGCACCGTAGTGACGAGGGCGCTTGTTGTGATCGAGTATAATCCCTTGATAGAGATCGTTAAGGTCTTCGGACATGAGTTGTGAGTTTTGATTGAGGCTTCAATTGTGACGCACTTACATAGGAACCATCGCGGTGGCTAGATCATCCTTGGGTGCGAGACATTGAGTACCAAGGCAGACTTGAATCTGATTTGACGATAAGTCCATACTTTGTTGGACAAAGGTGCGTCGCCACGCTTTAGCAGCGAGGGCCTTGCGCAGGGCGTTCATATCGACGTCCACTCCTACCTTGATCACTGCAACACCCGACTGATAGGTGGCGGCGGCTTCGAGGCCATGAGCAACACCCGCAGCGACTTTGCCAGCATAGTCCGCATAAGCAGGCAGGGTGGCTTCAAACTCAGCCGCATAGCGACTGTCCCCAGTCAGTGCGTGGAGACCACTGAGCGCGTGGAGCATGACGGAATTGCCCGACGGAGTGGCGTTATCGAACCACTCTTTCCTACGGGCAACGGGGGTTTCAGCAGCTTTCGCTGTAAAGTAATAGCCGATACTGTGTTCGTCCGCGAAGTATTGCATGGCTTGATCGACGCAGGATTGAGCGCGGGCTTGATAAGTAGCAGAGGCACCAGGTTCGACCCAATCGATTTTGGAGGCCACGGCGAGGCATGCCTCAGCGAGTAGCGCATAGTCGTGCAAGAATGCGTCGACTTTTGCACCGCCCTTTTTGTAGTAGACGGCCTTAAGCTGAATTCCCTCAGGAGTTTCAGTGACCAGTTCGCTCCAAAGAAAATCGATAGCTTTACGGGCACGCTGCGTCCACTTTGGGCGATCGAAGTAAAATCCTGCATCAGCGAGCGCGCGAATCATCATGCAGTTCCACGCATTATTGATTTTAGTATCTTTACCGGGCGGCACGCGCTCGGCCTCACGGTACTCGCGAAGTTGGCGGCGTGCATCGGCCAATTTTACACGAACGGTAAAGTCTTCCTCTACAAGGGCAGGATTGCTCTTGCCGTGCTCGAAGTTACCCTCGCCCGTGATGTTATAAGCAGCGCGCAGCGCGCGAGCAAGCGAAGGATCCAATACGGAGTCGACCTGCTCAGGTGTCCACACGTAGTATTGACCTTCTTCGCCCTCGCTGTCAGCATCGAGCGCGGCATAAAAGCCTCCTTCAGGCGCGGACATTTCGCGATCAATCCAGCCAATAGTTTCTTCGACCACGGCGGCGTAGAGGGGTTCTTGCGTATCGAGCCAAGCACGGGTATAGGCATCGATTAACAGAGCATTGTCGTAGAGCATCTTCTCGAAGTGCGGTATCAGCCAGTAGGCATCCACGCTATAGCGGGCAAAGCCGCCACCAAATTGATCGAAGAGGCCGCCGTGCGCCATGGCGCGGAGCGTGATGCGGCTCACTTCATCAATCCGCGCGGCTAGGTCGGACTCGACTGCAGGGCGAAGTGCTCTCAAGAAATTAAGTGACATGGCGGGCGGAAATTTCGGTGCTTCACCAAAGCCGCCATACTGATCGTCATGGTTCCCACAAATGCCCTGGGCCGCTTCGAGTAAACATTGGGGATTCCAATCGCTAGAGGCTCCGCCCGTGCTAGCGGCTTGAGTGCCCGCGAGGATGTTTTTTTGAATGGCCTCAGCGTTTTCGATCAGTTCGCCCTTGGAGCGTTTATAAAAATCGGCGATGCGCATGCAAATCTGTGGCCAAGGAATGAGCCCTAGTCCTCGGTCTTCGGGCGGGAAGTAGGTGCCACCAAAAAACGGTCTCCCATCAGGCAGGCAAAAAACGTTAAGCGGCCATCCACCCTGCTGTTGGATCATCTCCACAGCCTCCATATAGATCTGGTCAATGTCAGGACGCTCCTCGCGGTCGACCTTCACACAAATGAAGTGTTTATTCATGATCCCAGCAATGTATTCGTCCTCAAAACTCTCGTGCGCCATGACATGACACCAGTGACAAGCAGAATAACCGATTGACACCAAGAGCGGCTTGCCGGAGGTCTCTGCGGCCATGATCGCCTCTTCGCCCCATGGATACCACTCAACTGGATTAGAGGCATGCTGCTGCAAATAGAGGCTATTTTCTGTTGAAAGTCGATTCGGCATATCGTTTTTAATAAACAATTTAAGATATTTTTCTAGTCAGAGTTTACACTCTGTATCTGTAGGCATAAATGTTTAATATGTTTTGTCGTTACTGTAAGCCTCGCCTGAAAACCTCAAGTCCGGATTTACTTTAGTCCAGATCGTTATCTGCAGTCAGTTGGCAGAGATTATTTAGACTACGCAGTCGGGAGATAGGAAGAAAGATGGAAATTGCGTTGCAGGCAGTGCGCTCTGCTTCAATAGAAGAGTCTGTAAAAAGATACATGTCCTCGATTCGCATATTACCCGACCGGGTCGCCAACCAAATCGCTGCTGGCGAGGTAATTGAGCGCCCTGTCGCTGTGGTCAAAGAGCTCGTCGAAAACAGTATTGATGCAGGCGCCACCCGAATCGAAGTCGAGTTTCGCAATGGGGGCAAATCTTACATCCGCATCGAAGACAACGGCAAGGGCATGAGCCCCGATGAAGCACTACTCTCGCTAGAACGCCACGCCACCAGTAAAATTCGCGAGGCGGCTGACCTAAACGAAGTTTCCAGCTTTGGCTTTCGCGGCGAAGCTTTGCCCTCGATCGCCTCGGTCTCGCGCTTCACCCTACGCACCCGTGCTGAGGGTTGGGAGCACGGGACCGAGATCAAAATCAACGGCGGTAAACTAATTGAAAAGAAAGACTGCGGCATGCCCATTGGCACTGTGATCGAAGTTGCACAGCTCTTTAATTCAGTGCCCGCACGGCGCAAGTTCCTCAAGACCGATCCGACTGAGAGCGCCCATATTACCTACAATACGCGGCTCTTTGCGGTGGCGCATCCCCGGGTCGCCTTCCGCGTGCTCGATAGCGGTCGCACTATCTTCCAATCTCCCGCCTGCGAGGATCTGCGAGATCGCATAGCCGAAATCTGGGGGCGCAGCTTAGCTGAGGATTTGATCTCCGTCGATGTGAGCGATCCTAAGACTGGTCACCGATTGACTGGACTTACCGCCAAGCCCGGCGTCGGCCGTTCTAACCGCCGCGAACTCGTCACCCTAGTCAACCGCCGACCCGTCGACAGCCGCACACTCGGCTTCGCCGTGCTTGATGCTTATCATGGTCGTATCCAAAAAGGGCGTTATCCGCCCGCCTTTCTCTTTCTAGAAATCGAACCACAAGAGGTTGACGTCAACGTCCATCCCGCAAAGCGCGAGGTGCGTTTTCGCAATGACAGCGCAATCCGCCGCTTCGTGCTAGGGTCAATCACTGACACCCTACGGGCCGCGACTGAAGCCGAGCGCCCGAGAGCGGAGCTTCGAGCGCCGGCATCCAAAAATGAAGTCGATCCCTTGCCAAATTCGACGCCTACTGGCCATTCAGAATCCATTCCAATGACGCCAAGAGCGGCGAAGACAACACTTACGTCAGCGATTACTGGATCCCAAAAGCTAGCAGAATCTGCAAAAGTAAGCAAGCCGTCATGGCGACTGATCTCCCTCTTAAAGGGACAATACGGACTCTTCGACACACCGCGTGGGCTAGTCATGCTGCACCTGCGTTACGCTGACCAGCGAGTGCGTTTTGAGCGAATCTTGAAAAGCTACAAAGAGAGCACGCCACCGAGTCAACGCATGCTCATCCCGCACACCGTCGAACTAGAGCCGCTCGCCTCTGAGGCACTGCTCACACACCTAGATTCGATTAACAAACAGGGCTTCCAAGTCGAAGAATTCGGTCGCCACTTTTATCGTATAGAGGCTTTGCCAGCATGGCTAGAGCCAGAACATGCGGAAGGCTTTATCCGCGACATGGTCGACCTCCTCCGCCAGCGCGGTGGCTTTCGCAAAGAGAGCGAGCTCATTTGGGAATCGGTTGCCAAGCTGGCTGTCGGGGGGAGCTACCGCCGTAAAGACAACGTTAGCGAAGCTGCCGTTCAGCAATTGGCCGAAGCTCTACTCGCCTGTGAGACGCCGCATACCTCGCCCTTTGGTAAGCCTACCTTTAGCGAAATCAGCTGGAGTGAATGGGAACGCCGCTTCGGCAAAGAATGAACCCACCGCCGATACAATCAAAAGTTGCCTATACTGGTGCCATCTCGCATAAGAAGACTCCAATAAACAAAAAACCACTAAGACTAAGCTATGACACTACCCACTCATTCCTCCCAAGACGAATGGCCGCTCAAAGCCTATAAAAACCTCGATTTCTTAAATAGTGACCCTGCTCGTAACATCCGAGTACTCTGCGAGATGACCGAACCAGGACTCCGCTTTGAGAAACAAAACGTCGAAGATACCATCGTGCTTTTTGGCTCTGCCCGGACAAAATCAATCGTAGTTGCCGAGAAAGAACTTACTGCAATCAAAGACACGATCAAAGACCCTGAGAACCTCACGGCTGAAGAAAAGCGAAGCCTCCAAAAAGCGGAGTGCACCGTCAAATCTGCGCCCTACTATGATGCGGCGGTGCAACTATCCGAGTCATTGACTCGATGGTCGATGAGTCTTTCTAAAGAACACCAAAGACGTTTCCTGATTTGTTCGGGCGGGGGACCTGGCATCATGGAGGCAGCCAATCTTGGCGCGCGCAATGCAGGCGGCAAATCTGTAGGCCTCGGCATCAGCCTGCCCTTCGAACAGGGCGTCAACCAATACATACCCGAAGAATTAAAGTTTGAGTTCCACTATTTCTTTGTGCGCAAATACTGGTTTGTCTTATTAGCCAAAGCACTCGTCGCCTTCCCTGGCGGCTTCGGCACGATGGATGAACTCTTTGAAACACTCACTCTAATACAAACTAAGAAGATCGAGGAAGTGCCACCCATCGTACTTTTCGGAAGCGAATTTTGGAATGACGTCTGCGATTTCGATGCGCTCGTCAAATGGGGTACTATTTCACCAGAGGATGTCGATCTATTCAAGATTGTCGATACGGTCGAAGAGGCGCACGATTACATAGTCGATTGCCTTACAAAACGGTTTTTGTCGTAGCGAATAACGAAGCAAAGCAAACAAATTAATTCTTTTCGATCACGACGTGCTGCACGTCAATCAGATCTGCGTCAAAGCCTGCCTCACAATAACTTAGATAGTAGTTCCACTTGCGACGAAAAGCCTCATCAAAACCGAGCGCGTACACAGTCGACTTAGCGGCATTGAAACTTGCCGACCAACGGCGGAGAGTTTCGGCGTAGTCGTGGCCGAAGGCTTCCATCTTGATGATGGCGGCTTCGCCAGCACTCGCTAGGTGCTCGCAAATTGCACTGCGCGAAGGCAAGTGCCCACCTGGAAAAATGTGTTTTTGTATCCAATCGCAACTCCGGCTATAGCTTTCATAACGTTCATCGGGAATCGTAATTGCTTGAATGACTGCGCGCGCCTTAGGCTTGAGCGACTGACTAACAATTTGAAAATAACTGTCTAAATATTCGCGGCCGACGGCCTCAATCATTTCACAGGAAAGGACGGCATCGTATTGACCTGTTTGAATGCGATAGTCCTCTAGCACGATCTCAACTCGATCGCTTACGCCCTCGTGCTCAAACAGATCCTTAGCATAGGCGAACTGCTCTTCAGACAAGGTGATCGTTTTTACGTGGCAGCCACGTTGTGCGGCACGGAGTGCAAGTGCCCCCCAACCCGAACCGATTTCGAGGATGCTGTCACCCTCGCCCACGTCTGCCAAGTCTAGCATACGGTCGATTTTATTAAACTGTGCTTGCTCTAGGCTCTCCTCAAGCGACTGAAAAAGAGCGCTGGAGTAAGTCATGCTCGGATCAAGGAAAGTTTGGTAAAAATCGTTACTTAAATCGTAGTGCGCTTGAATATTTTCCTTACTTCGCTCCAGAGTATTTCGGCGCGCTTTGTGGTAGATACGATTGGCTTGCTTGGCCAGAATCGAGAAACCTCGACGTATGCGGCCTAAATCTTTTTGATTTTTTGCGAGCAGAAGAAGTAGCCCAGAAAGGTCAGGTGTATCCCAATCGCCTTCGACGTGGGCTTCCCCAAAACCAATGCTTCCACCGGAGAGTACCTTATTAAAAAAATGCGATTTTTTAATCTCAAGCTGGAGCAAGGGAAAACTGCGATCGCCAACAAAAGCTCGAACCCCACTGGGAAAAGTGATTTGTAAATTACCACCATGTAAATTGCGTAGGGTCCATGCGAATACCCGCTCGAGCGGGCGGAGGCGTTTCCAAGGCACACTCCTAGCAGATGCGGGAAGCACTCTCGAATCACCCCCAGGCGGACTGACTTCCTCGAATTTGGCTTCCGATTCCAGCGTGTTTAACGGTACATTTCCCGAAGGCTGAAACTTACTCGCCAGACGCTTACTGTCTCTGCTTAGGCTGTCTTGTCTCGTGGGATCCATGGGAAGAAGGCATTCGTCGAAGATTGATATTGGCGGTATGCCTCGCCGCGACTCTTAAGTGATGACATCTCAGCATAGGGCACGCCCGTCAAAAAACGAAGAAAAATGAACATGGCAATGGGACCGACCAGAGCGAACCCCACCGACGATGAACCCATAGCAAAAGCGAGGTAAGCGAACCAGTGCAACCATTCGAAAAAATAGTTAGGGTGTCGTGAGTAGCGCCAAAGGCGGTCCTTGCAGACGCCCCCTTTGTTTTTGGGATTAGCTCGGAAGCTAGCTAACTGGCGGTCAGCGATCCACTCCCCTAACATTGCAGAAATCCCAATTAAAACGGCTAGGGTGTCTGTCCATGCCCAAAAAGGCTGGGGATTTTGCATCGCGATGCTGACCGGAAATAAAAAGAGCGCGATCAAGATGATCTGGGCGAGAAACAAAAAGTAAAAGTTTCGCGCAGACTGTGCGCCCCAATGCTCGGCGAGCGCCTTGTAGCGAGGATCTTCGTGACCGGTAAAGACACGGTCTCTAAATAGGTGAAAGCTGAGCCTGAACGACCATAAAAATATTACCAATAAAACCGCCCATGAGCGAATTGATTCCAAACCCGCTACTGTGTGATAAACTAATGCAGATATGCCCAAGCCAGCAGTCCAAATTGTATCGACAATCGCCATGAGCTTGACCTTTCGCGCGATCAAATAGGTGGCACTTGCTACAAAGATTCCGATACAGAAAAAACTGACCCAGAAGCTTAGCATCCTAGGATTCGATGGGCGGGGTCGAGTCGGCTTCTTCGTAAATTTTCTTAGGGTATACTTTTAGATCCCAGACGAGGCCTAACTTTTCAAGCGCACAGAGTCCCCAATAGCTCATATCTAGTTCCCACCAATACATGCCTTGGCGTGCGGAAAGCGGCCAGCGATGGTGGTTGTTGTGCCACCCTTCTCCAAAGGTGAGTAAGGAGACCCACCAACTGTTGCGACTTTCGTCGTCAGTCACAAAACGTTTTGTGCCGACGATGTGAGTAACTGAGTTGACGCAAAATGTGACATGATAGACCAAGACAGTACTGAGAAAGAAACCCCACATTACAAGCTGCAGACCGCTGGTGCCCAGCGCAGGGTAGAAAGCATTGAGTCCCGCACCAGTTACGAAGAGTAGAACGATTAAAGAAAGCACTGGTAGGACATGGAAACGATCGATGAAGCGCAGTTCCGGATACTTGGTGAGGTCTTTGATACGGTCATGTTGGATCGAGCCGTAGGCACGGCAGAGCACCCAACCGATGTGCGCCCAAAAAGCGTCCCTAGTCACTGGCGAGTGAATGTCTTCCTCCTTATCAGAGTGCTGGTGATGGTGTCTATGGTTAGCCGCCCACCACATTGGACCTAACTGCGCGGAAGAAGTACCCACCCAAGCCATGATAAACTGAAAGGTGCGACTTGTTTTGAATGCACGGTGAGAAAAATAGCGATGAAAACCAGCAGTTAGTGCAAAGACTCTAACTACGTAAGTAACCGCGAGTGCCACTACAGCGACCCAGCTGAAACCAGTAAAAAAGACCCCGAGCGCAAATAAGTGCATGAAGAAAATGGGTGAAGAAGCCATCAATAGACGGTTATCTTCATCACGAAGCGCATGTTGTAAAATCGTTCGTATCTTTTGCATAATAAAATAAATTGAAGGGACGTTACCTCGAAAGTCAACTTACAGCAAACATCAAGTAAGGCAAGCTGCTGCAAGACGATCTTAACATATGCCCAAAATACACCAGCTCCACAGTGAATTAACGATCCAGACAGATTTGGAAACTGCTTGGGACTTCATACGCTCTCCAAAGAATCTAGACCTCATCACGCCCGATGATATGGTCTTTGAAATCGTCAGTGATCTACCTGAGGAGATGCACGAGGGCCTTCTGGTTGAATATCGAGTAGGTATTCCGATGATAGGGAAGCAAACTTGGCTGAGCGAGCTAAAGCACATCCGCGAGCGGCACTCCTTCGTAGACGAGCAACTGGTTGGCCCCTACAAGCTTTGGTTCCACTACCACGAGATTTCCAAGGTTGAGGCTGGCGTGCGATTCGTCGACCACATCAAATACATCATGCCCTTAGGCCCCTTTGGCGCAATCGCCCGCGCAATTTATGTTAAGAGGGAGCTGAAGCGGATATTCGACTACCGCACTGAAGCGATGATTCGACACTTTGGCTAAATTTACGACATACACTCAAACTTTTAGGGGGCGTCTTCCTGGATAGCTACACTAGATCCCGCTCCCTGCGGAAGCACGACAGCCTCCAGATTATAGTCATTGACAGGTCGAAATGATTGCCGCTTATATTTACGGATCGCGTTAAGGAAAACTTACTCACAATGCGCCACATCATTTGTCTGCATGGACAATTAACCGCATGGAAAATCAGCCCTGTGGATGATCGACCTAATGAGAGACTGCAATCGGTCTATTCGTTCTAACGCACCTCACTACATTGCTCTGGGTAATCATCCAACAGCATGCGACCTGCCACGGCTGTCACACCTTTTCACTAATTAATAAAGCACACACGCGCCATGCTATGAGCGAAGAAAATTCACCAACGGAAACCCCTCTGCAGGCAGAGACCACTCAAGAATCTGCAGCCAGGCCGAATCAAGAAATACCTCGCGACAACGAGATCGAAGTCTCCGGCATTCTAGAAATCTTGGAAAACAAGACTGGCCAACTGATTGACCCCTCCCGAAACGGCAAGACGAAGCCAGACGATCCCTTCGTCCCGCGTGAATTGATCAAGCGCTTTAAGCTAAAGCAAGGCAGCTTCATAGAAGCCAAAGCCCTCCACAATGACCGTTTCCCAAATCCCAAAGTGCGCTTTATTGAAAAGGTGGATGGTGCCCTTCTCGAAGAGCGCAAGGGTCGCTACTCTTTCCAGCAGATGGTTTCCATTGCCCCGGACGAACAAATCCGCCTCGAGGCCAAAGATGGACGAGCGACCACTCGCATCATGGATCTATTTTGCCCGATTGGTAAAGGCACCCGAGGGCTCATTGTTGCCCCTCCCCGCACCGGCAAGACCACTATCCTGCACGATATCGCCCACGGCGTCATCGAAAACCATCCCGAATGCCACTGCCTGGTGCTCCTCGTCGATGAACGCCCCGAGGAAGTGACCGACTTTAAACGCAGCGTGAATGCGGAAATCTACGCTTCCTCAAACGACGAAGAACTGAAGAACCACCTCCGTCTCGCCGAATTGACCATCGATCGCGCCAAACGCCTCGTGGAGGCGGGTAATGACGTCGTCCTGCTGCTAGACTCGATCACACGCCTAGCCCGTGCCTACAACGCCGCCTCTGGCAAGGGTGGCCGCACCATGACTGGTGGCCTCGACGTGCGCGCCCTTGAAAAACCCCGCCAGATTTTCTCCGCCGCACGTAACTGCGAAGAAGGCGGTAGCCTGACCATCATCGCCACCGCTCTCATTGAGACCGGCAGCAAAATGGACGAACTCATCTTCCAAGAATTTAAAGGCACCGGTAATATGGAAATGGTGCTCGACCGGAAAGCAGCCGAACTCCGCCTCTGGCCAGCGATCAACCTCAATGCTTCGGGCACCCGCAAGGAAGAGCTCCTACTTTCAGGTAAATACCTTGAAGGCGCCCAATTCCTTCGCCGCGCACTCGCAGGTCAGAAGATCGAAGATGCCGCCGAGGCCATGATCGACCGATTTACACAGACCAAGAATAACGAAGAGTTTTTGAAGCTGCTCCAAAGGTAAGCGCTGATTTACAGTGATCTTAGAACCTAATACATATGCGCTTATCACTGGCATGTTTAATCTTGCCTGTATGGCCCCCAAGCGCCGCCAAACATAAATGTTCTTTCAATTAAGCTGAAGAAGCTGTTTATTAAATGAACTGCTTCTTTTAAGTTTAAACCCTGATTAACATGAATGCACCAACTATGAAGTGGGGTATCTTACTTTCTCTAGCTATCTGTTTGGTTAGCGATACTTCCCTGAGTGCCCAAATTACAGGGCAACCTGTGTCGATTCTCACCCATGCGACCATACATCTAGAAAGTGCTCAATCAGTGAGAATGGTGATGACGAGTAAAGAACAGAAATACATCCGTGCTTCTATTCGAAACCAAAAAAAAACGACATTAGCAGACATAATCTATGACGGAAAGGCAATCGCTATAGTTGTAATGGAGTCCCCACAAAAAAGATCACTTGTCCTCAGTGGCGAAGAAGCCGCCACCAATTTATTCGATCTCATCGCAATCAATCCTGAATATCATTTCAAGAATATTGACGGCTTTAATCTTAACATTCCGACTTTCAAGGCTTACCGAGTGGAGCTTCAAACGGAGGCAGAACCAGTTGAAGAAACAGAACGACATCGCCCCGTAAAAGCTCTGCTCTACAAAGAGCACGATGCAGGTAGCACCCTCGTTCGCAGCATCGAATACATGGAATTTTTTGATCAAGCAGATCCCTATTTTCAACCAAAGAAAATCTCATTCACCGACGTAAAGACTGGAGACATTGGTCACATTACCGTGGACAAGATCGAATATAATATCGGTCTCCCCAGCTTCCTCTTCGAAATACGCGGCAATACGGACAAGTAATGCAGGCAATATGCCTGCGCTGATATTGAAAGCACTTGCCGTGTCTGCACTTAAACTGCGATCTTTACATTCATGTCACTCGCACGAAAATTTTACGACACCTCAATCGCTCTCCAAGCCAGCGTCTACGAAAACAATAAAGCGACACTGAAAGCTGCAGGCTTGCGTATTGCTGAGAGCCTTGCTGCCGATGGCGTGCTCCACACTTTCGGCTCTGGGCACTCGCAGATTTTAGCTGCCGAAATCGAGCGCCGCGCAGGTGGCCTAGTGCCAGTTAGCAGCATCGACGACCCAGCAGACGGTTGGCCAGAACAAATCGATGGCTACGGAGCACGGCTCTTCCAACGCTATGCTTACCGCTATGCCGTCCAAGCGGCTGATATAGTCCTCGTTATCTCCAACTCAGGACGGAACGCCAGCCCAATTGAGGTAGCGATGGAAGCCAAGGCTGCCGGACTCGATGTGGTTGTGATGACATCGCTCGATATGTCAAAGAGCACCACCTCACGGCATATTTCAGGCAAAAAACTCTACGAGCTGGGCGACTACGTGCTGGATAATGGAGGGATGCCTGGTGATGCGTCGATCGACGCCCCAGGATTTGATTACAAAGTCGGACCTACCTCGACAATGAGCGGAGCGCTTTTGCTCAACCTACTCTCCATGGAAATCATCGAAAACCTAATTGTAATGGGCCTCACCCCCCCCACCTATGTCAGCCAAAATGCAGACGGTGGCGCCGAACACAACGAATCGCTGGCTACGAAATATCGGCACCGGATTCGTAGGCCGATTTGACGGAGGAACAGAGGCTGCCTCTCCCTAATGCCAGCCCTACTTAGTAGATAAACGATGAAGAAGCAGACGCCCCAAAAGCGTCTATCGATTAGCGAGACTGAAGCCTAATCTTGTTAAGCTGATAACTACGGCAGACATCCATCACCTCCGTCACAAATTTGAGTGGAACTTCCTCGTCTGCGATCAGTAAAACAGGCATATTTGGTGTCAACTCGCCTGCTAATTTCATGGCTGTTGCAAGTACAGCTTTCTCGACCGCTCGGTCGTTTAAATAAAACTCCCCTTCTGGGCTGACAGCGATCACAATTTGCTCCTCTATCTCATTTTCACCCGCAGTTTCGATCTTGGGCACCGTGATGTTAAGAGTGCTCACTTGCTTGAACTGCATCGTAACTAGAAAAAAGAAGAGCAAAACGGTCAATACATCGACCAAAGGAACGATGTTGATCGTGGGGCGCCTACGACGGCGGCAGATCAAGTCAGAGGTCGTATCCATTCTCCTAACCTAGGCTTCTTTCGATTGAACAAGTGCTTGCACACCAAGTCCGATACATGCTGCCATCGATTCGACGCGTCGTAGCAGATAGGCATGCACCGCTAAGGCTGGTATCGCGATGGTGAGGCCAATGATGGTAGTATTCAGCGCCAAAGCGATACCCACAATGAAAGTAGCGGGATCGGGCAAACCAGTATCGGCAGAGAAGCCGCTGAATACTTGCGTCAGTCCAGTCACCGTTCCGAGCAGACCAACTAAAGGCGCAGCGCCAATCACTACCTCCAAGAGAAACATACCACGCTCCATCCGGCTGACTTCGAACCGCGCGTAGGCTTTGAGCGAGTCAGAATCCGAAGGTCTCGATTGGTAGAAACCAACGATACGTCCCACAACAGATGCAGAGTCCGCGGGAACGCCATCGAAACGACCCGCAACAAAGGCTTCAACCATCGCAGCCGGCATGACACGCGACGGACGCAAGGCGATGAGACGCTCAAAGGTGATGAAAACCGCTATTGCTGAACAAAGAGCAAGCGGGTAGATGAAAATTCCAGCGTGAGTGAAGATGTCCATTTGTAGATGAGGATATATAAATTGGAGTCCCGCGCATTGGCAGCGCGCTTAATTAGTTTTGGATGTCCAACTACCTGAAAAAGCTAACAGATTGCTTATCGGTGTCACGCTTGCATATAGGGCAGTGCCCCAGCGGTCTTAGAGACCTCATCTGCTCCTACCAGGAGTTCGTCGAGTGGATCGTAATTGCCGCTAAGCAAACTATCGCGCGCGCCTTGCTTAATCTCACAGGGCACAGATTGGTCGCCATATATGATCTCATGATTTTCCACATCGATTGTGATTTCCAGCTCGGGGTGCGTCTCGATAGCGCTAGCGATAATTTCGCGGTCAGCATCGCTTGCGATCACACAGACCACACCTAGGTTCGTCGAATTACCAAAGAAGATTTCAGCAAAGCTACCAGCGATTACAGCATCGTAGCCCGCGCGGAGGATCGATTGCGGTGCGTGCTCGCGCGAGCTGCCACAACCAAAATTGTTACCGCTAACTAGGATGGAGGCTTCAGCGAAGCGCGGATCATTGAGGTTATGCTTCTTGTCTTCGCCGCTCTCAGTTTTACGGACGTCGTGGAAGAGATACTCTCCTAGGCCGTCGAAGGTAATGCACTTCATGAAGCGTGCTGGGATGATACGGTCGGTGTCGATGTCGTCGCCAGGGACGAAGACACCCTTACCAGTGACTTTTTTAATTGGTGTAGAGGACATGACTTTTAAAATAAAAAAATAGGATTTAGAAGAGAAGAGATACTTTCTAGACGCCAGCAGAAGCAAAGCCAAAGACTTCGCGAGCGTCGGAGACTTGACCAGTCACGGCAGCAGCAGCCACCATGATTGGACTCATGAGCATGGTGCGACCCGTCGGACTGCCTTGACGACCTTTGAAGTTACGATTCGAGGAACTCGCGCAGAGCTGATCGCCGACGAGTTTGTCGGGATTCATGGCAAGGCACATAGAACAGCCTGCGGCGCGCCACTCGAAACCCGCCTCAATGAAAATCTTATCCAAGCCTAGGTCTTCGGCGATCTTGGCAACAACTTGCGATCCAGGAACGATGATGGCTTGCACGCCCTCGGCGACCTTATGCCCTTTCACGTATTTGGCAACTTCTTGGAAATCGGAAAGCCGACCATTCGTGCAGGAACCAATAAAGGCGACGTCGATCTTCTTGCCTCTAATTGGGCTGCCACCCTCGAATTGCATATATTCGAGGGCTTCAGCCACGGAATCTCGCTCCGACTGTGTGGGCGCATCGGAGATAGCTGGAATACTTTCCTCAATGCCTACTCCCTGCCCAGGAGTGATTCCCCATGTGACGGTGGGCTGAATGTGCGAAGCGTCGATATCAACCACGTCATCAAAAGTGCAATTGGTGTCTGAGGCGAATGACTTCCACTGCTCAACTGCGGCGTCCCATGCGGCGCCTTTCGGCGAGTATGGACGACCTTTGAGATATTCGAAAGTCGTTTCATCAGGGTTCACATAACCAACACGGGCACCCCCCTCTATCGACATATTACAAACCGTCATGCGCTCCTCCATTGTGAACTTATCGAATGTCGTGCCAGCATACTCATAGGCGTAACCAGTGCCACCCTGTGTACCGAGGAGACGGATGATGTGCAAAATTACGTCCTTGGCATAAACGCCCGGAGGTAAGGTGCCATTCACATTGATTCGACGCACTTTAAGCTCGTTTAAGGCGATGGTCTGCGTAGCGAGCACGTCGCGCACTTGACTAGTGCCGATACCAAAAGCGATGGCGCCGAAAGCACCGTGCGTTGCGGTGTGCGAGTCCCCGCAAGCAATAGTAGTGCCGGGCTGTGTGATGCCCTGTTCAGGACCCACGATGTGGACAACGCCCTGTTTGCCGGTATTCGTGTCGAAGAAAGTGACATTGTTATCGGCGCAATTATTACGCAGTTCCTCAATCATACCCTGAGCAAGAGGGTCGCTGTAGGGCTCGACCGATTCGTTGGTCGGCACAATATGGTCAACAGTGGCAAATGTACGATGGGGATACTGCACCTTCAAATCCCGGTCACGGAGCATGCCAAAGGCCTGAGGGCTAGTGACCTCATGAATAAGGTGGGTACCGATTAATAATTGCGTCTGGCCATTAACTAACTGGCGAACGGCGTGTGCATCCCATACTTTCTCAAATAAGCTTTTGCCCATAATACTAGTTCCTAGTGAAGAGTGATTCTTAGAAGCGATCTAATAAGGATGGCTTGTGGGTCACTGGCAACCGCAAAGGCGGGAATTTTTGCGGGTCATGATGTTAGTTACCTTACGAATACGTAGAATGGAGCGACACACTCCAGTGTCACCGTTTCAACTGAACGGCGGACACGCGCGGCACGAATCCCAATTTTAATACGAAAAAACCCGCAGCTTCCAAATGGAAACTGCGGGTTTGGAAAATTTAGACTATGCGGTTTGGAAATTGCTTAGCGAATCGTGTCCTAAGGGAGTCTTAGAGGACTGCCCTCAGGCCAGCTCCTGCTTTGAATTTCACAGCCTTGGAAGCCTTAATACGAATCTTCTCGCGAGTTTGTGGGTTGATGCCATCACGAGCAGCGCGCTTTGTTACTGAGAAAGTACCGAAGCCGATAAGTTGAACGTTCTTGTCCTTTTTAACACCCTTTTTGATACCTTCTAGAACGGCGTCGATTGAGCGCTCTGCGGCTGCTTTGGAGGTGTCTGCACCGAGTGATTTTTGTACTTCTGCAACGAGTTGGGCTTTGTTCATATAATGTAATTATGTTGTTGAGGTTGATGGTCACGCGACCGTCCCCGATAAGAGAAGCGGGTTACAAATGCGTCAATATAAAATCAGCTTTAAGCCTTGGTTTTTCAGCCTTCCAGCCTTGCTCATTGCTTCAAACCTTTCTCAGAGCCATCTCAAGACCCCTGCCGCGCCTCAAGCACTTGTTTTAATAGCCTCTCGGTCGCCTCGACTTTTGAAATATCTCGTTCTTGTGCGATTTGTTCGGCTCTTTTTATTAACTGCGACGCCATCACTTCGGCTTGCTTTTCAGGCGCACCTAAGTTCACGAAAATACATGCAATTTCCGCCACCTCGTTATTGGAAAATTCAGTCATTAGTAAGTCCATCCCGAAGTGCCCGTAAAACACTCACTTCATGGGTATCATATCTTAGAGTTTCACCCACGCCTGCAAAACGTGTTTTCAAAATTGCTACACCCCTCCAAGTCTTACCATCCAGATAGGCAGTGCGCAGTTCGCCGACTTGCTTCGAGTCGCTATTTGTTAGGATGAGCGGCAAGTCCGGGATCGCACCTTCGCCACGGACCACAAAGAGAGCGCGCTGCGCTTTACCTACGTTGCGCATGCGCGCAACCACCTCTTGACCTAGGTAGCAGCCTTTTGTAAACGAAATCGCATCACGCTCCAGACCGCCCTCCCCTGGCATATCAGCCGCTCCGATCTCATCCGGAACTAGAGGTCTACCACGATCAATTCGTGCAAGACCGCGCTCGAATGCAGGGGATTCAGTAAAACCCAAATCTATCAGTTTTTCAACAGCAAGTTTGGCCGCTGAATCTGTATGAATCACCATATTATATAAAGAATCCTGGGTGGAGTAAAGAATCCCTCCTTCAATGCATAAAAATCGCCCACTCTTCGGACAGTCTAGACCAAGCGCTTCAACAGCTTGAGCAGGTATTTCGAGCCCGTAACCCGGCTCGCTATGTTCAATCTCTACATCATCCGCAATAATGTGCCGCTCCATGTGCGCCGCAATTAACTCGCCAGCACAACACTCGCTAATCACTCTAAACTGCTCAGCCCCTTCGCAAATAACCACACTATCAGCAATTACCTTACCCTTCACACTCAGCCATAGACCATAGGTTGCCTGCCCCAGCTCGAAGGGTCGCAGTTCGTTAGTAAACTGGCTTTGCAAAAAGTCCGCCGCATCTTCGTCCGTGACGAGAAAATCTGCAGCGAGTGCGTATTGGTAAAAGCTTTTGGAAGAGTCCATGAGAAGAGTCGTAGATTGCATTTTAAAAGTTTCAACTCACATCGTTCAAGTAATTGAGCTTGTTCCTGCCGCAAAGCTACTTTACTCATTCCGCCCGTGAAAAAAGTCACCGATATCAACATCACCTCTAAGACGCTGCTCCCGACACCGCTTGCTCTGTGCACAGAGATCGAGAAGACGGACGCCGCTGATAAATTTGTAGCCGAGAGCCGCGACGCGATCAACGAGATCATCTTTGGCAATGACAGACGCCTACTCGTTGTGATCGGCCCCTGCTCGATCCACGACCTAGAGGCTGGTCGTGAATATGCCGAGAAACTTGCCAAACTCGCAAAGGAAGTCGACGACCGCATGCTCATCGTGATGCGTGTCTATTTTGAGAAGCCACGTACCACTGTGGGCTGGAAGGGTCTAATCATGGATCCCAAGCTCGACGGCACCAGCGACATTCCAGAAGGATTACGCATCGCCCGTCGCTTCCTCCTAGACATCATCAAGCTCGGCTTGCCTACCGCGACAGAGCTGCTCGACCCAATCACTCCACAATACATAGCCGACCTTATCAGTTGGTCAGCTATCGGCGCGCGCACCACCGAGAGCCAAACACACCGACAAATGGCCTCCGGTCTCTCCATGCCACTCGGTTTTAAGAACGGCACAGATGGTGGCCTGACTGTTGCAATCAATGCGATTAAAGCGGCCAGCCAGCCACAGACTTTTCTCGGTATCGATAACGAAGGCCGAGCCAATGCCCTTACCACTAAAGGAAACCCTCACTGCCACGTCGTACTTCGTGGCGGCTCTCACGGCCCTAACTACAGTGCCGAAGATGTCGCCCAAGTCCGAAAGCTACTCGAAGCTAGCCAACTCACACCCGCGATCATGACGGACTGCAGTCACGCTAATAGTAGCAAAGACCCTGCCCGCCAGCCAGAGGTCTTCGACGAGATCGTGCGCCAGAGCTTGAGTGAACCCAGTGTAATTGGCGCGATGGTTGAGAGTAACCTCGGCTTCGGCAACCAGTCCTT
>QOOZ01000040.1 GCA_003331195.1 Puniceicoccaceae bacterium | reverse complement strand
CGGATACTGATGAACTAAAATCCGGCTTCACTACTTTATGGGCCACGGCAGTAGTACCTGAGCCTTCTACATACGGATTTTTATTTGGCAGCTTCTTATTTGCTTGGGCGATGTTGCGCCGCCGATAAAGATTAAAGCAGAAAGCTTTTTTTCAAAGTATTTCACAACCAAGTCCGGTGCTTTTCGAAGCGCCGGACTTTTTGCTATCACAGCCTTATTAGCTCCTGCGCATTAGCAAGGCAACCATGATACAGGAGGGATCTTAGTGGCCGACCGCAATGCTTTGACCAGTTTGATCGCTCACCAAAGCAGTGCACATGCTGGTATCGACGCGAATCAGCGAGTACGTTCGTAAACGAGTGCCGTAGGCTTGTCTTTCCCAGCCTTACCAATTCGGCGCAGAATCTGCCAGTCGCTGATCTTAGGCTCCAAATTCCCTGGCAGCTCGACGAGGACGCGAGCACTTGCAAGGGCGATCGGGTTGATCGCCTTTTCGAAGATCCGTTGGAGATTTTCAGCAATCACATCGTAAGGTGGATCGAGGAATATCAGGTCGTAGCAGGGTGTATTTGAGCGGGGTGTAAAAACATCGTGGGCGACGACTTTGGCTGCAGCTGTGTCCAGATTACAACTACGTATAGTGGCCTGAATATTTTGGCGCAAGCAGGTGAGTGCGGCATGATCGGTTTCAAAGAAGGTCGAACTCGCCGCTCCGCGACTCAGCGCCTCCAGCCCGTAGCTGCCAGTGCCAGCAAAGAGATCGGCGACCTTGCAGCCTTCGATGCTTGCTCCGAGACTGGAGAAGACCGACTCGCGCAAACGATCCGTGGCGGGGCGTGTGCGGTCCCCCTTCGGTGCTTTGAGCGGTGTGCCGCCTGCTCTACCTCCGGTGATTCGCATTTTATAAAAATCTAGAAAAAGGAAGAGCTATCGCATGGCCGACCAAACACGGAGCAGGCTCTCCACTAACTCGGGTAGCTCGCCGAGCGGTACTTGGCTGGCGGCATCGGAAATAGCTTTGTCTGGGTCGGGATGTGTTTCGAGGAAGACGCCATTAGCGCCTGCGGCCAGAGCAGCGCGGGCAAGGGGGGCTACATATTCGCGTTGGCCGCCGCTCATGCCACCAGCCGCCCCAGGAAGCTGGACGCAGTGAGTCGCGTCGATGATGCTAGGGTGACCGTTGCCTGCCATGATGCTGAAGCTACGCATATCCACGACTAGGTTCTGATAGCCGAAGGTAGTGCCGCGTTCAGTTTGCCAGATTTCTTTGGCGCCAGCTTCTTCTAGTTTGTTGGTGACAAATTCCATCTCATAGGGGGAAAGGAATTGGCCCTTTTTTACATTAATCGCGCACTCGGTTTTGGCAGCAGTAAGGAGTAGGTCGGTTTGTCGACAGAGGAAGGCGGGAATCTGCAGGGCATCGACGACCGTGCCGACGGGGGCGCATTGTTCGGGGGAGTGGACGTCGGTAATGGTCTTGAAACCATATTCGGCCTTAATGCTTTGAAAGATCTCCATGCCAGCATCGAGTCCAGTACCCCGGTTACTAGCGATGGATGTGCGGTTGGCTTTATCGAAAGAGCCTTTGAAGAGTATGTTCAGCTCTGGGTGCTGCTGCTGGAGCGATGCCAGTGCATCGGCGACGGGGCGGCAAGTATCGAGGCTTTCAAGTGAACAGGGCCCTGCGAGAAGAAGTAGCTTTTCGGGATCGTAAATCATGCGGTTTATTAAAGCTGGGTATCTTGGAGAGTCCAAGCTGTAATTCGTTGGGTCTATACTTGTGCTGTCCCTGTGGTTTATTCTTCCAGTTTACTCTGAATTTTTTAATTTCATGCATCGTGTATCGGTCGATTCAAATTCTCTCATTCTTAGTTTATAGTTCATTAGCCCTGTTGGGTAATGAACTGATCGATTACTTGAAGCAGTATGAAGGCCGCTGGTTGGGGGACTTTACGATACACTCGACGGCGACAGGCTATAGCGAGACTTTTCCTGTCGAACAGCGATACTGGTGGGAAGAGGGCCAGTTGCATGGCATCTCTGTTTCCGATACGAATAATGGTCTCCAGACCGCGAAGTCGCTCACTTTCATTCAAGAAGGTAAGCTACAATCAGAGGTGATTAATGGTGAGACCACGGAGCGCTTTTTAGGCTTTTTGCGCGACGGGGGCATCGTCTGGATTTCAGCTGATATGAAGCGTGCCAACGACTACCAGATGGCGGAACGCTTTGCAATGGAAGAGGGCCGTCCCTTGCTTCTAACGGAGGGTTTTGATAGCTATGTCTATCAGGAGGGTCTCGCGCATCTAGTTTACCGCGGGCGACTGCTGAAAGAAGACTCGAAGTAATCGGGGGACTAATTTCCGCTGATCAGATTGGCTAGATGTGTCCGTAGGGCTGGTTCGAGCTCTGCAGTCTGGACCCAATTGAGAGCTTCGGCTGGTTGGGCTCCAGCCCAGATCCCGACATTGCGACCAAGTTGCTCCATACGCCGATCAGCATCGCTAATTGTGTTTGCCCAAATTGCTGCAGCTTCCGGCTCGTAGCGCAAGATAGACTCACTGAATCCTGAGATCGCGGCATCACGTTGTTCGCTTGGTTTCTGATTACTCAGCCACTCTGAGGCGGCGATTGAATCGCTCTCTGCCCAGATTTGCATGAGCTCATTGGCGTATTCGGCAGAATAGATCGGATCAGTCGGTGCCATGCTGAGCAACCATTCTGCGGTGGCTGCGGGGTCTTCCTCTGCGCGGCCCATTACGTGCGAAGCGACCGCTATCTCGGAGTAGTTGGCCTGAGCAAGATCGCGGACAAAAGATTCGGCTTCTTCGGGAGATTGTTTGCTAAACTCGAGGATGGTTTCACCGAGTAAGTCGTAGTCGCCATTAAACTCTGCTTCCGCCAAAGCCCATACGCTGGCTGCCTTGGCGTCTCGCATGACCCAAGATTTAACAAGTGCTTCCTTGGCCTTCTCCTGGATTGGCCCTTCAGGTAGGCCGGCAACCCATTCGGCGGCAACAACTGGCTCGGCCAGTGCCCACTTCGCTGCAAGCGCTTTCGCGGCGATGGTTTTACTCCCGTCATTGGCCATGCCGTCGATCCACTGGGAAGCTTCGGTGGGATTGCGCTCTGCCCAGAGTTCAACTCCATTGTTAAGAGTTTCGAGACGTGCTAGGCCTTGCGCATTCGATTCTAGCCAAAGCAGGGCGGATTCGGAGTCTTCGGCTGCCCAAAGTGCAACCACTTCGAGCATGCCGCGTAGGCGTTCGCTACCCGAGTGCTGGCTTTGGAGCCAGTCCATTGCGGCAGTGGGGTCTTGCTTTGCGCGGCGGCGGGCTTCGAGAATAAAGGAGTCCTTGGCAGGTTCGGCTTTCAGAGTTTCCAAATGCGGCAACTCGGGGGTGATCAAGCTGCGGCCACGAGTGACGGTGGCTTCAACTGCTTGCGGCTCGGGATCTTCGTTTATGACTTCTAGTCCTCGTCCCTCGCGAATTGATTTCCAAGTGTCGTAAAAATGCGCCATTTCACGCTCAATTTTAGGCAAATAGGGCTGAACGGCTAAGATCACTAATCCGAGAATCGTTAAAAGAAAAAAGACCCTGTATAGCCAACGCATGATAGTTATTTTAAGTTAAAGAAATCACGCGTGTTATCGCTTGTCCTCGCCGCTAAATCATCAAGCGATACCGCGAGCGCTTCTGCGCAACGCTCAGCGATTGGCGCGAGATAGGCGGGTTCGTTCGACTTGCCCCGATGTGGCTCGGGGGTGAGGTAGGGGCAATCCGTTTCCAACATGAGCCGCTCGATGCCCTGCTCTCGAAGCGCCTCGCGCACTGCGTGGGCGCTCTTGTAGGTAGCGATCCCAGTAAAAGAAGCTCGGCCACCACGCGCAATGATTTGTGCCATCTCTTTAGCTCCGTAGGTGAAGCAGTGGAAGACGATGCGTTGCCATTCGACGCCCGACTCATCGATCAACTTGAGGCACTCTGCAAAGCAATCGCGGCTGTGGATAATGATCGGGCACTCAAGCTCGGAAGCCAGCATGAGTTGCTGCCGGAAGGCCGCTTCTTGCATGAGTATCATCTCTCCCGCCTGTAATGGATCTTTCGGAAGATGGAAGTAGTCTAGCCCAATTTCACCAAAGCCGACGGGGACATAAGGCGGCATGAAAAAGGTACTCAATTGGCTGACGCCCGCCTCCCAGTCATCGCCCACATAGCAGGGGTGTAGGCCAACAGTATAGTCGATTTTTCCAGCGTAGGCCGCGCGCATTTCGCGATAAGGCACCCAATCCTCTGGCGAAGTGCCCACTGTTATAAAGCGGTGCACGCCCGCATCGGCAGCGCGTTGGAGCACAGGCTCCAGTTCGCCTTTATCTTTGAAGCCCTTCAAGTGGCAGTGGCTATCGATTAGTTCCATTGTTCTTAGAGGCTGTTGGAATTCTTTCCGCTGGAAAGAGCAAATTGAGCGAGCGCTACTTAGCCAGAGCCTTCTCGGGCTTTGTCGGTCCGTTTAAAGCGATCCAAACCAAAATCAAGCATGCCCAATAAGTGAAACCTCCTACGATCTCGTGCATCAGGTGGTAGTGTTCCATCATTGAAGGTGCCAGCAATACGATGATCACGATACGCACAATATTAAACATAAAGCCGATGATCACACCGGCTAACAGATTGAGGCCCAAATCAAAAATGTTCAAGCGTCGGTGAATCGCTAAAAGAAGAGCCAGTAGCAGGCTTGTTATAATGACGCCGAAACCATTGCATTCGGAGGCCACATGAAAGGGTTGCTCGTTGACCATCAAGACTAACATCGGCGGCTCACCCGCTTGCCCAAATAGTCCTAATTCAGCGCTCTGCCCGATTAGCTCGAGAACATAAGCGCTCCATTTGCCCGCCATTGAACGTAGGGGCCAATCGAGTGGCGCCATAAAGGTGCTCAGCAATAAAAACGCGCAGAGCGTGCCCGCTACCGTCCGCGTAAGTTGCCGCGTCCCCTCGCCAAAGGTGAAGCGGACCGCTGCCGCTAGCGCACAACAATAGGCGGGTATCACCAGTAGACCAGTTAGGTTTGAGTGGGTGACAAACGGAGCAAGATACGTAAGTAGTAGTATTCCGTACGCTGCAAAGAGAGCTCGCCGCGCTGAGGCGTTCAGCTCCAGTGGGCGCGTTACTGTAACCCCGCCAAAGCGCACAAGCATGAGTGAGGCCATCGCCAAAACGATCAGCGCGTGCAAAATCCGACTCTGGTCATGTGTTGTCTGCGCAAACCACATGGTTAGCGGCCAGAGCGCTAAGCCAAGGAGGCCGAACAAGACGCAGTGAAGCCAAAAATCAATTTGGCGGCACTTCTCGGTAAAGCTAACAGCAAGTTGTCGGCGGAGAGGCATATGAGTATGTCCAACAGAATCACGATGGCTTCGCGATTGGCAAATCTCTTTCGACGGAAGATTCATAAACAAGTTATGTTCACTGACTTTATCAGATGTCTTGGCTTATCCGCACTGCATTTGCGCGTGAAGGTGAATTCTTAATTTCCGGGTTTGCGTTATGGAATTCCCCTGGCTTAAATTAATAATTATTAAATAAGTTTGTCTCCAATCCGTTATTAATAAGCCGCATGAAAAATCCCGCATTCATCCATATCCCACACGGTATTTTGTATAAAACGATATTCCTCTTGGCGGTAATCGCGTT
This sequence comes from Puniceicoccaceae bacterium, assembly GCA_003331195.1. Classification (GTDB taxonomy): domain Bacteria; phylum Verrucomicrobiota; class Verrucomicrobiia; order Opitutales; family Coraliomargaritaceae; genus Thalassobacterium. The sequence goes on along the minus strand of QOOZ01000040.1, from coordinate 16,288 downwards.
TATGAGCATCAATTTACAGCAGATGTTTGCACTGGGAAGCTCAAATTCTAAAGATCATGCGACTCAACCGAATATACTTTTCATCGCTATCGACGACCTCAGGCCTGAGTTAGGCTGCTATGGCGCTGAGCATATTATTTCGCCAAACATCGATAAGCTTGCGCGTGAGGGGATCGTTTTTGAACGAGCATATTGTCAAATGGCTATTTGTATGGCCTCTAGGAAAAGTATTATGAGCGGTTACCGCCCGACCGCAGAAAATAATCTCCATGATCGAGGTCCTCTCATTAATAATATCCCTGATGCACTGACACTTGATCAGCATTTACTCAACAATGGCTACGAGACCGTCACCATTGGTAAGATATATCATGATGACGAAGACGAGAACGGCTGGGCACAGAATTATCGCAGTGTTTCTGGTGATTGGGGCTCTAGGGGCTACACGCTCAAAAGCTCTCTAGATATAGAGTATGAGCGCAAACCACTCGGCAAAAAAGGGCCACCTTATGAATCTGCAGATGTGAGTGATAATGGCTATCAAACCGGAGTTTATGCTCAGAAAGCAATTGAGGTGCTGCGCAACAAAAAAGATAAGCCCTTGTTCCTAGCCTTGGGCTTTCGTAAGCCGCATTTACCATTTAATGCGCCGAAGAAATATTGGGACATGTATGATCCTAAAAAAATTGAGTTGGCGAATTATTCTCATCCGCCAGAAGGAGCATCCGAGTATAATCGTACGCGTTATGGCGAATTGAGGAACTATTACGGAATGGCTGAAGAAGGATCGGTGCCTGAGTCGGATGCCAGAAAGCTAGCGCATGGTTATTATGCCTGCATTAGTTATGTAGATGCTCAATTAGGCAAAGTTCTAAACGAACTTGAGGAACTTGGGTATGCGGATGACACAATCATCATCTTATGGTCTGATCACGGGTGGAAACTAGGAGATTACGGATGGTGGTGTAAGCATACTACCAATGAGATTGATACGAGGGTACCCCTTATCATCAAATCGCCTTATGCAAAGGGCAATGGTCAGCGCAGCACAGCCTTAGTTGAACTAATTGACTTATATCCGACGCTTTGCGATCTAACCAATATCGCGACACCAGATCACAATGAAGGTATCAGTATCACCGCCTTACTTGACGAACCAGATCGTGACTGGAAGAAAGCCGCTTTTAGTATTTGGGTGGATAAAAATCCCAAAAACATAGGCTACACCTTGCGAAGCGAGGATTATCGCTACACCGAATGGCGCGATATAAAAACCGGTAATTTGCTCGATCGGGAGCTTTATGATTTAACGGAGGGCAGTCTTCCAAATAAGAATCTAGCTAGGGTGAAACTACATCAGGCGCGCTTAGGTGAGTTTTCGAAAATAATGGAAGGCGGTTACAAAGCCGCTCTACCTGATTCATTATAGCCTAGGTATCGATTGTTATAAAAATACGCAGATACACTATGAGAAATGGGCGATTATTACAATTAGTAGGTGGTTGAATCTCAGCTTCGCTTTGATAATTTATTTAACTATAGATTAAAGTAGTTCTTAGCGTTTTTGTAGCACACCCCGGACACTAGGGCGCCAAAATCCATTTCGCTTGGAAGGTATCCGCGTTCAATTTCATTGCCTAGAATATTGCATAAGATGCGGCGAAAATACTCATGCCGAGGGTAAGACATCAGGCTACGAGAGTCCGTCAGCATACCAATAAATTGAGAGAGTAGTCCGAGGTTAGAAAGAGCGTTGATTTGCTTAGTCATGCCTTCGATTTGATCCAAAAACCACCAGCCGCTGCCAAATTGGATTTTAGCCGGTTCATTTGTTTCAAAAAAGTTACCGCACATTGAGGCGAAGGGATAATTTTTAGCGGGATCGAGGTTGTAGAGAATTGTTTTGGGTAATTGATCGCATGCAGAGAGTTCGCCAAGTAGCACCGCCAAGCCTTTTATTTGAGGGGTATCGTCGATGGAGTCGCAGCCTGCATCTGCGCCATAGCTATTATAGATGGATCGATTCACATTGCGGATTGCGCCGAGGTGTAACTGCATGACCCAAGTATTTTTTTTATACTGTTCTCCTAACCAGCAAAGTAGATGGCCTGTAAAGGCTTCAATATGGTCAGGGTCTATACTGTATTCGTTTGAATCTTCCTGCCCTCTTCGAGCATGCTCAAAGATTCTTGTAGCCTCTGAATCAGATGCGATTTTTCTCGGGCAATGACTTAGGCCGTGATCAGAAGCTACACATCCTAGGTCTTTAAAGTGTTTCATACGCTGCAGGAGAGCCTGCTTAAAATTGGCTAGGTTCGCACATTCTATGCCACTTGCCGCGGCTAGCTTGTCAGTCCATTTATTCCATGTTTGCAGATCACCAAGAGCATAGGCTGAATCAGGACGAAAACTAGGAAGTACGCGTGTGGGGCAGGCTGATTGAGCCAGTTTTTGATGCGCGCTCAAATCATCAGTGGGATCGTCTGTAGTGCCGATCATTGTGACTTTGTGCCGTTCTAGAATGCCCCAGGTAGAGTGGTCCTTATGTTCAAGTGCCGCATTAGCTTTCTCCCAAATTTCAGGCGCTGTGGCCTCATTTAAAAGAGTATCAATACCAAAATACCTTTTGAGCTCTAGGTGAGTCCAATGAAAGATGGGATTACGCAGTGTGTAGGGGACGGTGCGCGCATAAGCCATGAATTTTTCATATGGGTCGGCGTCTCCGGAACAGAGCTCTTCAGGTTCACCATTGAGGCGCATGGCCCTCCATTTGTAGTGATCGTTCGCGAGCCATAGATCATAGAGGTTGCTGAAGCGGCGATTCTCGGCAAGATCTGTAGGGCACAGATGGCAATGGTAATCAATAATTGGCTGATCTTGGGCATGCTTTTGATAGAGCTCACGAGCGGTCACGCTCTCGAGCAAAAAATTGTCATTGATGAACTCCATGTATCGGTCGTTTGTTTAGCGGTCGACGCGGGCTCCGCCGCCAGCTAAAAGTTTCTCAACCTCCTGTAGGCTTGCCATGCTTGTATCCCCTGGAGTCGTCATAGCAAGAGCACCATGGACACAGCCATAACTGGCTGCTTTCAAAGGGTCATTGTATTTCAAGAAACCATAAATGAGGCCACTTGCGAAGCTATCACCTCCGCCGACCCGGTCATAAATCTCAAGGATGTCCTTGCCCTGAAATTTGCGGGTGGGTCCGTAGAATTGCCCATCATGCCAAACCAAGGCACTCCATTCATTTAGGGTGGCGGTATGTGCATCTCTGAGAGTGGTGGCGGTTGCCTTTAAATTCGGAAATCCCTTCACTACCTGTTCGATCATACGCTTGAAGCTAGCCTCATCGATGGCACCTAAATGCTCACCTACCCCTTTCACTTCAAAGCCCAAGCAAGCGCTGAAGTCTTCCTCGTTCCCGATCATGACATCGACATATTTTGCGATTTCACGATTGACCGCTTGGCACTCTTTAAGGCCGCCAAAATCTTTCCATAGCGACGGCCGATAATTCAGATCATAGCTAACAATCGTGCCATATTGCTGTGCAATTTTTACAGCTTCGATGACCATTTCTGGGGTGCTTTGCGAGAGTGCGGCAAAGATACCGCCCGTGTGAAACCATTGGGTGCCTAATTCCCCAAAAATATGGTGCCAGTCGACATCGCCTACCTTCATCTGACTGGCAGCTGTATGTCCACGGTCAGCTGTGCCGCGCGCGCCGCGTATGCCAAATCCGCGCTCTGTAAAATTAAGCCCGTTGCGGACTTTACGTCCAAGTCCGTCATAAGGCTGCCACTGAATGAGGGTAGTATCGACCCCACCTTGAAGTATGAAGTCTTCGACGAGTCGACCGATTGGGTTGTCGGCAAAAGCAGTCACCACTGCAGTTTTTAATTCGAAGCAGCGACGCAAGCCGCGGGCTACATTATATTCCCCGCCGCCTTCCCAAGCATTAAATTGACGAGCGGTGTTAACCCGACCGTCACCCGGATCCAGCCTGAGCATTACTTCACCGAGTGAGATGCACCCATACTGGCAGTTCTCCGAAGATTTTATATCTAGTGACATTATATTAGAATGTTAATTTTTGTGCCCCACAAGTAGTGGCGATCTTGTTAAATGCTTGAATTTCAGCCTCGGTGAAAAGTAGGCCCCCCGCGGCTTCGACTTTTTCTGCCCACTCAGCCTCTAATTGCCCGGGCAATAGACAGTTCTCATTGCCGTGACCGAGGATGTCATTGATGACAGCTTTTAGATTGGTAATTTGATCGCGCCCCTCTACATAGGCGCCCGCATTGAGTGAATCTGGATGAATGATTTGAAAATAAAATGCAGGAGTCGATTTTTCTCCCGCTGGAATATCACGGCAACGTAGAGTTGGTAGGCTGCCTCCAATGAGAGCTGCAACTAGTTCATTGATCAAGGAGAGACCGTAGCCTTTATGGGCTCCAAAGGGAACGAGGGCGCTCACCTGATTTGGGTCTGTTGTCGGTAGGCCCTTCGAATCGACCCCAGCTCCGGGGGGTAATTGCGCTCCCTCACGAATGAATTGTTGCACTCGACCCATCGACACTACGCTCGTAGCCCAATCGATGACGATCGGAAAGCCAATGGCATCTGTGGTCGGAAATCCCCAGCTGTGTGGGTTGGTCCCCAGGGTAGGGAACTTCCCTTGGAATGGAACGACCTCAGTAAGCGCAGCTGTGCAGTTCGTGTAAGCAATGTAGCCACGCTTTGCTGCTTCCATGACGTAGCCTCCGCCCCATAAATAGTGGAAGGCATTATCTACCGAGACCTGACCAATTCCATATTTGTCGGCTAGCTCAATCGCACGATCGATCGCAGCATAAGCACTTGCTTGCCCAATCTTTTTGTTTGCATTCCACACTTCGCAGGCGGCAAACCGAGAGGGGATCGACTCGATCTCAGCACAGGGTATACAGCCTCCAGCAGAGCTGCCAAAGTGCTCATCAAGATGTAGGGCTTTGATCGCATTATGAGTGCGCACACCATGCCTCGCAGCGTATTCCCCGAATCGTGCGGCCGCCTCGGACTCGTGTTGATTAAACCCGCGGTGCAAATAGGCAGCTTCGACTAATGCATTGTGAGCGGCTGGTTGAACGATATGAAATTCTTCGGACATCTTAGTTTCTATTTAAATGAGAGCCACAGGTGGCTGGCAATCGTTGACCTGAGCATGTGGGGATTCCCCCCGCAAAAGCATCAGGAGGTTATCCGTTGCTTTGGTCGCTTGGCGGATAACGCTTTCGTGAGTGCGGGATCCAATGTGTGGAGTAATCAAACAATTGGGCGCAGACAAAAGTGGATGATCTGCACTTGCAGGTTCTACATCGAGTACATCAGCTCCGTAGCCGCCTAATGTATTGTCCCGCAAGGCAGTTAGAATATCATCCACATGGACGAGCTCTCCGCGCCCGCAATTAATAAGAATGGCGCTATTTTTCATTTGTTGAATCGACGCGCTATTGACCAAGCCCTGTGTCTCTGGAGTCAAATTTGTGTGCAGTGATATGAAGTCAGAGTCGCTAAATAGCTGGTCAAGATTTTCAATGCGTGTGATGTGGTGCTCTTCCGCAAACACCTCTGGCCAGTAAATGTCCTGCGCGAGCACTTTCATCCCAAATGCGTTTGCTCGGATTGCCATCTCTCGACCAATCCTGCCTAGGCCAATAATACCTAAGGTTTTACCTGCGATTTCGTTTCCCGTTTCCCGTTTCCATAGACCTTGCTTAGTCCATTCTACATGCTCGATAAGTTTCTTGCTCAGCGCAAGCATGAGCATGAAACAATGCTCGGCTACTGTGGTGTGATTGACCCCCGGCGTAAAAGCCACTGGAATGCCTTTTTCAGTGGCATAATCGACATCGATTTTGTCCACCCCGATGCCGTACTTAGCGATAATTTTAAGCCGGGGTAGGGCTTTTTGAATAACTGCCTCACTGATCGCATCGTCACCACATAAAAAGGCATCATAATCGCCGGCATATTCCAGCATATCTTCTTCGCTTAGCGGGCCTCTCGCGTAGACAACTTCAGCTCCACTACTGGCAAGCAGGTCATGATGCGGACCTGGTGTATCTTGATAAGAGGTTGTTGTGAGTAAAATTCGTATCATAAATTGTTCGTTTAAACTCCAGAATAGATTCCAAACCCGCCATCGATGTGCAAAACTTGACCAGTTACGAAGCGCGAAGCATCGGTCAAGAGGTAGTGTATTGCTCCACAGATTTCCTGCGCATCACCAAATCGACCCATGGGTGTATTGTTTATAATTTGTCGACCACGATCCGTTGTGGATCCATCGGTATTGAGTAAAAGTGAGCGATTCTGATCGCCCACAAAGAAGCCGGGGCAGACTGCATTGACACGAATTCCGTCACCAAACTTTTGAGCGAAATCGGTGGCCATCCATCGAGTCAAATTATCGACTGCAGCCTTCGCATTTGAGTATCCTAGTACCCGAGTGAGCGCTTGCTGAGAGCTGGCAGAGGAAAAGTTGACGATCACGCCTTGTTTGCATTCGGCAAAATATTCACCAAAAACTAGGGAGGGCAGCAGTGTGCCCGAAAGGTTTAATTGTAGCACTTTCTCGTAGTCATTAAAATCTAAGTCAAAGACGGTCTCGTCGGGACTGATCGTGGCGCCAGGCATATTACCTCCAGCGCCGTTAATAAGGCCGTCGATACGGCCAAATCGTTCAAGTATGAGAGCAAGGGTAGTTTTGAGTGCCTTGCGGTCTGTGACATCGCATGGAAAAGTAGCCACCTCAGGACCTAGACCTTTCACCGCCGCATCAAGTTTAGATTGGCTGCGACTGATGAATGCCACTCGGGCGCCACTTTGCGCTAAATATCGAGCAGCTGTACCTGCAAGCGCTCCGCTTGCGCCGGTCACGGCATAGACTTTATCGTTCAGATTAAATAATGACATCTCCATACAATAGCAAAAAATCTTATTTATTAATATTGTAAAATTAATAAAATATTTGCATATTTGCGTAATGAGCCGAAGTCGTAAAATTCTTATGCTTCTCGGGAGCTATGATTCTCATGCGCATGCAGGAATTGCACGGGCTGCCCGCGTGCTTAATTGGCATTTAGATGTTAGTTTACTGAAGACTTTCCAATTACCTGCACAATGGCGCGGCGATGGAATTATAACATCTTTAAATCGAAGTCAGCGCCTGGCATCTTTTATCCAACGGGCAAAATTGCCCACAGTTGACTTGTCCTCATGGCGTGCGGATATAGATCTACCGAGAGTGGTCGCTGACAATGGATGCATTGGGCGTGTCGCAGCAGAACACTTCGGCATACTTGGGCATCATAATTTTGCTTGGTTTGCTTTGAGCCGTGATCCAGTCGGAGAGGCGCGCTGTAAAGGTTTTCGAGAGGCACTGCCCCCAGGGGTTAATTTTTGCCGTTTATCTGGGAGCGGTGCACCCAAGCGCAAAAAGATTCTAGCTCAGCTTGAATCTTTTTCAGAGCCGGTTGCAGTATTTTGTAAGAGTGATGATGATGCGGCGTGGTTGTTGAACTTATGCTTGGATTGCGGTCTGTCCGTACCCGCTCGCGTCGCCCTTTTGGGGACGGATAATAATCGTTTAATTTGTGAGAATCAGCCAGTGCCATTGTCGTCGGTCAACCATGATCTTGAGCGCATAGGATACGAAGGAGCCTTACGCCTCGATTCGATCATTAATGGAGATTACTTTGAAGAGGCACTACTCATCCCTCCCACAGGAGTGACGAAGCGACAGAGTACCGATGCTTTAGCGATCGCGGACCCGGCGATAGTGGAGGCTTTGAATTTTATGAATACAAATTATCGGAGGTCGATTGGCACTGATGATATTGCTGCAGCTGCGGCACTTCCAAGGCGTAGCCTTGAGAAGCGCTTTAAAGAACTGCTGCACAAGAGTGTGCATGAGGCACTCGTAGAAATTCGTCTAAATAACGCGCAGCATTTTTTAGAACACGGCCACTCCTCGATGACTGATATTGCAGCGCTCTGCGGTTTCTGTAACGCGCCGCACTTTAGCCGAAGTTTCAAAAGCAAGTATCGCTTGAGTCCCCTTAAATACCGGAAGCAATTCTGCCTAATTTAAATAGCGGACTACTTCATTAATTCTGAAAGCAAGGCATCATGCGGCCTAGGGATACAATCTATGATCTGGCTAAATGCATCATTCTCTATGAATCGACTTAGAATTGAAGCAGTTGCGTAGATATATTCGGACTGCCACTCTGTAACTTGCTTCCCTTTCCAAGTCGCCTTTGGATCACAAGCATGTGGGAGCAAGTAATTGATTGCGCTTAGAAGATTCGCACCATTTTCGGATCGGTAATCGAATAAACTTTCGCCATATTTCCGAGCAATTACAGCAATGCGAGAAAAGTGTTCCATATTTTCAGTGCAATAACTCCACGAGCGAGTGCGAGCGAATTCTAGTGGTTGTAATCCCTCTGGAGTAATCTGCTTGGGAATACGCTCGGTCTTGACGCGCTCTATAATTTGAACCGCTAGGTCATGCTTGCCGAGGTAATTGGCAATAGCGATTTGCTGTAAATCGTAAGCGGTTCCGTGATTATTTTTCGCCATTCTCTCGTCTATTCCGTTCGGATGCTTACTTAACCAATTAAGGAACTTATCAAACCAAACTTTGACTGCTACTTGTTCACTCAATGGCCAAGTGTAGGAATTTTCTAATAATCGCAGTGCGTCGACTAAGTCCACGAAAACTAGGGTATCGATAATACCTGTACCGCGGCCTTCTGTTATACCAGGAATCGCTTGGGCGTGATTTAAATCAGGGAGCATACCGCTACTTTCATCCAGGAACCAAAAATGGATTAGCCTTTGAGCAAAGAGCGCGTAGGGTTCAAAGCCAGTAGCTTGGTAGGCGATGGTTAGTGCCCATACGTCAGAGATCATCGCGTGTAATGCTGGGCGATCTGACACCAAGTCTCGCTCAGGATTAAACTCCCCATCACGACGAATATAAGGTAAGCCATCTGCAGTCTCCGGATTACGCCACCAGTAAGGTCCAGTACTATAATAGGAGCGGAGGTCTCCGCTTGGAGGGACTTTGTCATTAGTCGCCACGGAGTAGACTGTTTTCTGTGCTACAATTTTTTCTGCCTTATCGATAACAGTTTCGAGTAATAAACTGAGTCCTGGGATATCCCCGCGAACGACGCGGCTAACCTGACTTGGATTTAATACCACTAGAGGAGGTAATGCGACATGCCAAGATGGCCCTATATCGCTTCGTCTAAGCAGCTCTGGCGTGCTTTGACTATATTGAAAAGCCGATGATCCATCTAAATAAGTTGCGTCGAAAAGACCGCTAGCACCGCGCTCTAATGTGAGCTCCTTGAGCGCTATCCCGTTGGGATGCTTACGGTTTTGATGCGGCTTAATCGTAGTAATATTCTCAATAAAATCGACGTTTGCTAGGCTTCCTGAGTATGTATCAACCGCAGGATTGGAAGTGCTGTGTATGAGGTTATTACTAATTTTGAGCCCTTCAGGTAGTATACTGCGGCCTCGCTCTCCATAGCCTCCATCCAAACACAATGCCGTGCCTTCGCAATTAATCAGAATGTTGTTATCGATTAGTGAATTATCTGCGGCGAAATAACCATTTAGAGGCGAATCTGGAATACCAGCGTAGAGGACAATAACTCCACCAGTTTGACCGTAGATGCCCTCAAAATAATTATCCCTAATCTTGTGCCCAGAGCCGATCACCCGAATTCCACCCGAGCTCTCTTTCCCTTTGCCGATAAATACATTTCCCTCGACGATACAATTGTCGCCATGCCGAAGTGTCAGTGTGCCAGCCGACTCAATAAAAAGGTTTGCCCGATAGACATTCGAACAGGTTTTATTAGAAATAATTTCAGTTTCTCCATCACAACGCTCAAATAAGTTCGAATCGATCAAACAATTACCCTGTTTGAGTGAGTCAGCACTCTGCCCAATTTGAATAATTTCAAATCCATTGCCATTACCTTCAACTCGATCTATAAAATGATTGTGGTCGATGCGGTGCTGAGCAATCGATTGCTCCATTCTGACTTGGACTGTCACTCCGCTGTGCCGTTGATTCGCAAAAAGATTGTGGTCGACTCGGTTTTCCGAGCCATACAAACGCACCCACATATAGCGGCGATCTAAGTTTTTAGGGTTACAGGATTCAAAGACACAATCACTTATGCGGTTGTTTTTGCCTGCTCTCTTGTCTGAATCTCTAAATTCAACAATTGCACTCTTTGATTCGGGCGGCTCAACTTCCAGAAAATATAAGTCCTGGAGCGTAATGTATTGGCCGCCCATTCCAACCCAAGAGCGACCTGTTAGTATGGTTTTACCATCCGCCGAACCACGAATTTCTATAGGCGCTTCTGCGGTGCCTTTGGCCGTAATATTTATCTCTACCGAGTCCCATTTCCCTGCAGCTAATTCTAAGGTCGTGCCATGTTTTAGTTTTGCTATGGCACTAATTAATTCACTTTTGTTTTCTACTCGCAGGATAGATTCCTCCGCCTGAATAGACAGGACGGTCAGAAATATGTAGAGCCCTAGTAAGATGGGATTCTTATTTATTGTCATGATGTTCTTTGAGTTGGGTCTTCTTACTGTCTTATGCGCAGCTGTATGAAGCGGCGCAGCTCCCCGCTGGGCAAGGTGACTGTAACTTGGTTGTAGCCGCTTAAAGTTGGGTGTGGGATAATTTCGACCTTCTGAGGCACGAGTAATGTCCAGTCGTCAGGCTCCAGAGTGGTCGTGGTATTGACAATGTAGTCGGCTGGATCGATGCCAGACTGTTTTTGACTGTAGCGATATTGCATCGCACCACTGCTATCTGTAGACAGATTTGGTAACAGTGCGGTGTCTGCGCTTGTGGTGGAGCCGCCCAAGCTGTATTCAAGGCGAGCGCTGAGGCCGTCATTATCGTAATCGGTCGACCAATCGATGGTCGTGGGGTCTGCTATAGAGGTCTCATTATTCAGCCATTGGGCAGCTAATCCGTCATTGTCTAAGCCTGTGTAAATCGTACCATCGTTACCCGTTTGCGCGGATGAAGACGTGCCGATGGGTTGCCCGCCACTGACTGTGAGGGTTGAATTTGTAGTGTCCAAAGACCGGTGGTAATAGATCGCGATGCGTCCGCCGCCGCCGCCGCCGCCGCCTAACTGGCCGCCACTTGCATCGCCGCCGTTTCCGCCGCTAACATCAAGAATTCCATTGATGATAACATACTCACCGCGAAGCAAGATAGCACCGCCACTGCCGCCTCCAGAGGTGAGTTGCGAGCCGCTTCCCGTGCCCTTGCCGCCTCTAGCCCTAATTGTAGCGTTGTCAGTCACTTCGAGTGTTTCGCTTGCAACTAGACCGATGGCGCCACCTCCCGCGCCACCACCTTTATTGAGGGTGCCTCCTGCGCCACTACCGCCAATCAGTGAGCTTAGTTGTGTATCACCATAAGAAGAACCACCTGCGCTGCTGCCGTCACCGCCATCACCGCCTGATCCGCCAAATCCTGCACCACCCGATGTAGTCGAATCTGTACCCAGACTATTTCCCGAGCTGCCTCCTGGGCCCTGACCGTCCAGCGGGTTACCTGGAGTTTCTGGGCGGTTGGCATCGCCACCGTCGCCGCCACCGCTGATCCCTATACCATGTTGTGTGTGACTGCCTTTACTACCATCTACTGTTATAGAAGTATTCACTCTCAGATTCGTTTCTGACATGAGCACGAAGGGTAGCTTGCCGGTGATGACTGGTGGGCTACTGAGATCAACTGCCTGGAAGGGAAAGACTGAGACCAAGGACCCGTCTTGATTGACACCATAATGCCCAATACCCGTTAGACCACCGCTTACTTGTAAAGTATCCGTATCAAATGTGAGTGCCGGGGTCGCGCTGGTGATACTCTGCTCGATAGCTGTGAAATTTTCAGGATTTAGAATGGACCCGTCAGCGGTGACTGGATTCGTCGTAAAACTTACAGAATCGCTCGCCCAGCCTTCGTAGTGTGAATTCGAAGACCAAGCGCGATACCAGTACGTTTGGTCTGGGTTCAAGTTGCTTAGTTGTGCACTTATTGCTCCCACAGTCACTGATCCCAAACTTTGAAAATTTGCCCATGCTTGAGGATCCGTTCCTCCGTCTGTGGAGCCCCAGTAAAAGCCTGCCTCTGCTGTCCCTTGTCCTGCAGATAAGAGCTTCGCGTTCGCCGTCGCGCTATTGGATCGGAGACTTGAGACCGACATTGTTTCTACGGTAGGTCCAAGTCTAAATTGTAATTGTGCCTCAAATAAGGATGCCGGTTCAACTGCGCTGCCGGGAGATTCATTTACTTGATAGCTCCCCGCGGTAAGGGAGATACTCTGCCCCTGCAAACCGGCGAAAATCGGCATCGAAAATGTGTGGCCATTGCGCGAATCTGGCCAGAAGTCGTAAGTGCTAGTACCGCCATCTACATTAAAATTCCAAGCGACAAAGTCTCTGCCATGGTGTGGATAGCTAATGTAGGGGCCACCATTCCCATCAAAATGCCCGCCAGTTACACCATCCATCAGGGTTGCATATGGACTGCCCGAATGCGCATCAATTCGCTGGTTTCCGGCCATTTGGTAACGCAGATACACTGTGCCGCAGCCCCAGTAGCCCACTCCGGGTCCATGATGATGCCCAGCGGTGTCTTGGCAGTCTTTGATCAATATACCGTATGAACGTCGAGTGTGTATCGAGGTGTGTCCTTTTTTGCCGCTAAAAATAACATTTTCTACAGTAAATGCCGCACATCCGTCGAAGTAGACCGCTTGATTCCAGTCTTTGAAATCACAGTTACGCATCCATCCGTTTTCGACATTATCAAAGCGGATCGCATTCCACGCGTAATCATGAATATTGTCTTTGTGATGGACGAAACTTTCAGGGTAGCTGTCCCAGTTACCTTTAAACTGGATGTCCTCGATACCAATGTTGACGATCCTATTATGTGATTTCACTTCGATCGGATCGCTAGTAAGGATCAAGGGCAGGTGAAGCGGTTCGCGCAGAGTGATCGTATGACCGTTGATTGATTCGACGGTGTGTAGCTCACGTATGTTGAATCCATTCGTCTGACTAATTCGTGTCCAATCTGGATTGATGATTTGCGGGGAATAATATTCCGCCGCGTAGGAGAGACTAGTACAATGAATGATAATTCTTTGGCCAACACTCAAGCTGGATGCGTCGGCGACTTCAATAGTATAACTTTGGCGCGGCGCAGCACTGACGACTGTCGTTAATTCTGATTCAGAGGTATCAGTTGGCCCAATTTCAAAGATGAAACGACCATTTTCAACTTTCATCTTATCCTTGAATAAAATGGTGCCGTCCTCGCCAGAACCACTTCCCCGAAGCAGTATGTTTGAACCAGTGACAAAAATATTTTCACCGACTGTGGTATTTGGGCTGAGCATCAATCTTCCCGCGGGAAAGAAAACAATGCCGCTACCGGCAGCTTGCGCAGCGTCGATGGTAGCTTGTATAGCAGCGTCGTCGTAATTGCCGTCGTTAACCACCGCTCCATAATCAGTGACATCAAAAATGGGCCAACTAGAAGTGTCAGGAATGGGTGTCTCTGAATAATTATAACCCGCGTAAGAGAAGTCTGGAAGGGTGGGCTCTGTCGCAGATAACTTCGCCTCTTTAAATTGTGTCCACAAAGCTGACTCAGTCGCTAGGATTGACTGAGCGAACAGCAGTAGAGGCATTACGCACAATATCCTGGTAATATTTCTATCGAAAAGAAATTGCATATAATAAATTTAGGACAAGGTTTGCTAGCTAATCTGGTTTAAGCCTTGGAGCGGGTAGAGCCGCTGCTGTAAGATCGGAAGCCTGCAGTATGCGCTTGAATGAATATCAGGTTAGGTTCCGATGCTAGGTACTGTTAATTCGCAGTTTTATCAGCGCTCCATTTTTATTGATCCGGTTATAATTATAATAATGCGCGCTTTTTCACAAGGTAAGCGCGGTAGAGTAATCCACCGATTGCCATTATTAAAAAGCCGCAAAAGAAGAAGCACATACGACCAGTCATTGGGTTTGGGATAATTATCCCAAGTAATGAGATGAAGCCGCCATAGACGAGGCAAAGCATGCCCAACACTTTTGCTTGAATCCCGTCGGACTCAACGCCGCCTTCAGAGGTCGAGTCCACCGGGCGAGCTAAGCGATCGAAGAGATCTTCTACTTGCTGAGGGATGGCTGCCTTCATGCGCTTCGCCACCCAAACAGTGAAGAAAAACCAAAGCGAGCAGACGACGATATTGCCGACCCCACTCCAGATGTAGAGAAAGTCTTTGGCCTCACGCGTGGAGAGGTTTTCATAGCCGAACCAAGCGGGGTCTAAAATATATTTTGCAAATATTGAGAAGCCTATCCCAACTAGCACAGAGCTCCAGGCGGACCAGCGAGGCGCGCCTTTAATGAAAATTCCCCAAACGAGGGGCATGGCATAGGGGATCGTGATTAAAGCGCCAAATAGAATCATAATATCGAATAGGTCGTATTCCTTGATCGATTGCATACCTAGAGCTGCCACGATGATTAATGCGCCAAAGAGTGCAGAGATGACTTTACCGGCGAGTAATAGGTGTCCTGGAGAAGCATTTTTGCGAAAGACCGGTTGATAGAAATTCTTGACGATGATGCCCGCATTACGATTCAAGCCAGTGTCCATGGATGAGATAGTTGCCGCAAACAATGCGCAGAGTAACAGGCCGACCATACCTAGTGGCATCAGCTCTAGGCCAATAAAGACAAAGGCACCCTCGTAGGCTTTATCGCCAAGTTCTGGAAAGACGAGCGCTAGGTCAGGTTGAATAATGCGCGCCGCCATCGGTGGGATGAACCAGATGAAAGGCCCCACGAACATGAGGATCGATGCCATTAACGAGGCTTTTCTCGCCTGCTTGTCGTCCTTTACACAGAGGTAGCGATAAGCATCGAACATATTATTTAACTTAAATGACTGTATAACAAAGGCCGCAAAAATCCAAAAATAGACGAAGGTCGCATCCTCCGCATCCCATGGTTTGAGGTGTCCCTCAGGAAGCTTTGTTAGTAAACCGCTCAGGCCATCGACCGCAGGATGACTCAAGGCTAAGAAACATGCGACCAGCGTAATCGACATGAGGAGCAGGGTCTGCATGAAATCAGAGGCAACGATGGCCCAAGAGCCCCCCATGACCGACATAAGCACGACGACCACTCCTACGATCAGAACTGTAAAGCTTGGATCTACATTAAAGAAGCTAGAAGCGACAATGCCCAATCCATTGAGCCAGATGCCAGCATACACCACACTCATCGGCACCTGTAACCAAGTAAAGACTTGTTCATTAACGGGGCCGAAGCGGTCACGCACTCCTTCAATCGCAGTGACTACCCGCATACGTCGGTAGCGGTAACTCGTATACAAGTAGTTACAAAAATAACCCAGCGCATTACCGAAAAAGATCGCCATTACGAGTGTGCCGTCCACGTAGGCTTTACCCGCAGCACCAGTGAAAGTCCAAGCGCTGAACTGGGTCATAAATGCTGAGGCACCAACCAGCCACCACAGCATACTGCCGCCACCGCGAAAGTAGTCGCTCGCGTCCTTACTAAATGCTTTAAAAATAAAGCCTAAGCTGAACTGAAAGACGAAATAAAAGACGATGACCAATAGGTCCCATTGGGTGAGATAGCTTCCAAACATAGGGTGATTTCGAGTGAGTATCTATTTATTCTCAAGCGTGATTCGAACTAGCATAGAAGTTCGCCGAACGCACAAAAGTTAATAATTATTAATAAGTACAATGCCATCAGCGGTATTCTAGAGGCAAGGCTAATATCAGCGAGTTACTTGTTCAGCTGTGCCTACAAGTTGCCAAAAAACAGCTCATGGATAGTTGCATAAAACGTCGCTCAATCCATAGTTATAGGGGTGCGGCATTTTGATTAGTGCTAGACACAAAAAAGCCGATGCATACCTACGTAGCACCGGCTTTTTTGAAGTGTTAATTTCTGTGACTTCTATGCGCGCTGCTTACGACGAGCGACTGCTAGCATCACAGCAAATCCACCGAGCAACAGAGCGTAAGCCGACGGTTCGGGCACAACTTGCGTGAATGCAACCTGAATATTGGTGTAATCAAGGCCGTTGTCGGCTACACCGGCAAGATTAGTTGAGCCAAAAGCATTACTAGAGTGA
>QOOZ01000004.1 GCA_003331195.1 Puniceicoccaceae bacterium | reverse complement strand
CGTTACCCTTGAGGTCATTTATGACTAAAACAATATTACGTTGGGGTTCCATGATCGAATTAAAGTGTATCTTTTGAAGGTATGATTTCTTTAGATTCTGCTGTAGCAAGTGCGCTCGCTTTTCGCAGGGCGATTTTCAGCTGGGCAAGTAATCTTCGCCAACGAAAAGGTAGGGCCATCTTTGCTTTAGGTTTATCGACGTGGTGAATGTGGGTCTGTGTTTCTAGGGGGCATTCGATGCCGTAGAGGTGACAACAGTCGAGTTGAAGGGCTGCGGCAGGCTCGATTTGTCCGTGGCGGAGGCTAGGCCCCGCGGCAATGATGGCATCTGCTAGGCCTAGGCCGCGGGTTTCAATCCAATTGAGGAGTTTTTTTGCGCCGTCGGGCCAGAGGACGTAGGCTGCGGCTCCGCTTTTGTCCTGGACTAGTTTAGAGATTTTAAAATCCTCAATCAGCGGAGTCTTTTTTTTGCTGACGGTTTTGCGCCTACCGCGGGTTTCCAGATTTACACAATCATAATTGTGATAGGATTCGAGGGCTTGAATAAGGGTGCCGGTTTTGGAACAGAGGAGGGCGTCGTCTTCCAGAACGAGATGTGGACGGTTTGATTCCAGAACGATCTGCCATGCCTTTGTGTGGCTGAGGCTGCAGGCAACCTCGGTATCGCGCAGCGGGCGTTCCCAGTCATAGGCTTTCGTTTGATAGGTGTCCGTATCGAGCGCAACCGCATCAATTGCCTCTACGCGTTCAAACTCGATTCCAAGACCTGCTAGTTGAACTGTTTGGAAATCCATGCGCTCACGAGAGCGTGCTAAATTTATGACGAGGGCTCGCATTGCTTTTACCACCAGACCGTATTTTTACGGGTGTGCTTCTCTTTCATGCGTTTGTAGGCGGTTTCATGGATGTTTACTCGGTGGAAGAGTTCCTTCAATATAAGAGAAGTTGGAGGTGCTTCTGGTAGGCTATCTAGACGCCAGCGCATATTGCGAAGGGTATCGTCGGTTCCGATGACGAAAGCGGAGGTTCCGTCAAAGAAGGCTACTCTTCCATTTTGAAGCGTTTCAATTTGCTTGGGATCGGTGGGCGTTGTTTGCGTCTTACAGGCAAAGCGTTCACTTTCGTAGACCTTGCAGGTGTTGATCAGGGTCACTGCGGTAAAGGCGTAAGCGCGGGTGAGGGGATCCGGGTGGTGGTCAATGAAGCTATCGACGGCAGAAATTAGCCAACGGGTATTGAGCCGATCAATGAGAAATGCATACTCGGCCTCCCAAAGCTCGGTGAATTTGCGGAAGCTTTCTTTGGCTTGGAAACCGCGCCGTAGCAGTACATTTAGTTTTGCATGGTAATATTCCAGTTCCGTTGCGCCATGAAATTCCTTTCGTAGATTATTTAGGTGAGCCTGCAGATCGTTTTCCGAGCCATGGGTATCGCTCTTGCACTCGGCGTCTACCACTTCGTGCTTCATGCGGTCAAAATCTGCCCTGTCAGCAGTTATTTTTGAAGCGCCAAAGCGTCGGCGGTGCTGTTTGAAAGAAAGGAAGCGTTCAAAAGCAGATTTTTTTCGCCGGGGCATGATTATTTCGTTATCCTGGTTGTGTTAATCAGAAACAAAACTTATGAGTCTGCATGTAAGTGGCGAGACCAATCCACTGCTTTGGTGTGCGACTGGATTGACGCTGCGCCGTGGGTTTCGCGGCCTTATTTTGTAATTTTGGCTCCCTCTGAATCTGCAAAATAATCAGGATCGAGTGTAGTTTCAGGATTTGAACAAATTGAGAGTTATTTAAATAACTAATGAGTCGAGGATCTCCATGGGCGATTTACGATTGGCGGCACACTTTTCCTGGAAATTTTTGATTAGTTTTGGGATTGGTTTGATGTAAGTGAGTAGGTTGCAGTAATAGATAAAGTTATCTTTTCTTAAGCGTTCGACATGCGCTCGAGCTTGAATTTCTTGAGGCAATGGAACGGGGTTTGGATTTTGGTTTTTTTTAAAAACACCAAAAACATTCGCATCCTTATCGACCTT
The DNA here is from genome assembly GCA_003331195.1 of Puniceicoccaceae bacterium. Lineage (GTDB taxonomy): Bacteria > Verrucomicrobiota > Verrucomicrobiia > Opitutales > Coraliomargaritaceae > Thalassobacterium. The sequence continues at coordinate 11,765 of QOOZ01000004.1, read as the reverse complement.
CTCACACTGAACGATTTCAAATCCTAGGCTTTGAAGCAGCGCCGCAAGTGTAGCGGGCGTGTAGGAGTAGAGGTGCCCAGGGTGCCATTTATGTTTCAATGCCATCTTGTGACAAGCAATGTTGGGTACTTCTATGGCAATAATTCCACCCACTTGGAGGTTTTTTGAAAGATGCAGCAGGTCTCTTTTTGGGTGCTCCAAATGTTCCAGAACATGAAATAAGGTGATACAGTCATACGTCGTTTCTGTGGAAAACTCTGAGAATGCATAGTTGTTTACTTCGATTCCCAGAGCTTGCTTTGAAAATTCAGCGTAGGGAATATTGGCTTCTAGCCCCGACGAAATATAGCCCCTCTTTGCGGAAAGGTAAACGAATTCTCCGCTGCTTGAACCTGCATCTAGGATTTTTGCTTCAGGCTTGAGAAAGGGTTCTAACAGCTTCAGTCGCTTTAGGGCATTCTTGCCAGCGCGATAGATATGCTTGGGTTTAGGTGTAAGTACACCTTTGTAGGACTTGCGGTATTCTGTTTTATAAAACGCTTCTGTGTTTTTAAATGGAACCGGGTCTACGTAGATGAGCCCAGAATCTTTGTTAATTACATTCCGTAATGCCCTCCCGTGACGATCTACCGCATAAACCTCAAGAGCCTCATTGGTTCCGCTTATTGGGCAAGGTCGATTAGCCTCTACGGTTTTAAAAGATTGCATACACTATGATATCAAAGTTGGTAAACTACTAATAATACCGTATTTTTTCTCATAATGAGTAAAGATAAAACACTCGCAATAAGCGAACACTTGAAGCAAAGGGAGACGTATGGCAGACCTGCCTAGTGATGGCCTTCATGAAATACCGCTTCGACCTGTCATCTTTCCTAATAAGATGGTTTTTTGAGGCTTAAATTAGCGGCATACAAGTCGTTCGCAGTCGGGAATGCGAACCTTTTGAAAAGTTTCTCTGATTTAACGCTCGCAACGAAATCATATTTGGGTATTGAGTCGAGGATTGCAATGACAAGGACTGCTACAAAAAAACTGGAAGGGCTGGAAGGCTTCGAGAAACTCGATATCGGTGAACTCTATTATATTGGGGATCGCAAGTTCCTCGACAGCGGTTTGGCCAGCTATCGGCAGTTCGCGGTTGAAAGCCTAGAGTGGGATGGCAAGGCGAAGCAAATGACGGCTCTTGTCGAAGGGCATGGGCATCATGCATGCGAGATTATACTCAAGGTCATTGACGGCCGCCTTGTCCACGAATGTGAGTGCCCTGATTGCAAGAACTACGGAGGCTGTAAGCACGCAGTCGCGGCGGCGGCGGCTATGTTCCTTTCCGTCCAAGGGCAGAGCGTGGCTGGCATCGACATGCCCGACGACTATGCGCAAGAGCTGCGTAAGCAACTTGGCTACCGCGATGTTGGTGGTGATGGCCACAAGGGCGAGGAGGAAGTGCCCGAGCAGACGGTCGAGTTTGAGCTCACCGAGGTCGATGCCTACGGGAACTTAGGCTTTAGTATTGAGGGGCCAGTGCCTAAAGACTTTCTGGCAGACTTTGGTATCACAATGAGCGCGAGCTATGGCTTCCGCCTGTCCAGGGAGTTTAGCCTCGTCAATCCAGGGGCGAAGCTGGAGTCCTTTCTAAAAAAAGCCAAAGTTGCCAAGATTAAGGTGTCTTCCATCTTGGAGGGTGAGCCCCATCTTTTGAGGATGGCCAGGCAGGCCGCGCGCATGGAGATCCTGCACGCACTCTCAGGCGACCGAGTTGTGCGGCGTATGCTTTTCTTAGATCCAAAGGGCGAGGAGCTTGATGTCGTCCATTTGATTCCCAACAGCTCACTTGTGCTGCTATCAGACAGCCGCGTTTGCAAAGTTCATTCCAGCGACCTCGGCCTTGCGGGTGATCTAGGGCCACTCCGCATGGATTTGGAAACGGAGGCCTTTAACGAGCAGAATTTAACGCCGCAATCATCCAGCAATGCCTATCTTTTCGCTGTTAAAGGTGCGAAAAAGAAGCCAAAGCAGGTCAAGCCCAAGGACGTGCAGATCGAGCTTGATCTCACCGCGATGGAAAACGTGGCGGGCGAATGGGAGGCCTTTGAATTTGATCTGCGGCTCAATCTCGACGGTTGTCGCGTAGAGCTTTACGAGTTGCAGTCTCGCTTTCTCGCTCCAGTGCTTCACGTTTACGCGGGCAAGCTGCTCAGTGCGAAGCGACGCGTGCGTGCGCTTTCCGACCTGCTGCGCCGCGTGCTCTCTTCCGATCAAGCTGCTGACGCTCTGGGTATGGAAACCTACGAGCCCGATTACCCCGAGCTCTTTGATCCTAATTATCGTGTCGGTGTCTGTGAGATTGCGGAAAAGTTGGTGCAATCGCTCGAAACCTATGGAGCTGATTATGAAGTCACGCTAGCGGATAACGATGCCCAACGCTGGCTACGCGGCGGGCTTGATTTGCGCAAAGTCGCCATGCTGCTCTTCAGCTTAAGTGATGCCACGAGTCGCGCCGACCTACTTAACCTAGAAGAGGGTACGATTGAACTCGTTCACCCTGAAGCGGGCGCAGAAGCTTTGCAGCGCATTGTCTCCGTCTGCCGAACGCTCGGCATTCAAGTCCAATTTAACGAGCAAGCTATTCGCTCTGAGCCGCTTAGCATTTCCGTCGATACCAAGGCTTCCGGCTCCGATATCGACTGGTTTCAGCTGCATCCATCGATTCGTTGTGGCGATCGAACGATCGCCCCCGAGGAGTGGCAGAAACTCATTCTAGGGCAGCTCTTGATCGAGGATAAGGATGGTAGCCTGATTATGCCACAAATCGAAAGCGGCGAGGGTGGCCTCGAAATGCTTGCCGAACTGCTGCGCCCACGCCGCAAAAAGCCCGACGGCACCAAGGCCAAGGACGATGACGCCTTACAAGTTTCTCGCCTCGAGATGCTTGACTGGATCATGTTACGCAGACACGGCGTAAGAGTCACCCTGCCAGAGGAAGCCGAAAATCTCTTTTCCAGTCTTTCGCAGTTCAACGGCGTAGGCGAGTTTGTGAAGCCGGCTAGTTTGAAAGCCGAGTTGCGCCCCTACCAACAAGAGGGCTGTGCGTGGATTGATTTCCTTTACCGCCACCGCTTTGGTGCCTGCCTCGCCGACGATATGGGTCTGGGGAAAACGGTGCAAACCATCGGCTTCCTCGCGCAATTCTTTGAGCAGAATCCCGACCACAAAAAAGCCCCCGTCCTCATTGTGTTACCGCCCAGCCTTGTATTTAATTGGCAAGAAGAGTTAGCCCGTTTTGCGCCGAGCCTCAAAGTCACCGAATGTTTGAGAAAGGGCGCGTGGCACAAGGCACTCGATGATTCTCAAATTCTATTGACCACTTACGACCGAGTTCGTCTCGACCTAAGCCCGATCGAGGGCAACCGCTTCGAGATTGTGGTTTTTGACGAGGCACATAACCTTAAAAATGTTTCCGCTGCACGGACCAAAGCTGCCGCTCAGATCGCACGCCGCTTTACGCTTTGCTTGACTGGCACCCCGGTGGAAAATAACGCCTCTGAGTTTTACTCCGTCATGTCCGCAGCAGTGCCTGGGATCTTCGGCACTCTCAAGGCCTTTAAAGAATACTTCCGCGAGGCGCCAGACCGTATTCTCGGCCGCTCACGTCCCTTCATTTTACGCCGCACCAAGGATAAGATTCTTAAGGATCTTCCAAAGAAGGAAGAACACGAACTATTCCTTGAAATGTCGCCCATGCAGAAAGAGATCTACACGCGCACCGTCGCTGAGGTCAAAGCGGAGGTGGCTGAGGCCTACGAAGATCGCCCCGAACAACAAGCCGGCATCGTCGCGCTCGCTGCGATTCTACGCCTACGCCAGGTATGCGTTAGCCCCGAGTTGTTAGGCAAACAACTGCCGGAGCACGCGCCCAAATTCGGCTACATGGCGGACAAGCTCGAAGAGCTTCAGGCCGAAGGTCATGGCGCGCTCATCTTCAGTCAATTCATTGGTGGTCTTGACCAAATGGAAGCGGTCGCCAAAGAGCGTGGCATCAATTACCTCCGCATGGACGGTCGCACTCCTGTCAATAAGCGCAAGGAGATCGTCCAACTCTTCCAAAGTGGGAAGGGCCCTGCCTTCTTTTTTATCAGTCTCAAAACTGGTGGTGTTGGTTTGAATCTAACGCGTGCCAACTATGTCTTTCACCTAGATCCCTGGTGGAACCCTGCGGTGGAGAATCAAGCCAGCGACCGTGCGCATCGTATCGGTCAGACCCGCTCTGTTTTCGTCCAGCGCCTAATCATGCAGCACAGCATCGAAGCCCGTATGTTGGAATTGAAAGCCCGCAAAGCAGAACTTTTCAAACAATTAGTCGAAGAACCTAGTTCTAAGTCCGCGAAAGCAGGCCTGACGCGTCAAGATTTCGATTATCTGCTGAATGGGTAAATTGTGGCGCCTGAACTAAGCTAGGTCTGTTACGCTAAGGCGGTCTTCAGCTTCCTCGAGGAAGAGTTTTCTGGTGCCTTAATCCCTGCTTGGCTGGCATCCAGTCTTGACTGACTACACACTTCTGTCTTCAGACTTACTGGTAAAATGATCGATATTAAGTTACTTCGCGAGCAACCCGACGTCGTCTGTGCTGCCGTTGCCCACAAAAAATTCAAGACCGATATCGATGCAGTCTTGGAACTGGACACGGTGCGTCGCACTAAAATTACTGAGGCGGAGCAAGCACGTGCTGCGCAGAAGGCCGCCAACAAGGAAATGGCGGCGTTAGCCAAGGGTTCGCCCGAGTTCATGCAAGCGGTCAAAGGTATGAAGGCCATCGCCAACCGTGCTAAAGATCTGGAAGCCGAAGCCAAAGCGGCTGATGAGGCCTTTCAAGAAGTCTTTCTCTCGATCCCTAATTTGCCCGATCCCTCCGTTCCTGTGGGTAAGGGCGAAGATGAAAACGTGGTCGCTTCGACCCATGGAGACGCCAATGCGGATTTTCCGCATGCTCTGCCGCATTTCGATATCCCTTGGTTTGAGTCGCGGATCGACTTCGCCCGTGGGGTGAAAACGGCTGGTGCGGGCTTTCCATTCTATGTGGGCGAAATGTCGCGCCTCGTGCGTGCTTTGATCAATTTCTTTTTGGAGGAGGCTCGCCTCAATGGATACGAGGAGGTGCTGCCTCCGATTGTGGTCAATGCCGAGAGCGCCACCGCCACCGGTCAGTTGCCTGACAAAGAGGGGCAAATGTATGTCGACGAGAACGAAGGCCTTTATTTGATTCCGACCGCTGAGGTGCCAGTGACCAATTTCTACCGAGACGAGATTCTCGATGCTGGTGACCTGCCCATTATGCGCTGCGCCTACACGCCTTGTTTCCGCCGTGAAGCCGGCAGTTGGGGTGCGCACGTTCGCGGCCTTAACCGCCTGCACCAATTCGACAAGGTTGAGCTAGTCAAATGGACAGACGCTGAGAGTTCGATGGAAGAGCTGGAAAAGCTCCGCGATAATGTGGAGTCGACCCTTCAGAAGCTGGATTTGCCTTACCGCGTGCTCCGCATGTGCACGGGCGAGATTGGCTTCCCCCATGCCAAGCAATACGACATCGAAGTTTTTGCGGCGGGACAGAAACGCTGGCTCGAAGTGTCGAGCTGTTCGAACTTTACCGACTTCCAGGCGCGCCGAGCTGGCATCCGCTATCGTGGCGCCGATGGCAAGCCCGTGACCGTGCATACGCTCAATGGATCTGGCCTAGCCGTGCCTAGGGTGCTTGCTGCGATTCTCGAAAACCACCTTCAAGCTGATGGCCGAGTGAAAGTGCCCGAGTGCCTGCAATACTGGATGCGCCAAGAATACATTGGCGAAACGAACTAGGTTTATTGTAGCCTGAATGCCTATTTTATAGACTAATCTCCGGGTGAGAATATTAGGCAGTGTGAAGGATTCGCCTATTCGAATTTAGGGGCTGACACAAGCTTGCTATCTGCCTCAGTGACCTCAAAATTCTAAACAATGGAACTTCTACAAGAAGCTATCGCCTCGCGAAACATCGTTTTCTGGATCATTCTTGTGGTCCTATTGATTCTTTTATTTAAGATTCTCAAAAGTGTGGGTAAGTGCATCCTGAGGCTGATAATAATTATTGGAATTGTTGCACTACTTGTGAAGTTTTTCCCGGGACTCTTCGAGCCTCTGATTGATTTTGCGCGCGACGCTTGGCTCGGTGATCAAAGCCCTGACAAGCCCTGACAAGCCCTGATAAATCTGTGAGTGTTCTAGCCGAGAGGCGATTTCTGCTTTCTTAGATTGTAATTTGGCATTGCACGCCCCACAGGTCCGCGTTTGCTATCTATTCTAATGGCAAAGCAGTTAAAAACAGCAATTTCTCCCACCCGTGAGGAGGATTACCCCGAATGGTATCAGCAGGTCGTTAAGGCAGCCGATCTGGCCGAAACCTCGCCCGTGCGTGGTTGCATGGTGATCAAGCCTTGGGGCTATGCAATCTGGGAAAATATTCAGGGAGATCTCGACCGTCGTTTTAAGGAGACCGGTCACAAAAATGCTTACTTTCCGCTATTTATTCCTATGAGCTTCTTGCAAAAAGAGGCGGACCACGTCGAGGGCTTTGCCAAAGAATGTGCCGTCGTCACTCATTCGCGCCTCGAAGCTGATGAAGATGGCAAGCTACAGCCTGCCGGCCCTCTAGAGGAGCCGCTCATCGTACGTCCGACTTCGGAGACGATCATCGGTGAACTATTTTCCAAATGGGTGCAGTCTTACCGGGACTTGCCACTGCTCATTAATCAGTGGGCCAACGTCGTCCGTTGGGAGATGCGCACGCGTCTCTTTTTGCGAACTGCCGAGTTTCTCTGGCAAGAGGGGCACACCGTCCACGCGAGCTCTGAGGAGGCGATGGCGGAGACCCGTCAGATGCTCGATGTGTATGCCGATTTTGCGGAAAATTTTATGGCGATGCCTGTGCTGACGGGTGAAAAGACCGAAGCGGAGCGCTTCCCAGGTGCGGATGCTACCTTCGCGATTGAAGCGATGATGCAAGACCGTAAGGCTCTCCAAGCGGGCACTTCACACTTTCTTGGTCAAAATTTTGCGAAGTCCAGCAACATTAAATACCTCAGCGCCAAAGGGAATGAAGAGTTTGCTTGGACGACTTCATGGGGTGTGTCCACGCGTCTCGTCGGTGGTCTTATTATGACACATTCGGACGACGATGGTCTCGTGCTACCGCCACGCATTGCGCCCTCGCATGTCGTTATTATTCCGGTTACACCGAAGGAGGAGACGCGTCCGCAGGTGATCGACTACTGCCTCGAGCTCAAGCAACAATTACAAGACCAGAACTACATGGATGGGCGTGTGCGCGTTGAGTACGACGACCGCGATATTCGAGGCGGTGAAAAGGCATGGGGCTGGATTAAGAAGGGCATCCCGCTTCGCGTCGAGGTAGGGCCTCGCGATATGGAAGCAGGTACTGTCTTCGTTGGTCGCCGCGATCGAGGACCAAAGGAGAAAGAGAGTATGCCAGTAGAGCAATTTGTTAGTGGTATCGCTAGTTTGCTCGATGAGATGCAGGCTGGTTTATTAGCCAAAGCCAAAGCCTTCCAGAAAGAGCACACTCGCGAGATCACGACCGAGGCAGACTTTGTCGAATTTTTCACGCCAAAGAACGTCGACGCGCCCGAAATACACGGTGGTTTCGCTTCAATGGGCTTCTGCTGCGACTCTGAGCTCGAAGATAAGATCGCTAAAGAATATAAAGTGACGGTGCGTTGTATTCCCAACGCGACTGCCGACGAAGTCGTGCCTTGTGTCTTCACTGGCCAGCCTGGCAAGCGCGTGATCTTTGCCAAGAGCTATTAAAAGGGCTGCGTAAAACACCCTTTGGGTGCTCCGTCTTTTAGCGACAATGTTATACCTAGGGGATGCCCGTTGTTTGATTAGGCCACAAATAGGTCTATAAAGAAGAGTGCGATCACAGTTAAGCTGATTCCAAAATTTAGGGCGAAGGCCAGGATGCCGCCGATGACCGTGCCGATGCCTGCTTTGCTACCATCTTGAAGTGTGCGTCCTGCCGCCAGTTCGCCGAGCACCGCACCAAGAATGGGTCCTAAGACCAGCCAGAGGAGGGGAGGCGGTATGAAAAATCCGATAAAAGCCCCGAGGAATGCACCCATTGTGCCCTTCCATGTAGCGCCAAATTTACGCGCACCCCATGCGCCCAAGACAAAGTCAGCGATTTGCCCTATAAGCATCAGCAGACCAGCGATGATCACGATCTTCCAAGTCACCGAGTCCTCTGGACCCATCCATAGGCGGTGGGTAATCACACCGACCCAGACAATCAATGTGCCTGGGACGATTGGCAGCAGGGAGCCCAAGAGCCCTAGTATGAAGATCACCGAGCAAAGGCCCAGTGCCGTGTATTCCATTGGTGTCATATTAATTCCTAAATCAGAATTGTACAAAAGCATAGTCCCCCACATTGCCGATCTTTTTCCTCATTCAGCCGCTGTCGAATTTGCATTTGCCATTTCTGGGGAGCCGCGCAGATTCGCGGTTTGCTATGACAGACCAGACCGCCACACCCGACAACTCGCACGATCTTTATGCCGTGCGCCTACAAAAGCTAGAAAATCTTTGCAAAGAGGCGCGTAACCCCTTTGCCGCTAATTGCGAGCAGAGCCACAGCTCCGAAGAGGCAGTCAAACTCTATCAAGAGGATGCCACTGACGAAACGCAGCCCAAGGTCTCCGTGGCCGGACGCATTGTCGTCTTCCGCGTCATGGGCAAGGCTAGCTTTATTAAGATCCAAGACCGCGACGGTCAGATCCAAGCCTACGTCACTCGCGACGAATTGCCAGATGGCGAATACAACACCTATTTCAAGAAGCTCGACCTCGGCGATATCATCGGCATCACAGGCCGTCTATTTAAGACCAAAACCGGGGAGATTACTGTCCGCGCCGAAAGCTATACGCTCGTATCCAAGTCCCTTCGTCCACTACCCGAAAAGTGGGCAGGCCTGACAGACGACGATAAAATTTATCGTCAGCGATACCTAGACCTCATTGTCAACCAAGAGTCACGCGGACGTTTCCGTCAGCGCTCCAAGATTATTCAAGAGATGCGTAAATATCTCTGGCAACGCGACTTCACCGAAGTCGAAACGCCCATGCTGCAATCCCTGGCAGGCGGAGCCGCTGCGCGCCCTTTCGTTACGCACTCTAATGCCCTCGACTGTCAGTTCTATATGCGTATCGCACTAGAGCTCTACCTCAAGCGGATGCTCGTTGCTGGCGAAGATCGTGTCTTCGAGATCGGTCGTGTCTTTCGCAACGAGGGACTCTCTCGCCGCCACAACCCTGAGTTCACCATGCTCGAACTCTATCAAGCTTACACCGACTTCCGGGGCATGATGGAGCTCACCCAAGGCCTCATCCAGCACGTCGCGAAGACCGTTATCGGTAGTCTCGAAATTGCCCGACCTGACGGCAGCACTATCCACCTAGACGGAGAGTGGCGCGAAGTAAAATATAAGGATCTCATCATCGAAGCCACTGCCGACGCGGACTGGTTCAGTCACTCGCGTGAAGACAAGCTGTCCAAAGCCCGCGCTCTCAACATTGAGGTCGACGGCGAACTAGAAGACTACGAGATCACTAACAACGTTTTCGAAAAGTTGATCGAACCGACGCTCATTCAGCCTACCTTCGTCACGCACATCCCACGCGAGCTTTGCCCATTGGCTAAGATTACTCAAGGCGACGACAGCACGATCGACGTCTTCGAACTCTGCATCAACGGCCAGGAAATTGCCCCCGCATACTCCGAACAGAACGACCCGATCATCCAGCGCAAGATGTTCGAAGATCAAGTCGGCGAGGAGCAGCAGGATATGGATACTGACTTCCTGACAGCGCTCGAGCATGGTATGCCTCCCGCAGGCGGCATGGGCTTGGGAATCGATCGCCTCATCATCCTCCTAACGGGAGCTGAAAGCATTCGTGACACCATCCTTTTTCCTAGTTTAAAGCCTCTTACATCAGAAGCCTCAAAGACCTAACATTGAAGCGAAAACTGGTCGCTTAGGCTACATGCGAACGAAAATCGCTGTCTACTCGCTTGGGCAGAATATAATAAGGCACTCACTTGACACTTTATGCAGCTTTATTATAATTATATTAGTCACTCAATTCTTCTTACATTATGTTTAGTCATCGTTTACATCCTAAATTTAGTTCCTTTTTTGCACGCATCACTGTAGTTGCTTTTTGCTACGTCGCTTACAGTTCTACTGCGACTGCTCTTGTTCCATCCACGATCTATGTGAGCGAAGGCATTTATTCTACTTCGCCCTACAGTTTTTTTGAAAATAGTGATCTTACAGGAGATCTCTATATAACTTCAGGAGGAGCTGATACTCTGCTTATAAGCGAAACCTATACATTTGTAAAAAATACTTCAAGTCACCCTTTCTACATTAGCGATCAAGGTTATAGAGCCACGTCATCTACTAAGCTTACTATAAGTGGTGATGGTTCACACACTAGCGGTATCGTAGGCGGGAGGTCGCTAACCTTGTCGTTTAATAACTTCGATCCTGAATCAGATACCCTGTCTTACTACTGCTCCTCCCACCCTATAATGGTAGGTGCCTTCAACGTATCCGCAGTGCCTGAACCTTCATCCTACGCTGCTATCTTTGGGTTAATGGCTCTTTCTATGGTATTAACGCGTCGCAAAATTCGCGTCTAGCTAGCAAGAACCCGATTAGTTTCAGTAGCGCTAATTAATGTAGGAGGGTTTACCTCTTAATCTTTTTTTGGCTTGTAAACGTAGATTCGGCTGGTTTTGTAGGCGACTTCTCTTTGAGCTAGATTGGCTCGTTACACTCACGAGCGTGTCATTCAGTTTCTAGTCAAAATACCTTTTTGCTCGGTAGCTCAGCGGTAGAGCAGGTGACTGTTAATCACTTGGTCGCTGGTTCGATCCCAGCCCGAGCAGCCATTTTAAAGCCCTAAAGTTTATCCTTTAGGGCTTTTTTGTATCTACGTATTGCGTTTGTATTCTCAAGAGGCATATCATCCAGGCCATCAATTAGAAGGACCTATTTTTGCGCATTCGCTCTGCCTTGTTTGTCTTACAATATAATACGTTCGTATAGATCTTAGTAGAGTAGCCAAGCTTGCACCAATCTGCTATTCAAAGATACTATACTCTTTAATTTCAACTGACTATGTCGGCATCTTTTTTCTTCTCCAGTTGTCTTACTATGAGCGCTTTGCTCAGCGGTGTGTTGGCTCATGCTGCAGAGCGACCTAATATTCTATGGATTTATGCTGAAGACACCTCGCCATGGATGGGCTGTTATGGTGACGCGATCAATTCAGAGGCAACTCCACATATCGATTCGATCGCTCGTTCAGGCGTCTTGTTTACACGTGCTTACGTACCAGCTCCTGTTTGTTCGGCAACACGATCTGCGATGATTGTTGGACAAAATGCCATCCGTTTCGGTGGGCATGAGCATAGGTCTTCGCGGGGTGGGCCAAAAATCCAATTACCTAATACTTACCAATTACTACCATCACTTTTGCAGGCTAAAGGCTATACGACCTTCAATCATGGGAAGACTGATTATAACTTTGTCTGGGATTCAAATGCTTATAATTATAATGCTAAAAGCAAAACAGACTTCGCGGACCTGGTGAGTCGTCAGCCATTCTTCGGGCAGATTCAAACCAAAGGAGGGAAGAATAATACTAGTC
>QOOZ01000039.1 GCA_003331195.1 Puniceicoccaceae bacterium | reverse complement strand
CCAGGAAAGCAGCTAAGAAGACTGTCGCCAAAAAAGTAGCCAAGAAAGCAGCTAAGAAGACTGTCGCCAAAAAAATGGTTAAAAAAGCGGCACCCATTAGAAAGAAAAGCGCCACTCCCCAGACTATTAAAAAGGAGACCCCGGATATTCTAAAAAAAGCCGTCGTCTCGCGCGAAGGTGCGGCTGCCAACAAAAAATCGACCCCTATTGTATTTTCTCTCGACGACGTCGAAGAGCTGATGGCAGCAAAAAAGACTGTCGCTCCAGTTGAAGCAGAACCTGTCGCCAAAAAAGTCACCGCAAAAAAAATACCCGCCTCGAAGGTCGTGATCGACGACAAGCCCTTAGAAAAACGCGTGCTGGGAGCTGCCTCGCTTGCTGACATCCTCGGCTTCAATCCAAAAGAAAAGAAGCCGAGCACAGAACTAGTTGAAAAAGAAGTGCCTAAAAAGTGGAAGAAATACTACAAGTTATTGATCGATTTGCGTATGCACGTAAGTAACGAAATCAGCCTGCATACAGCCGACACGCTCAAACACAATGCGCGAGATGATTCGGGAAACACTTCCAACCCAGCAGATTTAGGAACCGATAGTTTTGATCGTGATTTTGCGCTCAGTCTGGTTTCCAACGAACAAGATGCGCTTATTGAAATTGAAGAAGCTATACTTCGAATAAGGGACGGCAATTATGGCATATGCGAAATCACTGACAAAGCAATACCTGCAGCTCGTCTTAGCGCAGTGCCCTTTACCCGTTATTCAGTTGAAGGCCAAGCCAAGCACGAGCGTGACCAGCATCGCAAAAGCAACCGTATTGCCGCAGGCGGTATCTTCGGTGATGTGTCAGATGCGCCCAAGCTTGAATCGAGTGACGACGACGAATAGGCTCTCGTAGCACCCTCTCATAATAAGAAACCCAGAAGGAACTTTTCTAAAGCGTTTGAAGATTAAATTTTCAAAATTTCTGACAGCGTAGCTCGGTCAGCCTTTCGATCCGTTCTTAGTTCTAAAATCCTTAAGCCAGATTCAGGTAAAACTGTGATCGAAGAGATGAAGCTGTTCCAGTCTTGCAACTGCTCATGGCGAATGCCATGTGCTTTGCAGAGTTTAGACAAATCGACTGACTGCGGCGTAGCGAAAAAATATTCAAAAGAAGAATCAATTTGCGAAACAGGCAAATGCTCAAAAATACCGCCACCGTTGTTGTTGATTAATACGACGGTCAAACTGCCCTTTAACTGACCGGCAGCTAGCAGCCCATTACTATCATGCAAGAAAGCCAGATCACCTGTCAGCAAGACACTTGGCTTTCCCCCATGAGCGACACCGAGGGCTGTGCTCAGTGTGCCATCGATACCATTCGCACCACGGTTACAAAAAAACGAATACGCACGGCTATTAGCCTCCCAGAAATATTCCGCATAGCGCACACTCATGCTACTCGCGAGAAAAACAGACGTATCGACAGGTAAATGTTTCGAGAGTAACCAGGCGACCTTACCTTCAAACATCGACTCGATTGGAAGTATTTTCGAATCGAGCTTATTTGCTGTTTCCTGCTCGATTGCCGACCACAGCTTAGCCCAATTTGCTTCGACCCGTTGTGGCTGTAAGTGTTCAGCCAGTGCTAGCGCATCGCCATAGAGAGGCGTGGCGATACGATGCAAAGAGTCCGTATTGATTGGGCGCGACGTCAATAAAAAGGAAACAACGTCGAGCGAACTGAGCCACGCACGGAGTGCTTTGCTCGTAGGTAAGCTACCAATCTGCAAAATCGCGGTAGGGAACAGTTCGTCAGCCTTATGCGTATCACTAAGAAAGGCATCATAACGTGTTATTAAAAGCGGATTCCCCTCCGCGTGACTACGCAGTGGGTTTAAGGCATCCGTAATGACAGGCCAGCCCAACTTATCAGAGATCATGGCAATCGCATCAGTAAAGGCTTCGTCACCGCAGCGAGGACTCTCAGTGCCGACCACAATGATACCTTTTGTATGACTACTCAAACGCTCTAAAGCGACCATGTCGATGACGCTACCGAGTGGAACGACTTCGCATGGACGCGTTATCACAGTCGACGCTACTTCAAGAGTCTCCGCATCAACGACTGGTTCGGAAGACTCACTATCGGGTGCTAATGGATCACGAAAAGGGAAATTCAAATGAACAGGTCCCGCGTTAGCACAGAGCGAAATGTGCACCGCATGGACGAGTGTCTGTCGAAGGTAAGCTAGCATATCTGGCGATGCTTGCGGTAGAGACAATTCAACGAAATGTCGCACGTAATCACCATAAATTTTACACTGGTCAATGGTTTGTCCTGAGGTGCAGTTGCGTAATTCTGGCGGTCGGTCTGCCGTGAGTAAAAGCAAGGGCGTGCCACCCATCGAAGCCTCGACAACTGCGGGCCAATAATTAGCTGCTGCTGATCCAGAAGTACAGACCAGCGCAACTGGACGACCTGTAATCTTACCTAGGCCAAGTGCATAAAAAGCAGCTGAGCGTTCATCAAGAATCGAGAGAGCCTCGATCCGTGGATTACGGGCCGCGGCGACAGTCAAAGGAGTCGAACGAGACCCTGGTGAGGTGATCACGGTTCGAATGCCTAAACGTGCTAGCACTTCCATTGCAAGCGCACCCCAGCACGAATTCACAGTCGAGCGTGCTGTAAGATCGAAGGGTTCTGATTCTGAAGGCGGCATTACCTGCAAGGTGTCACACTCTTTTGGAAATTCAACGTCAGAAAGCGGATGCTCACCTGAGCTGTTTCAGCATGTTCTAGCGCTAATAACTAGTGACGTCGTCTTCAGTGGCAAGTTCGCCATCAACAGTAAGCTCTTCGACCAGCGCTGCCGTGACCTCAGGGACTGGACCCAGGCCTTCTTTAAGATCAGCGGCTTGCCACGGAACCGATCGCCCAGCATAGAGATCGGTGTATTCAGCGATGGTCGCCACGGTCACGTCCGAAGCGCTGTTGCCCCACTCCTGCCGAATGTAGGTGATCACACCCGCGATGTCTTTATCACTCAAGGCGAGGCCACTTGAACCGAACGCAGGCATGTTGCCATTATACTTACTACCCTTGACTACGATTGGGCCATTTAGCCCGTTAATTAAAATCCTTGAAACAACCTGAGGATGTCCAGTAACCCAGTTGGAAGCTACGAGTGGTGGGTAGACGCCTAGCACACCATTGCCATCCGCTTGGTGACACTGTGCACACTGATTGCGATAAACCTTAGCGCCGCGGTCAAAAAGGGCAATCTCAATGGGCTTGGGAGCACCAGCACTCGGATTAAAGTCAGGGGAGTAAGCATCCCAACGGTAGCCGCCAGAGTGCTCAACGAGATACACACCGCCCCAAAAACAGAGGGCAGCAAAAATAAACATTAAGAAGATAGGAACAGGCGAAAAACCTTCCTGCGGCTCTTCCTTCTCGCGCATAAGCTGCGCATGCACATCTTGCATGTGTTCATCTTGCATAGCCGCTTTCTCCAAAGATCCACGGCCTTTTGCGTTGGGATCTGTGATGTGTTCTTTGCTCATTATTCTAGAATCGGTGCTTCGGGCAAACTATAGTTGATCTTAAGACTGAGGAGATATTCAACCAATGCTTTGGCACGGCGAGTCGGCACGACCTCGTAGCCAGTCTCTGGAGCATACTCAGAATCAGGAGGAAATGTGAGGGCCTCTTCTGAGGGCTTACCGACAATTTGGCGCACATCGTATAGGAATGCAAAGGGTGGCATCGTTGAGCCCTTAGAGACGATCCGCGGGTTGTATAAATGAAGGTGATTCCAATCTCGCCCCGCATCTCCTGCGTAGCGACCACCTAGGTGCGCTAGATCGGGCCCAGTTCGCATTGTTCCTAAAAGAACACGTTCTTGTAGTATATAGTCACGAGCAACCGTCTGACGAGGTCCCCACCCTCGCTCAATATCTGCACCGAACTCATTGCGACGCACCTGTTGACTGTGGCAATAGATGCAACCCATTGAAATATAAATATCTTTTCCTTGCTGAGCAAGGCCGACGGGCATGGCAGGATATAGAGGTTCACCTTCAGCCATCACCATGACTGGCATGCCGTTTTCGTCTAAATCATCGGTCGCTTCAAGGCTCTCAGTAGTCTGCGTAAGACTGCCTATTTGTATGTGACTAGTCAGAATTAAACCCGTAAATGAAAACGCGAGTGCGAAGAAAATACCGCAGAAAAGAAGTGGTAAGTTTTTCATTGAACCGCGCCTCCTTCATTTGAGCCAAGAAGCGTTGGGCCTTGCTTAGCACGGACTGCACCCGCAACGAAGAGCATCCAGAAGAAATTGGCTGCGAAAGCAATATGCCCCATTGTCAAGAAGAGACCCGATACCGAACGCGCTTTGAGCCAAGGGATCGTGTTTTGAACAACTTCAAGGAACGGGATTTCAGCATTGTTCATTTCCAGGCCTTGGATCCAGCCGCCGACTTGAAGCGCAACAACCATGATCGTAATACCTAGTGCACATGCCCAGAAATGTAGTTTAATCAAGAATGATGAGGGCCATTCGCGCTTAAGTAAGCGAGGCATCATGTAGTAAACGCCACCGAACATGATCATAGTAAAGAAAGCGTATACTCCGTGGTGTGCGTGTCCTACTGTGAAGTGCGTGAAGTGCGTGATTTCACTGACTGTGCGAAGCGCCATGGCTGAACCAATCAAGCTCACCAATGTGTAAGAGATGGCTCCGAAAACGACAAAGCGTAGCGTCGGACTGCGCCAGACCTCCTTATGCAAGCCGACCACAGACATGTGGTGATTGATACCAACCACCACGACTGGAATGACCATCATAACGGATGCGACGATACCTGCCGAAATGAGCCAAACAGGAATCGGGCCACCGATTAAATGGTGGATGCCTGCCCAATTATAAAAAATGGCCAGTGCCCAGAAACCGAGTACCGATAAATAGTAAGAGTAAATCGGCCGCCCCAAAACCTTTGGAATTAGGTAGTAGGCTGTCGCCAGTGCCATCGGTGTAAACCAGAGCCCCAATACATTGTGAGCGAACCACCAATTAGTCACCGACTGCACAACACCACGCGCAGGAAGCCATATGATCATAACCTGTGCGACAACATAGAGCCATGGGAACCAAAAGAGCGCTGCAAGTATATACCACTGCGATACATAGACGTGATCCCCTTTCCGAAAACGAAATGCCATCACACCCCAGACCCCAATCAGCGCGTAAGAAATAGCCAGGAGTGGCGTCGCATATTTAGGTATCTCGAGCCACTCAACCGAAGTGATATCACCGCGAAGAATACCAAAGATACCGACCGTCAGCCCTATGTTCCAGAAAACACCCGCAATGAACAGAATTCCCTTATGAATAATCGGTGCACGACATAGGCGGGCCATAATCCAGAGACCGACCGCAAAGATGATGTTACTAGCCCAACCCAGCGCCATTGCATTGAGGTGCGCAGAACGGACTCGACCAAATGTGAGAAACTCAAAGGTGCTGGCGAAGTTTGGCTGGTGCGCCTTAACAGCAACCAAAAGCGCAAAGACAGTGCCAATCAGTAACCAAGTAATCGCAGAAATCACAAAAAATAGTGCGGCCGAACGAATCGAGGCATCAATCTGACTCAACTCTAGACGAACCGCTTCACTATTGGAAGAGTATGGGCCCTGTTTTTGATCCGCTGACATTAGGTGTTAGAATTAAAATTATAAATAAAAATTACGAATGAAAATAGGCAGTATAAGAATCAGAAGGCTGAACTAGAAAAAGTCCTTATCCTTCAACCTAATTTTTAATCCTCCTCGTTCTTCTCGCCGGGGAAGGCATCAGATATCTCTCCCTCAGGCTCCTCATGGGTAAATATTGTTTTCGCTTGAGAATTGAAATCACGCAGTTGGCCCTTTTTAGCAGTCCAATAAAGTGCGCTAATCGCTACGATAAAAAAAACAAGCCCCAAGAAAATAAGGGGGATCAGATCGGTATAAGTTTCAGCGTCCATACGGCAACTACTCTGTCTCTGTGGTCTCTATGTCGAAAGCCCCTTCAGTTGCACCGTTTGAATCCACAATGGGCAATACAAACTCTTCGACCGATACGCTTTCAATTTCAAGCAAGGGGGTTTCCGTGGGTGCGAAAAGACCCTCACCGCTATTGTAGCTGGCGATCGTAAGACTGATCGCCTCTTCGATAGGGATACGTGCTGTTCCCGCTTCCGCGTCTATCAACTCATAATTTGTGAGCTTTTGAACCCCCGCGGCACGAGACTCGTCGGCCTTGGCTTGGCGGGTGGCATATACCTGCGCATCAACCCGTTCGGGACGATTCGGCAAATAGGCGATAAAGATGATGAGTACGAAAACAAGGAACGCGCCTAAACAACCTAAAAAGGTGAACAAAGTATTGCTCTTAGATATTTGAGTTTCAGACATCGCGATTACTCTGTGTAGTTGATAGATTTAAGTATGTTGGGATCGCGTATAGGAATCGGTTCGGCTTTTTTCATACTGCGGCACATGGCAAAAATACAGATACCACCAATACCGACGAGGGCTGCCAGGTCGTAGATCGAAACAGAAAACTGGCGGACTAGGTATCCTGCTCCGTGGTCAGGTGCGACGAGCTTGCCCGGAATGATGTTCCAATAGAGGTCAAGCAGGTGAAATCCGAGAATCCAAAAGGAAACACCGACAGTGCGCCAAACCACGATTTTAGTCTTATACCAAAGAAGCAGTAGGAAAGGCGTCAGAAAGTGACCGAAGATCAAGCCCATACTCACCCACCACCAACTATTAAGGGCGCCATCAAAATTCTTTTCACGTATGTTATACCAAAAGGTTTCCTCAGGTATGTTGGCACTGTAGATGAGGAAATACTGCGAGAAGCTTATGTATGCCCAAAATACAGTGAAGGCCAACATCATGCAGGCGATGTCATAGCGATGCGCTTGTTTAAGGATACCTTTGAGGTAGCCCTTGCAGGCTAGGATCACGGTCAAAATAATGATTGAGGCTAAAGCAGCACGAATACAAGCAGAGAAAAACCAAACCCCATACATGGTCGAGAACCAATGGTATTCCAATGACTTGAACCAATCGATTGAACCAAGTGTCATCGCAATGGCAGTTAAGAAAAGCCCAAGCGAAGACAAGCGACGAGCCTTGTGCGTGTTATTGATGTCTCCTGTGGTGTCCGTATCGAAAGACCATTTGCGCAGTAATGTAGCTACGCCGATAAAGACCGCGAAGATTCCTATGGCGCGGATCCCAAAGAACGGGATGTTTAAAAATGGCGACTTCCAAGCGTAAAGAGGATCCTCAGCCACGGTACCGTGACCAGGCAGTTCGTTATGCCCGTCCATCCACTTCCAGAGCAGACCAGGGTTTTCGTGGAGAAAGGGAATCGCTAGCAGCGGCAAAAAAAGAACGAGTAAATAAGGAAAGGCTGCCATGAAATGCTCACACTGGCGGCGAATAATCGTCGGCCAGCGCGCATGAAAAACATACCAGATCTGCACGAGAAAGAGCATGCCAATAGCGATCGATAGCCAGAATCCCAGTGCGACCAACCAGCTCATGATGGGCCGAACTTCACCGGTATCCCAACCTTGCTTGAAACCGAAGAGTGCGATAACGATGCCGACGATACCGACCGCGAGCGCGATTAGCCCGACCTGCTTTCCTCTGGAGTTTGTTGTATCCGAACTCATAGTGTTATAAACCTAGCGCTGTGCGTTGTGCGGTAGTCAAATCCTCAGCGTTCGCGTTTTGCGACAGCTGTAGAGCGCGAACATAAAGGACGATTGCCCAGCCCTCTTCCGGTGAAATGCGATCATTCAAGGGATACATCAGACCTTTACCGTTCATGATGACGTCGTAGATGTAGCCATCGGGTTCGCCACGAAGTCGATCGTCGTGGTAACTAGCTGCGAGAACACCATAGGGTTTGGTCACTCCATTACCGTCACCAGCCGCACCGTGGCAAGCTGTGCAGAAGATCGCATATTTCTCTCTCCCCTGCTCAATAAGCTCATAAGTGACATTCAGAGGAAGCGTTTGCGCGAAAGAACCATCCGCATTTTTACCATCATGGAAGACCGTGTCACCGAGGTTCTCGTCCTCAAAGTCTTCGGAGAAAACTTCCGCATGATTGAGATAGTTTCCACGCGCAACTGTGCCCGCAGGAATGGGGCGATCGTTACGGCCGTCGGCGAAAAACTCATTTTCGGCCTGTGGCTTGTATTTAGCTTGGCGGTCCATATCTGGAAAGACCTCTAAAGGTGGCTTCTTGCTCGTCGAACCGCGGAAACCGAGAATCGATACCGCGGCAATGACCACAAAAAGATAAATAGCTAAGAAAATACGCATGATGCCTTAGGCCGTAACCTCCTCAATGTCGGTGCCGCCAATTTCCTCGAGAAATTGGCGTGTCGCGTCTACGTCATATTGAGCGTCGCGCGCTTCGATCGCGATCACAAGACGGTCCCCTGAAACTTCCAAAAACTGGTCGCTGTTGAACAATGGGTTGTAATGCTGCGGAAGGAGATTCGTGATGAACATGCCACCAAGAGTGCCAAAGGCAGCGAGTAGAATTGTGAGCTCATACATAATCGGGAATGGAAAGACTGGACTAAAGAAAGGCTGACCCCGAACGATCAGCGGATAGTCATAGGCATTCATCCACCAGACCATGAGTAGTCCCACAGTGAATCCAGTAATGCCACCCAAGAAAGTAAATATAGGCACTTTAGAGCGTGCTTGACCTTGTGCCTCGGGCATACCGTGGACTGGAAAGGACGAATAAGTGTCCCAGTTTTTGTAACCTGCATCCCTTACCTTCTCCGCCGCGTGGAAGAACGAAGGCGTGTCGGGAAACGAAGCAATGATTCCGTATTTTTCAGTCATTAGTGTTGGCCTCCTTTCTGGTCGCCATGGTGACCATGGGGATCGGCCTGTGGCATGACGAATTTAACTTCTGCAATTGGCATCAGCGGGAGGAAGCGGAGGAAAAGGAGAAAGAGCACGCTGAACAAGCCAAAGGTGCCGAAGAAGGTCAGGATATCGACCATGGTCGGCGAGTAGTAACCCCAACTTGAGGGCAGGAAGTCATTCGCGAGCGATGTGACTGTAATCACAAAACGTTCAAACCACATGCCGACATTAATGAAAATTGACATGATCCAAACAAGGGCTGCGTTTGCGCGCACCTTTTTAAACCAGAAGAGTTGCGGGGTAAATACGTTACAAGAGAACATCATGACGTAGGCCCACCAGTATTGGCCAAAAGCACGGTTGATGAAAGCGAAGCTCTCGTATGGATTGGCTCCATACCATGCAATAAAGAACTCCATGATGTAAGCGTAGCCCACAATCGAGCCGGTGCCCAAACAGATCTTACACATGTTGTCGATGTGACGCTGCGTAATCAAATCGTGCAGTCCATAAAGCGCGCGGAGCGGCAGCATTAGAGTCAGCACCATGCCGAAACCTGAGAAAATCGCACCTGCCACGAAGTAAGGAGGGAAAATGGTGGTGTGCCAGCCTGGCAGCACAGCGAGGGCGAAATCGAAGGAAACGATCGTGTGAACGGAAAGAACGAGCGGCGTTGAGAGACCTGCCAAAACTAGGTAGGCCATTTCATAGTTGCGCCAATGGTTACCCGCATTACGCCAGCCCATTGCAAGAATCGCATAAAAATTTTTGCGGAAAAGATCCATGCCTTCAGCAAGCTTGTTGGCGATGGCACCGCCGCCCTCGTAGACCCCTTTATTCAAACGTTGGACCGCACGGTCGCGAAGCACACCGAGGTCCGGAATCATACCCATATACCAGAAGAGCACAGAAACGGTTCCGTAAGTGGAGACTGCAAATACGTCCCACTCTAGTGGCGAGCGGAACTGCGGCCAAATTACATTAGAGTTGGGAATCGGAAAGAGCCACCAAGCATACCAAACTCGACCAACGTGGAAGAGTGGGAAAATACCCGCACAAACCACCGCGAAGATAGTCATGGCCTCCGCAGCACGGTTAATCGAGGTTCGCCATCCCTGCTTTAACAAACAAAGCACGGCAGAAATCAACGTTCCTGCGTGACCAATACCAATCCAAAAAACGAAGTTAACGATCGCCCAACCCCAGTTGATAGGATTTGCAAGTCCCCAGACACCAACTCCAGTACTAACAAGCCAAAGGAGGCCAAGGCCCGTAAAAGATGCGGTCATCAATGCGACCGCCATGCAAATCCACCACCATGTGGGTGTCTTCGTCTCGACGATGCGACAAATCTTATCAGTCACCCAGTTGAAGTCACGGTTGTTGGTGACGAGGGGCTGTTCATAAAGCTCGGCGGGCTGCACTTTAGCCAATAAAGCGGCTTGAGTCGCATCCATTGAACTATCTTGAGTCGTTGTAGCCATTAGAATAAGTTCGTGCTGTTAAATTAATGAGCAGCCGGAGCGGCATCGTATTCGTGGGAGGAGTGATCTTCACGGCCGGTGGTGTTCGAATTACTTCCATAGCGCTCTTTATACTGAGCATAAGCGTAAGGTTTCTTGTAGGCATCGGGCATCTTCGGGTTAGGATTACGTAGACGTGCCAAGTAAGTCGTGCGTGGGCGTACATTTAAGTAACCAAGCACAGAATAGTTGCGATCACTCGCCTTCATTTTGGACACTTCTGAGTCGGCATCAGAGATATCACCAAAGGTGATCGCGTCGGTAGGACAAACTTGTTGGCAAGCAGTCTTAATCGTGCCATCAGCTATCTTAATATTACCACTCGCACCAGCGATACGCTTCTGATCAATCTTAGCAGCTTCAATGCGCTGAGTACAATAAGTGCACTTTTCCATGACACCACGCATGCGCAGAGTGACATTTGGATTCTTTTGCATCTTATGCAATTCAGGCTCATCGACAGGTCCTAGGGGGCCCTTATAGAACTCGCCAATCTGGCGTTTGTTCCAATCGAAGAAATTAAAACGACGCACCTTGTAGGGGCAATTGTTCGCACAGTAGCGAGTACCGACGCAACGATTATAGGCCATCACATTGAGGCCTTGATTATCGTGCACGGTCGCGTTGACGGGGCAAACTTGCTCGCAGGGTGCATTCTCACAGTGCTGACACATCATGCCCATGAAGGAGACTTGAACATCTTCTGGGACTTCGGTCTGGTCATATTTCTCAGCAGAGAAATAACGGTCGATCCGCATCCAGTGCATTTCACGACCGCGTAGAACTTGGTCTTTACCGACAATAGGAATGTTGTTCTCGCTTTGACAGGCGACCACACAAGCAGTGCAACCCGTGCAACTGTTCATGTCGATGGTTAGACCCCACTGCTGGACATCCGGGAATTTGGCGCGGGCTTTTTCGCCCTGCCATACTTTAACATTGGGCGCGGGATCGGCAAAGCTTGGATGATCATAGGCGGAGTTACCGCGATACTGCCCTGTCGACTTCTCTTGAAGTGATTTGTTGTCGTCCTTGCCGTAATTAGCTGGAGCATGCGACTCGACGCCCATCTTGTTAGCGAAATCAGGGTGCTTTTTGAAATAATCTGCGTTGCCCTCGCGAATGATCGCACGGCCTTCCATCGACCAGTGCTCTTGCGTATTCGCAAGCTCGTAATGCTTGTTGGTCAGCTTAAGCGATGCGCCGGACGTAATGCCTTGGCTCTTTGAATCGCGGATGCTGTAAGCATTGAAACCTACGCCCATACCGACGCGACCCACGACCTCGCGGCCCATACCAAGTGGCAATACAAGGGTGTAGTTGGCCATGCCAGGCAGAACATGAATAGGTGCCTTTATAGTGCGGCCGTTGATTAGAAGCTCAGCAAGGACAGCTTGCTCTTTACCGCGTTTAAATTCTGCTTTATTATTTTGCAGGTTGCCCTTCGCACCCTTGAAGAACTCACTTTCGCTATTCATGGGTTTCTTGTTGGGGAAAATCTGGACGCCTTGCGACTCCTCTAGTTCTTTAGCAAGACGCGGGCTAATCATGATCGCATTGTCCCAAGTCAGTTTGGTCATCGGATCGGGACACTCCATCATCCAGCCATTGTTGGCGTAGCGTCCGTCGCCAGCGTGCGAACTAGCCATAAAGCGAACTTCGAGCTTTGAAGCGCTCAGTGTAGGCACCTCAAATTCAGAAGCATCGATCAAACTTAAGTCAACGGAAGCAAGCTTAGTCGGCCTGAAAGCAGATCCTTTGAGGAGACCATCGCTGAGAAATTTGTTAAAGTCAGTACCACCCTGCTCCGCGAAAGTCGCCTGAACAATCGAATAAGCATCCCTCGTTTCTACACCCGCGAGGCGTGTGAGTACTTCTAACTCATTAAAAGTCGGGAAGAGCGGCTCGATCATCGGTTGCACTGGTACGAGCGTGCCGTCGAAAGTGCGACCATCGCTCCAAGTTTCAAGGTAGTGGGAAGCAGCGACCATTATGGATGCGGCTTGAGCAGTTTCGTTTTTATCAGTTCCGAAGTAAATACTTTCCTCTGCCTTGGTTTGAGCCGTAACCCAGTCAAGATCGATTGGCGCGTTGTATACGGGGTTACCACCCAATACCACCAGTGTCTTTACATTGCCTTCGTTGAGGCGAGTAACCGCATCCGCAATACTCGATTCGGCCTCGGCCACCTCGATATAATTGATCGGCGCTGAGAGGACTTCGTTGATCGCGATGACAATGGCGTGTGCGGACTGTGGCAAGTGTTCACCTGCTATAACGAGCGCGTGATTCTTGTTAGCGGCAAGGTCTGCAGCGCACTCCTCGACCCACTTAGCATCAACATCGAGTGAAGTAGCGGCCTTCTTAACTGCGGCAGGAAGACTTAAGCCGAGGGCGGCACCGAGTTGTGCGATAAATGCACCCATCTGACTGCTGCTTAAGCGAAGGCGGTGATCGGCCATGGAACCAGTCGAAGTCAATGAACTTTCGACCGAATAGAGGCGGCTCATTTTGCCAGCATCCTTAGAGTCTTTGACCTTACGGGTCTTAACGAAATCACGGGCAAGTCCGATGGATGCATCAGCATTGAGAAGAAAGTCCGCATCAAGTGATAGCACGCGCTTAGCTTTACTGAAATCAGGAATGGCCCGTAGTGTTTTACCGGATACAAGTTTAGCCGCTTTTTCGGAGGTGCTTTGATCAATCGCGGCATACTCCGCCCATGTAACATCTGGGAAAATTTCTTTGATCAGTTCAACAAGCTTTGCGCGGCTAGGAGAAGTACTAGGTTCCGCTAAGAAGACGAGGCTCTTACCTCCATCCACAAGGTGTGTTTTGTTGATCGCAGAGAGTCGGTCGCGCACAGCAGTTTCACTGATACTGCTCTTGCTTGCGCGGTCAGGATCGTAGAGATCAAGGATACTGGCCTGCGTGTAGACGGAAGTCGCACCACCGTAAGGGCTATAACTAGGATTGCCCTCAACTTTAATTGGACGACCGGATTGGGTTTCAACAATAACTGGCACATTTTCGCGAGCACCTGGCTGTGAAGAAGTGTAATAAATGGGCACACCTGGAATCACATTTTCTGGCTGCTTAGAATAAGGGAGGATAACTTGCTCGGGGCGACGGCATCCCGTCATACCAAGACCCGCTAGACCGAACGACGCAGCCATAACCTTCATGAATTGGCGACGGTTGACACCTTCCATTTCAGAAGCACCCGCAGGGAACTCGCGCTCAACCCACTCCGTGAAGGCTGGAGTTTCGGCGAGATCGTCGAGACTCTTCCAATAGCGGGGACCAGAAAATTCAGAGTTTTTCATTGCTCAAATAAAAATCGATTAGCGGTGACAGCCAGAACAGCTTTGCGGTGGGTTAACTTTCCAGTCGTGCACAAAGCCCACAACTTCCTTGTTAAATTCTTCGGTATCGGGGCGCTCCCAATCCAAATTATAAACCTCCTCCGGCGGACGGATGTATTCCTCGGGGTTACGGTGACACTCTAAGCAGAAACCCATGCTAAATGACTTCGTATGCTGGACCACATCCATCTCATGCACACTGCCGTGACACTCCATACAACTGATTCCGCGATTCACGTGAACGGAGTGGTTGAAATAAACATAGTCAGGCGTCTTATGGATGCGGACCCAGGGGATCGGTTCGCTCGACTCGTAGCTATCACGAATAGGTGCCAAGATGGGATCGTTCTTACGCACCATACTATGACAGGTCATACAGACTTGAGTCGTCGGAACATTTGAGTGCGCCGCACGATCTACAAAAGTGTGGCAATAGCGGCAATCAATCTCCAACTGACCCGAATGGAGTGCATGACTGAAAGCAACTGGCTGCGTAGGCGCGTAACCGACACGCGTATACTTTGGCGTCGCATAATAAGTCACGCCGAGGGTGACCGCAGTTACGATCAAAATAATTGCAACCATCACTTTGATCGGGATCGTGTTAACCCATTTTGGAAATACATTCGCCATTAATTCTTATTAGTAAAATTTAACTAGCTTACTTAACGTAAAAGATCGCGACATATAAAAACTAGACCTTGCGCGCAACCGCTCCTTTAGCTGTGCAAACACGCCTCATCGCACTGTTAGGTGTGCCTTGTGTGGTTGTGGTGGATTGGTCGCTGTGAGTCGTCCGAGTGTTCAATTTTGAAGCCGACGAGACGGCAAAAACACCGGCGATTGCCAGTCCTGCGCGTTTGAGAAAACTCTTTCGATTCGTAGTTGGTTTGCTATCCATGCAACTTAAAAACAGACGTTAAAAGTGCCACTAATTGACATGGCAAATGTTTTTTCACCACCCAAAATTTCCATTTAAACAGAAGCTGGCGTTAATTGCAGCTAATGAGTTTCAGTCTCAATTGGAAAATCATCCAATCGGCTCTCAACCCCCTTTAACACTGGGATCAGAAGAAGTGCAGACAAGCTAATAAGCACAATTAGTTGAGACTGGGCAAAATCTAGAGCTTAAATAATAAGCATCTTGCATAGCTCATATTAGATTAACTGCTTAAAATTAAGACCAATGCGTTTAAATTCTAGAATGCCCGTAAAGTACGCGTGTCGTGACCCAAAAACTTGAGACTATCATAATCAAGGCAGCCACTACAGGATGCAATAGACCCGCTGCGGCTAATGCCATACCAATGAGGTTATAAACAAAGGCATAAAACAGATTCCAACGGAGTTTTTTGATAATCGCTCGCGAGAAACTGACTGCCTGCGGAATCACCTCGATTTGATCATCCGACAGTTGCCCCATGGCGACCGATCGGGTCAGCCCCGCGCCAGAGTGCATCGCGATGGAACCACTCGCCTCTAACATAGCGGCGACATCGTTGATACCGTCCCCGACAAATAGTGGCGACTCACCTGCTCCTGACGATTCACGGACTCGCTCTACCTTATCTGCCGAACTCAAAGCCTCCTCGATTTGCACATTCGGCGGCAGCGACAACTCGGGCAAAGGATCCCCCGTCAAAATATGTGAGCGTATTTCCAACGTATCCAAATCTGCCCAGATTTGATCGACTCCCACCCGCAATCTCTCTGCCAAAACAAAACATGCAACCACTCGATCAACTAGATAAACAAAGACGCGCCGCCCCTTCTTTTCATGCAGCCGCTTGACCACCGCTTCGATGGCCTGCTCTGATTCAGCTAGGCTGACCTCACCCACTTGTAATCGATAGCTCACCTCTGCCGCATCCAAGTCATAAGCGATCCCTTGCCCTGTAATTACCTGTAGATTCTGCAGTTCGCAGCTATCTTGGATACCCTCAGATTTTAAATACTTAGCCAGTGCCCGCGCCACAGGATGCTCCAGTCCCGATTCAGCCGCCAAGATCGAGGTCAATAGTTCGTTTCGCTTTATCGGTAAGTCTGTATCCACCCAGAGTTCAGTAACCCGCAGGTCAGACTCACTCAAAGTCCCCGTCTTATCAAAGAAGACACGTCGCGTCCGCGCCAATGCATCGATTAAAGCCCCATCACGGCTCACAAGTCCTAGCTGAGCCAGCCGAAAAAGCCCCTGCGAAATCGCCACAGGGGTAGCCAAACCCAGTGCGCAGGGACATGCCACCAGCAGCACCGCCATACTATTGAGCACAGCATCTATCCATGTGCCCGTCAGTCCCCAAAAAAGCGCCGTCGCTGCACTCACTACCACCACAATCGGCAGAAAAATCCGTATCAAATCATTGGCCTGTATCTGCAGTTCGGAAGGCCGACCATCGGTCCTTTCCACCGTCTGTAAAATTGCATCCAGCTCCCGAGTCCCCGCACCTTGCTCG
Organism: Puniceicoccaceae bacterium; assembly: GCA_003331195.1. Classification (GTDB taxonomy): domain Bacteria; phylum Verrucomicrobiota; class Verrucomicrobiia; order Opitutales; family Coraliomargaritaceae; genus Thalassobacterium. Next base: position 6,789 of record QOOZ01000039.1, on the reverse strand, counting down.
ACCGCAAGTTCAAATCGGCTATCCACCGCCCAAGCGCCTGCTCGCACCCGATCGCCCGCGCGCCGCACAACAGGCAGCGGTTCACCCGTCAAAGCAGTTTCTTGCACATAGCCGACGCCAATCTGAATAATACCGTCCACCGTAAAAGGACCCCCTGGCTCCACTCGAACTAGAGCGCCCACCGAAACCTCGGCTAAGGAGCACTCCCGCCAATCGCCCTCATCCGACTGTACGGTCACCCGATCAAATCGCTCCCGTAGGCGGGCACTCTCCAAGTTCATCTTAACCTGCGAACGCTCGCCCAGCATCCGACCGAAAGTGTAAATCGCGATCACAATGGAGACTACTTCGTAGTAAACACTACCCTGCCCTGTAAGAGAGCCGACCACTGAGCCAACAAAGGCTCCCAGTAGGCTGAGCGTAAAGAGCCCCTCGATCGAAAGGCGTCGCCCTCGGAACATAGCCAGAGTCGAAGCAAAGAGCGGCCCTCCCAGAAAGGTCATCACCGCAAGCGCCGAAAGAATCAGCCCACCATGCAAAATCCAATAAGCCATCGAAGCAAAAGGCGGTGGCGTCATATTCAAGGCCAAAGAAAACACCATCCCCTGCCCCGCAAAGACACTCGCAATCGCGATCCGCAACCAAGCCCGCGAAAGCTTTAGGTCTAGATCATCGCAAGCATCCTCCGCACGACAAACAATCGCTGGCTTAGAAGAAGACACTAAGGATACTGGAGACATGAATCAAAATACATGCGTATGAATCAAAACGACGTCGAGCCTCGGGACGAAATTTGTGAGACTTTCAAACCATATTTTGCGTCTGACCTCTTATATTCGCCAAGTTCTTGTCTACGTAATCTATGAATAAATAACGGCAACTAAAGCTAGAAGACGTAGCGACCGAGTCAAATGCTGTTGAGGTCATGAAATCTACATGATCACCTACTCTTTGAAGAAAGCAGTGGCTTTCTTCGCTGAAAATCTGAGCGGGGCTCGACAAGCGATAGATCAGGAAATGGCTTTTGTCGTGGAGGAGGTTCACCTTAGCTCTGAGAACAACCGCAAAGAGGATACAAAAGTAGCACTCGATCAGTATTTTGCTCTCTTTGAAGCCTTCTCAAAGGATTCGTAGTTAGCTGACAGTTTCTCATAAGAGAAGCTTATTCTGAGCCAGTAGAAAACTTCCAGAGATCACCGGTTTGGATTGATTGCTTTGCCGCAGGGACATGAGCGTCCACCCGCCAATAATAGGTGGTTTCAGGTTTAAGTTCCTTGGGTGTGACGATATTCGTTTCTAGATTTTTAATCTGAGCTATTTCTACCAATGAATCGGGCGACTCACCTAAAAGGATACGATGATGCATAGAATTATAAGCTTCTAGGAACATGAGGTCTGCATTTAGGGGGACCTCATTACCGCCGTCTTTAGGCACAGGAGAAGAAGCCGTTGTAGTCTTTCGTCCAGGTATCCAATACCTAGGAGCACCATATTCATATGCCCCCATATCAGGTGCATAGCCTACGATATTCTGTTCCTTGTAATTACTAACTGCACTGGGTAGATCCTCTTTTTTCACGTAAGCGCCTGAATCAATAAGAGGAGAATTCTCCTTGGGGCGAAAGTCGTAGTTTTTCGGGTCACGCAGATGGATCCAACTTGCGCCTGGAGTGAGCATGTTGCTGTCTGACTCACCTGGTATCACGGTGGCAAGTGGCGGCTCATAGCCATCGCTCTTAATTCGTCCAGGCGCGTCTAGATTCCAAGAGCGATTTTTGATTGTAGCTATATTATTACGAGTAAGGCTGTGCATATTTCCCATGATGTCGTGCATAGCTCTAAATCCTTGAACAGCTAGAGTGACCTTCTCTTCTTCAGGGACGGGATAGCTAGAAGAGTTCATTACAGTGTTATTTAGGACCAAGTGGCGATCGCCTTTAATCTGATTAGTCATCGTGTTCCAGCTAACATTGTTCATGCAGACACCATCTCCATAAACTTTTCCATCAGCCCGAAAAACTAGCTCGCCGTGGTAATCGAAGCGTATCCCTTGCCCATTTGTATCGTGCGACCAATTATATGCGACTCGAGTACCCGCATGTTTGGTAGTGCCGACGTTGATAGCGGAACCATCATGCTGTAAATTGCCAGAATCCGTTACACGATTCAGTTCAATTACAGAACCACTACCTATTGCTCTTATGCCCTCACAATTACCACCACGTAGCACAGTATTTCTACGAAATATCGCATTCTTACCAAACATTACGGAACCGGATCCCCCATTGGAGTTTACTTGCCATTCAATATCGGAAAAAAGCGAGTTTTCGATTAAGACTCCATCACTATCGAAGGCAATGGGTGCGTTACTTCGGTGAATGACTGAATTGATAAAATAATTTCCTTTGCCCCCGATATAGCTAGACATTTTGTTTGGATTTGATCTGGGGTTGTGATTCGCAAACCATTCAAAGGCTCCGAGTACAAATTTGTGAGTGGAGGGGTAATCAAAACGACAAGTATCGAAGCCACTCTCCGTGCAATAGTTTAGCCAAAAACCACCCGCAAAAAAATCAATATTTTCGAAATTAATCGAAGAACATCCAGTCAACTCTACTGCGAAATCGACTGATCTAGCGTAGAGGTTTAATTCATTAGGATTCGCTCCGAGTTCTGGCTTATAATAAACTTTATTTTCCGTCGGGTCATACCACCATTCGTTGCTCTTATCTAAGGCTGGAAGTCCTAGGATATGATACGATGCATAACGTTTTTTAAAGTGTTTAAGTTCGCTATTCTTGTGACCAATCAGCTCCGTACTATACGTGAAATGGTCACTGCCAGCAGCATGAGAAACGATTGGTTGTGTGTAAGTGAGCCAGTGCGCTACATTGAGCACCGCAAGTGCTCCTGAAAAATCAATACCAGTGCTTGCTAATGAGGGTGGTTGGTTCGTGAAGGTGATATCAGGGTCGAATACATACCTTGAGTCACCTTCAGTAAATCCAGGTCTAGCAGGCACATGAAATTGATCGTCATATATGAGTCCTAGTCGTGTTAGACCCTCCCATTCTTCTTTGTACTTATTATAGCCTCCATCAGTGGAGCGACAGCTTTCCATCATGCGCCAAATCTTACCATCTTCGAAGGTAGCATCAGGCCAACGCGCGAGATAAACGAGGTCTGTGTCGCAGAAGAGTTGCCATATATCCTCCTCATAAGATAAAGACCAAATGCCGTTTTCTCCTAATTCCCACTTTTTTGGAAGTCGTTTAGTCGGGTCGATTTTTACTGTGCCTGATTCAGCCGCTCTAATGGTTATTCCGTACTTATTACGTAGTTCTATGACCTCACGGTAAGTCCCAGGCGCTAGTTCAATAACATCGCCTTTATTGACTCGTTTGAGTGCGGCACCGATAGTCAAGAAGGGGGATCCTTTACTACCTACACTCGTGTCAGATCCATGATTGGAGACATAAAGAGTATTACCCTTAGCGCAAAGTGCATTGCATAGTAATAAGCTGATAGTTACTGCAAGTGCTAGATTTTTCATGTGATTCAAGGCATTCGATATGGTTATAATAAAATCTAGTAACCTTATTTAATTTACTCAGTCTAGGTTAAACTCAGTTCATTTTATCGGAAGTCTATAATGTCCAATAATTGGTATGCTATGTCCATGAAGATGGACACAAAGAATACGGAAAATGACCTTAAGATTAGTCAACTCAAATAACTAATATCATACGTTGAAAATTGACTAATCCTCGAGTGTTACTTCGACTACAAATCCTATGCCATCTGCCATAAAAGCGGGAAGTTGAATTTCCACACCCAAATCGGTTTTTTTCCAGTCTAGGTATATGACCTGTCCCAACATTCGAATCTTATCAATTGACTCGTTAGATAAGGATTTGATCAAAATATTCCTCCCCTCAGGCCGTGCTAGCGCAATAGCGTATACCTTATTTTCTTTTTGTGTGAACCAGAAATCATCACTGCCAAAATTAAAGTCGAGTTTGGCTTTTTTTCGGTGCTCAGTGCCGCCCATTTTAAGTTCAGAATCACCCTCGTGATCGACATGCCAAGGTTTCGTGCCATAGATTGCGGCGCCATTAACCTTTAGCCATTCGCCAACTTTGCGTAGATTTGCAACGGCCTCAGGCGGCATGACACCACGTCCATCGGGACCAACATTAAGTAATAGATTACCCCCCTTACTTACATTTGCGACTAACCAATAGAGTATTTCAATAGGTTTTTTCCAATCGTCATCATACGATTTATAGCCCCATGAATTGTTCGTCGTCGCGACGCACTCCCATGCATCTTTATTAATCTGATCAGGTATCACATTATCACCAGGTATACCAAAATCTCCAAACTGATTGCCTATCCGTTGATTGACTAGGATCTCAGGGTCGGCGTCGTAAATAGTCTGGTAAAATGCGAAGCTGTGACGAGCTGGTATGTAAATAGGGGTATCTAACCATATTTCACATAGCTTATAGTTGTCCACGAGTTCCTGGACCTGCGGCAAAGCTTTGTTTACGATGTAATCGTCGAATTTGACTGGTGCGGGATCAAAGTAATTAGCAAAAACTTTCTTCTCAGGCTTTTCGGGACCGTAGTCCTTGATTCCTGCGTCGCCACCGTCTTTCCAATCGATGGAGTGCGAATAATACACCCCGAAGGCAATCCCAGCTTTTTCGCAGGCTTGTTCGAGTTCCCTAATGATATCACGGCCAAAGGGACTCGCATCGACCACATTAAAGTCACTGACATCTGAGTCGAAAAGTGCAAATCCATCGTGGTGCTTTGAGGTGATGACCATGTATTTCATCCCTGCTGCCTTGGCGACTGCGACCCATTCCTCAGCATTAAAGCGAGTTGGATTAAAACTGTCGGCAAGCTTAGCATATTCAGCTCGTGGTATTTCTTTGCGGCGCATCACCCACTCTGCGACGCGAGGGCCCGTGCCACCCTCTTCCATTTTTTTGCCCTTGTAGACCCCACCAAGTTGCGAGTAGAGGCCCCAATGGATGAACATACCGTACTTTTGTTGGTTGAAGCTTTCATGGCCGCGCATCTTCGCTGGTGAGGATGCCATTGGGCGCCACTTAGCTTCAAATTCCAGCATTTCTGGAGATCCCGGAACGCCCGAACCCCATGGTCCGGTTGCAGTTACGCTTAGCTGTGAAGCAATTATCAGGGGTAAAAGGAGAAATCTTATCTTCATAACAATCAGGTTTTTGGCTAATTTACACTTTTCTCAGGTGTTGGGGAATGAATAATACAGTGCTTAAGCTAGACACACGGCAAGACCTTAATCTTTTCCACAGCGTATGCGATAGTAGTATTGAGCCAGGCATACAAATAAAATGGAGCCGAAGAACGGAATCGAACCGTCGACCTATTCATTACGAATGAATTGCTCTACCAACTGAGCTACTTCGGCAACTTAGTCTACAAGTCGGTAAATAAATCCAGTAAAATGGAAAGCCATTTCTTTTAGCAAACTTTGACTACTCTAGGCGCACTCAAACTCAGCGGAGCACTTTAAACGCCTCGCGTAACTTTGCCTCGTCTTTGATGCCGGGCGCAGTTTCAACTCCACTGTTGATGTCGAGGTGGTCGGCAGACGTGGACGCAAGGGCTTCGAGTACGTTCGAGGGTGAAAGTCCGCCCGCGAGGACCCAGTTTGTTTGAGGATACTTTTCCTTGAGTGTATTGAATCGTGCCCAGTCCCCTACTTTACCTGTGCCCCCAAATTGGTCTTGCACAAAGGTATCGATTAAAATCGTGTCGGCATAATCGAAGATGATTTCCGGGAAAGTGTCTCCGGATGCAAGGCGTGGTGCGAGCCATAGCTTCTCTTTGCCCACTATCTTTGAATATTCAGCCAAGTTGTTATGCTCAAAGTCGGCTCCGAAATGGATTTGGAAATAATCGAAGCCTGCATCGCGGTAGCATTTCAAGTCTTCCAGACTCGTTGCCACATCGACAGCGACTCGTTGCCCCACAGGCACAGGCGCCGCGAGTTCGATGGCGCGATCTAGCGAGACAGCACGTGGCGATTGCGGATAGAGGATAAAGCCAAAATAATCTGCCCCGAGTGAAAGCGTCAATTTGACATCCTCTTCTCGAGTCAGGCCGCAGACTTTTATTTTAGGCAGGGTGCGCATGGAATTATGATTAGTAGTTTGAGATTGCTTGCAATTTATTTGATTCAAACCCCTTTGAGGTTTAGTCTAAACCACCATGACCGAATTCAAGTCGATCAGCGAGCCATCTCGCATTCTTTTTTACGATGGGGACTGTGGTTTGTGTGCGCAGAGCGTTCGTTTTTTCTTGAAGATAGATCGGCATAAGCGCTTATCCTACGCTCCGCTACAAGGTGAGACAGCCCAGGGCTGTTTGCCAGCTAATTTACGGAACGGCCAATCTCTTTCGACAGTCGTCTACCGGCGAAGCGATTACGACGGGCAGTCGCTCTTCCTGCGATCAGATGCAGTTGCGCATGTGCTGATCGATCTAGGTGGCATATGGGGCTACTTGGGGCGGCTTCTTCGCCTCACACCCACCCCCCTGCGTGACTGGGCTTACAATTTGATCGCCAAAAATCGTCTGAAGTTCTTTCCGAATGGCGCCTGCGTTCTGACCATGGAGCAAGCGCGCGAACGTTTGCTGCCGTGAACGAGCACTCGCAGTGCTGCTTACTAGCGCCCAATCTTGATCAGCTCGACGTCGAAAACCAGCGTGCCAGCGGGTGCACCGCCTTGAGGGTTC
>QOOZ01000038.1 GCA_003331195.1 Puniceicoccaceae bacterium | reverse complement strand
AAACCAAAAACCGTCGTCTGCATCCGTTTATGCGGCGCGCGACCCGAACCGAGCAGTTTTTTAACGAGCCCTTGTAGTCCGCCACCCGCTTCAACGAGCGCAACAAAGCCTCCGAGAATCAATGTAAAGAACATCGCGCTCAATTTCCATGAAGACCCAAAAATCGGCCAAAATTGATTCAAGATTAATTGCTCGATCGCGCCTAAGACCGAGCCATCCGCCAGCAAGAGCGCCCCGCAAAGCGCTCCGATTAAAAGCCCAAGGAGAGCGCTGCGAGTAATCAGCACTATGGTCAAGGCTGCCAGGCTTGGCCAGAGCGTGCTCCAAGTGCTCTCGCAACCAGCCAGATACCCGCTCATAGCCAAAACAACAATCGTAGCTCCGAGACTCATCCATCCGCGACCAGTGGTTCCTTTCTGCATGCTTGCTAAGCCTGTGCGCATTTTCAAATTTGTCGAGTTTCCAGCAAAAGCTCAGTTCCTAATTACATAAGATATTAATATATAGTTTTATGCAAAATCATGATCCAGCGCTTTCTGCCATTATTAGCCTCCCCTGCGCAGTGCTCACGCGATGGATCGGCAGATGCGCGTTTCGGTGGCCGATTTAGAAATCATCTGAATAAAGTAAAATATCAGCTAAAGAGTACAAAGTTCATCTGATCGCTTGCAATCTGGCTGCAGTTTTGTTTAGATTCATGTTCACCAATACACTAATTATGAAAAAACTACTACTCACTTCACTACTTATGTTGTGTGCTTCACTCGCCTATGCTGGTTCTGGCTGCGGTGGTGGTGGCTGCGACTCTGACAAAAAAGATGGCAAAGCCGACTTCTCTCAAAATAAAACAGTCTTAGCCAGTAGCTGCGGCAGCTGCGGCGGTTGCGGCGACAAAAAAGATAAAGCACCAAAAGCTGACTTCTCTCAAAATAAAACAGTCTTGGCCAGTAGCTGCGGCAGCTGCGGCGGTTGCGGCGACAAGAAAGATAAAGCACCAAAAGCTGATTTCTCTCAAGATAAAACAGTCTTAGCCGGTGGCTGCGGCGGTTGCGGCGACAAAAAGGATAAAAAAGACGGCAAGTCCGACTTTACAGCGCAACTTACAGCAATTGTTTAACTCGTATTAGAACTTAACAGTCAAAGCCTTACGGACTATGTTCGTGAGGCTTTTTTATGCCCAATTAACTCATCGAATTTACCTAAATACAAATAGACTGAATTCTCGACTTGCATTAACATATCAATATATCATGATATGTTGATACTAGATAATGACCATCTTTAAACAGACGAAGCCCTACTCAGCTAAAGGGCAGCTACTGGCCGACCTCTTTGCCAAGCGCATCCTTTTTCTTGATGGTGCCATGGGCACGATGATCCAGCAGCACAAGCTGGGTGAGGACGACTTCCGCAATGATTCTTTCGCAGATGTCAAAGGGGACTTAAAGGGCAACAATGACATTCTATCGATCACACGCCCCGATATCATCGAGGGCATCCACCGTGCCTTCTTCGAGGCCGGCGCGGATATGGTCGAGACCAACACCTTTTCCGGCACGACCATCGCCCAGGCTGACTACGCTCTTGAGCACCGCGTGCGTGATATCAACCTCGCCGCCGCAAAGCTCGCGCGCAAGGTCGCCGACGAAATCTCTGAGAAAGAAAATCGCCCTACTTTTGTAGCGGGCGCGATAGGTCCGACAAATCGCACCGCCTCCATGTCACCCGATGTCAATCGTCCAGAATACCGTGCCACCAGTTATGACGAACTCTACAAAGCTTACTACGAGCAGACCGAAGCGCTCGTTGAAGGCGGGGTCGATCTTCTTCTTCCCGAGACAGTCTTTGATACACTCAACCTAAAAGCCTGCCTCCACGCTATTGCCGATTTTCAAGACACGCTCGACGAGCACCTACCAGTCATCGTCTCTGTCACCATCACCGATCAGTCTGGGCGCACCCTTTCCGGTCAAACAGTCGAAGCCTGCTGGAACTCGATCCGGCATGCTCGGCCCCTCTGCGTTGGGCTTAACTGCGCCCTCGGGGCCGACTTAATGAAGCCATTCCTCGAGGAGCTGTCTCGCGTAGCCGACACTTACGTTCATGTCTATCCAAACGCTGGCCTACCCAACCCGCTTTCCGAGACCGGCTACGACGAAACACCCGAACACACCGGCAGCGCGGTTGCAGGTTTTGCCAATGCAGGTCTCGTCAACATGGTCGGTGGTTGTTGCGGTACCACGCCCGATCACATTGCGGCCATAATCAAAGAAGTCAGTCAACACAGCCCACGCGCAATCCCAACTGTCGTCCCCGCACAGCGACTTAGCGGCCTTGAAGCATTCAATATTATCAAGGGTGAAACGCCCTTCGTAAATATTGGCGAGCGCTCCAATGTCACGGGTTCTCCACGTTTCAAGAAACTTATCAAGAACGACGACTTTACCGGCGCACTCGCGATCGTCCTTTCCCAAGTCGAGAAAGGGGCACAGATCATCGATATTAACTTCGATGAGGGCATGCTCGATGGCGAAGCCTGCATGACGCGCTTCCTCAACCTCATCGCCTCTGAACCCGACATTTGCAAAGTACCTATCATGATCGATAGCTCGAAGTGGTCGGTCATCGAAGCCGGCCTCAAGTGCGTCCAAGGCAAGTGTATCGTTAACTCAATCAGTCTCAAAGGGGGCGAAGACGAGTTCCGTGCTCAGGCCAAGAAAGTCATGCGCTACGGAGCTTCCGTTATCGTCATGGCCTTTGACGAGAAAGGACAAGCTGCGACGAAAGACGAAAAAATCCGCATCGCCGAGCGCTCCTTTAAGATTCTGACCGAAGAGGTCGGCATGGATCCGCAGGACATCATCTTCGACCTCAATATCCTTACTGTCGCCACTGGTATGGAAGAACATAACAACTATGCTGTGGATTTTATCGAAGCCGTCGAGGAGGTCAAAGCACGCTGTCCCGGTTGCCGCACCAGCGGAGGTCTCTCCAACGTATCCTTCTCCTTCCGAGGCAACAATCCCGTGCGCGAGGCGATGCATGCCGCCTTCATTCATCACGGCATCGCTAAGGGCCTCGATATGGCCATCGTCAACCCTGGGATGCTCATGTCTTACGACGAGATCGACCCCGCCTTCAAGGTGCTGGTCGAGGACGTCCTCCTCAATCGTAACGAAGATGCGACGGAGAAACTCATTGATTTCGCCGAGGCTATCAAAAACGGCAGCGTGACGCTTGGTGCCGGCACAGCGGAGGAACGCATCAAGGCCGCCATGGATAAAGGCATGGACACTCTGCGCACACTCTTCGAACGTGCCACCAAGGAAAATAATCCCGAAGTTCTCGAAGCCTTCCTAAAATCTGGCGCTGGAGCCATTTCATCCGAAGCAGAAAAAAAAACGGCTGACTTAAAAGAAGACTGGCGCCAAGGCACTGTCGAAGAACGCCTCTCCCACGCGCTTGTCAAAGGTATCGTCGCGCACATTGATGGCGACACGGAGGAAGCACGGCTCAAATACGATCGTCCTCTCGAAGTGATTGAAGGCCCGCTCATGGATGGGATGAAGGTCGTCGGTAAACTCTTCGGTGATGGTGATATGTTTCTCCCCCAGGTGGTCAAAAGTGCGCGTGTCATGAAGCGCGCCGTCGCTCACCTCCTCCCATTTATGGAGGCAGAAAAGGCTGACGCAACCGCCAGCTCCTCCGCGGGTAAATTCCTGATCGCCACAGTCAAAGGCGACGTGCACGACATCGGTAAAAACATCGTTGCTGTAGTGCTCGCATGTAACAACTACGAGGTTAAAGACCTTGGCGTGATGGTCGACTGCGATACCATCCTCAAAGAAGCTCAAGAGTGGGGAGCCGACATCATTGGTCTCTCGGGCCTGATCACTCCCTCGCTCGACGAGATGATTTTTAATGCCGACGAGATGACTAAACGCGGCTTCATCCAACCCCTACTCATTGGTGGCGCCACCACTAGTAAGGCGCACACCGCGATCAAAATAGCCCCTCACTACGAACAACCCGTTGTCCGCGTGGGCGACGCCTCCCTCGTCACAGAAATCTGTAACAAGCTGATCAACCCTAAGACCCGAGAAGCCTTCGCCAAAGAAGTCGAGGCAGACAACGTCAAACAGCGCGAACACTTCGCCTTAGCCAACGCGAAAAAAGACCTCATGCCGATCGCCGAAGCTCGTAGTAAACGCTACACCTGTGATTGGGCGACAGCCGACCTCAAGATACCTAACACGACTGGTGTCACCGTCAGTGACCACGTCCCGCTCGACCAGCTGGCCGAATACTTTGACTTCTCCCCCCTCTTCTGGACGTGGGAGCTCAAAGGTGTTTTCCCAAAAATCCTTACACATAAGAAATATGGCGAGCAAGCCACTAATATTTATAATGATGCCAAAGTATTGCTCGATCAAATCATCCAAGAAAAACGTTTCCGTGCCCGCTCCGCGATAGGTCTCTGGCCTGCAAACGCCTTAGGCGACGACATCGAACTCTATGGCCCCGACGGCGATATTCTCGGTGTTTTCCATACTCTGAGGCAACAAAAGCGTAAAGCTAGTAGCTCCGTCTACTATGCACCCGCCGACTTCGTCGCGCCCAAAGAGACTGGACGCCACGATGCCTGCGGTGCCTTTGTCTGCTGCATCGAGGGGGTAGATACATTAGCCGATGAGTTCGAAACCAATGGCGACGACTACAATTCCATCATGGTCAAAGCCATTGGTGACCGTTTCGCTGAGGCCCTCGCTGAATACACCCACCAAAAAGTGAGAAAAGAGCACTGGGGATACGCCGCCGATGAGGCACTTAGCAACAATGAGCTGATTAAAGAAAAATATCGCGGCATCCGTCCTGCCTCAGGTTATCCCGCCACCCCAGACCATACCGAAAAGCAAGTCATCTGGGAGCTTTTAGAGGCGGAAAAAAACACCGGTGCCACCCTTACCGAGAACTTTGCCATGAATCCTGGCAGCTGCGTCAGCGGTCTCTATCTCGCTCACCCGAATGCCCAATACACAGTCGTCGGTCCAATCGCCAAAGACCAGATGGAAGACTACGCTAAGCGCAAAAACTTAGACCTAAAGGAGTGCGAACGCTGGTTGGCACCAAACCGAGGATATTGACCTACTTTAAACAGGATACAGTCACGTATTAAAATAAAGCTACGAAAGGATTACTATTAAAGCACTGTGCTCGTCTGTGCATCGTAGAGGTCTAGACTCGAGGAAACGGCGGCTACGGCGGCAGTACAGGCGGTTTCTAGGCGTAGTACGTGCGCGCCTAAGTGGGCTAATTTCCAACCATTTTTACGAAAGGTGTCACGCTCCTTGGCCGACCAGCCGCGCTCGGCTCCTAATGCAATGACGGCGCTGGCAGCGGACTCTGGCAAAAGCTGCGGCAGGGAACCTACGGCCTCGTAGTTATCGAGGGCAATGTGAGCACCCTCGCCTTGTAGAAAAGAAATGGCTGACTGCAGATCGGTGTGCATCCCGACTTCGGGAACATGCGTGCCGAATGATTGCTCAGTCCCGAGAAGAAGGCGCTCTTTCCACTCCTTGCTTGTCCAGAGACTGCTTTGCGCGTAGGAGGGTTCACCGCGTTCTGATTCGAAGAAGTGTAAGTCCTCTACGCCCATACTGGCAGCCTCAAAGAGTATACGCTTCGCAGTATGTGGACGGGGCAGGCCTAGTAATAAGCGAATCGGTAAGGGCTTAGGCGCGGGTTCAGTGCCGACTATTTTAAGCGTTATCGAACCATCCGCCTCCACCAGTGCAACTTCGGCACGAGCACGTAAGCCGTTGACAAAACCAACGAAAACCTTGGTCCCGACTCGAGCACGGAGCACTTCGAAGATATGCTTAGCACGAAGATCGCTGCCTTCGAGGCGCATCTTCTCAAATGGTGAATCGAAGAGGATTAGATTCATACAAACAAGAAATGACGATCGAGATGATCGCCGATAACTATTACCGGCGTCGGCCGAAACGGCTCGTTGCGGAGTTACGCTTACGGCGGCGCGGCTTTTCTGCAGTCGAGGTGCGGATGATAGGCTCGTGAAAGTAGTTAAAGTCTTCGAGTTTAAGCTGCGGAATCTGCTGGTCGATAAACTTTTCGATCGCATCAAGCTTAGCTTGCTCGTCCGGAGCGACGATAGTCGCCGCGTCGCCTTCGCGCTGTGCACGGCCTGTTCGCCCAATGCGATGAACGTAGTCCTCCGCGTGCTCAGGCACGTCGTAGTTGATGACGTGGGTAACGTTGGCAATATCAAGTCCACGTGAAGCGATGTCGGTCGCAACGAGGATCTTAATCTTCCCATTCTTAAACTGCTCGAGGGCCTTGGTGCGTGATTTCTGGGGCAAGTTCGAGTGCATAGCGGCGCAACTGAGGCCCCGCTCTTCAAGCCAACGTGCAATACGATCCGCACCCACTTTCATTCGACAAAAGATGATCATACTATCGATCTCCATCTGTTCGATGAGGGCAATGAGCAGGTCAAACTTTTGCATCGCACCAACTGGGTAGATGAGGTGCTTCACGGTTTCAGCTGGCGTAAGCTTTATGCCGATGGTGACGTCGACTGGGTCTTTGAGACTTTTAGCGACTAAGCGCTTAATATCCTCCGAGACCGTGGCAGAGAAAAGGAGAGTCTGCCGGTTCTTGTTGCACATTTTAATAATGCGCTGAACGTCGTCAATGAAGCCCATGTCGAGCATCCTGTCGACCTCGTCAAGCACGAGGACTTCGACTGATTTGAGGTCAAAATTCTTCTGCTGCAAATGGTCGAGTAAACGACCCGGTGTCGCGATGACGACATCCGCACCTTCTTTAATCTCGTCGATCTGTTTGCCGTAGCCGACACCACCGTGAATGAGGCAGCACTTTGGCGCGCAATATTTGCCGTAAGAGGCAAACTGATCCTCGACCTGAGCAGCAAGTTCGCGAGTGGGGCCGAGCACGAGGCAACGAGGCGCCGCGCCTTGCTTGTGGCCTCCGAGTCGATGCAAGATGGGCAGCGCATAGGCAGCAGTCTTGCCAGTACCAGTCTGCGCAGAGCCGATAACATCGCGGCCATCAAGGATATGGGGAATAGATCCCGCCTGAATAGGAGTCGGCTCTTTAAATCCGAATTCGTCGATAGATTTAAGGATAGACTCATCGAGTCCAAGTTCGTGGAAGGTCATAATTAGCTGTGGGATGAATGCCCGGCCAACATAATTACGCATCCGGGTCCGATGATAATCTGAACTTTTGAAAGCAAGAATGCTGAGAGTTCCAGATTGAAAAGCACAGACAGTGCCTGCATTTCATTGAAGATCAAGGAGAAAGCTAGGTGCTCGTATTCCGCGCATTCGATTACTCTACAAAATATTATTTGAACGATTACTTCCTAAAAAAGCGCACGGCTGTAAGAGTATCGAAAACTCGCTACGAATGGCCGCCTGAAACACTGTGGCTAATATTTACTAAGACTCATCATAAGCTTGAGCTCGGTCATACTATACCCGATAATGTGGTATGAGTTCCACCTATCGAGGACGTATTGCACCGACACCGACGGGCTATCTACACCTTGGACATGCGCGCACTTTTTGGATCGCAATGGAGCGGGCCAAAGAAGCAGGTGGCCAACTTATCTTCCGTGACGAAGACCTTGATCCGCAACGCTGCAAGCAAGAGTTCTCAAAAGGTGCAATCGAAGACCTGCGTTGGTTCGGCTGTGACTGGCAAGAAGGACCCGACGTAGGAGGCAGCGTAGGCCCCTACCGACAAAGTGACCGCATGGCTTCATTTCTGACCGCATGGGAGCAACTGAAAGATAGCGGCTATATTTACCCCTGCGAAAAATCACGCAAAGACGTGGCTCGGGCTGCTCAAGCACCTCATGCAGACGAAGAAGCGAGCGAACCAATCTACCCTGAGAGCTGGCGTCCTCCTCTTGGCCATGGCAAAGACGCCCAAAGCCCTAAGGATAGCAATTGGCGCTTCCGCGTGCCTGAAGACCGCACAATAGAATTCGACGACATTCGACTAGGCCCCTGCGCTTTTGATTGCCTTCGCGACTTTGGCGACTTCCTGGTCTGGCGGCGCGATGGCGTGCCCGCTTATGAACTCGCCGTAGTGGTGGACGATGCAGCCATGCAGATCAGCGAAGTCGTGCGTGGCGAAGACCTGCTCATCTCAACCGCGCGGCAGATCTTGCTCTACGAAGCGCTTGGCCTACAGCCGCCACAATTTTACCACACGCCCCTACTTTGCGATACGAGTGGACAACGGCTTGCCAAACGCAACCGCTCGCTCACTCTCCGCGAACTAAGAGAGGCTGGTCACCAACCAGAAAACCTCCGCATATCGGAAGATTGGTGGTCAGGTCTCGACGATTAAATTGACTCTGCTAGAGGAAGTGCGACTAACAAAAACTAGCTAGCAGCATAAGCCAACATTAAGCCTGCGTTGATACTTTTGAGTATGCGCTGAGATTGCCGATATCTGCTAAATCAGCAATTGGTGAAATTGATTTAACGCTTTGCCAAAAGCGCGCCTAACCAGCGCGCGGTGATGAGTACAGAAACCAAGCCCGAGAGTAAAAAAACGGCCAAACTAAAACCAACGGAGTCCACGAAACTGAAGTAGCCGATGCTGGCAATGATCATGGCTACTGGCAGCCAGTCACTATGCAAACGCCGAATCTTGGCAGCACGGTATGCGGATAGAAAAAATGGAGCGGCTCCAAGCAATAAAGTGAAGCAAAGGCAAGCCATGCTAAGTAAGTGAAGCAAAGTCACAAACTCATCCTTACGAATTACATACTCTGAGAATGCTGCCAGCAAGAGCGCGTTGCTTGTGAAAACGAGGGAAAGCAGAAGTCGTAAAAATAACGGAGATATACGAGGCTCGCTACGTGGATCTTTTGGGGTGGAGCGAAGGTGATAGCCAAACTTGAACAGCTCTAAACCGAGCTCGGATAAATCAAAAGCTCCTCGCTTCCAGTGCAAAGTTAGCGTGTGCCTTGAAAGGCTTGCCGTAGCCTCAATGAGTCCTGTTTGATTTTTTGCGAGCCGCTCGGAAAGCCAAGCGCAGGCCACGCAGGACATACCCTGGATCTCGAAGACAACCTCGACTGATTCGCCGCCGCTCGATTCAACTCTACGCTGGGCGGCGCGCAGTGCATCGATATCAATATCATCGAGACGGCGATCTTTAACCGGTAGGGAGGCTCGGTCTTGCAAGCGATAGAAATCGCCCATGCCGCCATCTTTTATTAGCAGATAGACTTGCTGGCAACCCGAGCAGCAAAATTCGCCGACACCAGAATCTTGGATATAGGCTGTCGCGCAGTGTCTGCATAGATTCAGCATCTAAGGTGTGGGAAAAATTAGTTCAGAGAAAAGATATGACTATGATGTGGTATCTGGTTAACGCAACTTAAACGCAAAAGGCACAAAGGCTCAACGACCGAGCGACTAATAAAGCGGGTGCGCGAAGCATGGCTTAAAGGTTGATTTTTCAAGAATATACGACCAGATAAATCTTAACCCTGTAACTATGCCGACTACCGACCCCAAGAAGATCGAGATATTGCTGTTTGAAGATAACGGGGTAGCTGCGACCCAAATAACCAAACATCTAGACTTATCCAAGCTAGATTTCAATATCAGTATAGCCACACGCTTAGCCGATGGTATCGAGCAACTCAAGACGAGACGTTTCGACCTCGCCCTACTCAATCTCAACCTGCCGGACAGTCGTGATATTGATACGCTACACACAGTTATGAAGGCCTCGCAAGGTGAAGCCATCATTGTGCTAACAGATACTGACGACGAAATACTTTCGCTCAAAGCACTCAAATTAGGCGCTCAAGATTCTCTCAACAAGCATCGCATCAATAGCGAAGCCATGCACCGCTCAATCCTCCACGCTATAGAACGTTCAAATTTACTTCGAAGTCACGAGGCGCGCATTGAAGGCTTACAATGCGACGCCACTATTCTACGCGACATCACCAATCAAAAAAAAGCGGAAGACGAACTCTTCAAATCTGAAAAACTAGAGTCGATCAGTTTGCTAGCTGGAGGTATCGCGCACGACCTTAATAACATGCTAACCGCCATCCTGGGCAATATCTCCATTTTACGCATCGAGTTAGGCGAAAGCCATCAGCACTCGGCAAAACTTGTCGCCGCAGAAAAGGCATCACTCCAAGCCAGATTGCTCACTCAGCAGTTACTCACGTTTTCGAAGGGTGGCGCACCTGCACTTGAGGTGACGACCATTTCTGAGATGGTCGAAGAATGCGCGCAGTTTATTCTCCGTGGATCCAAGGTGAAATGTAGTATCGAAAAAGACGACGACCTCTGGCCTATCGATGCCGATAAGGGGCAGGTCAGCCAAGTTGTTAACAACCTCATCATTAACGCCAACCAAGCCATGCCCGACGGTGGCGACATCCGCATACGTATGCGTAATCTGCAAGTCCGCCATGCCGAGGTTCCTGCGCTCAAACTGGGTGATTATATCTGCATCGAAGTTGGGGACGAAGGCATTGGTATCTCACCGCATAACCTTAAAAAAATCTTCGATCCCTACTTTACCACCAAGACGAAAGGTAACGGACTCGGGCTCGCTTCCTCATACTCGATCATCAAGATGCACAGGGGCACCATCACGGCGGACTCCTCCATCGGCAAGGGCTCGATTTTCAAAGTTTATTTGCCAAAGAGTATGCAAATAGCCCCCGCAGCAAATCCATTTGAAGCCGAGAAAGAAGAACCAGCTAGTGAGGGAATTCATCGGGGCAAAGGCCGTATCCTAGTGATGGACGACATGGAAGCCATGATGGTTGTCGCTGGCGAAATACTCACTGTGCTCGGCTACGACGTTGAATATTCGACAAACGGCAATGAAGCCATCAAATCTTACAAAACGGCCAAAGATGCGGGTGATCCTTTTGACGCATGCGTCTTCGACCTCACCGTACCCGGAGGTATGGGCGGTGAAGAAGCGGCTAATATTTTAATAGATTACGACCCAAATCTAGTTGCCATCGCCTCTAGTGGATACACTACATCGGACGTGATGTCGGACTACAAAAATTCCGCCTTCAAAGCCGTCTTGCCCAAACCCTACCGAATTAAAGAAATGAGTGACGTGCTCCACGAATTACTCAACTCATAGCACGATTTCATGGCACAAGATCCCACACCTCCCTTGAGTGAGGACAGCCTCACAGCGCTTGCTTCTATTCCTGTTCAAGAGACACCCTCCCCCGGCTACGTCGTTCATCTCGACCAATTGGAAAAAAACTGCCAACTCTTACAAACCGTCGCCGAGTGCTCGGGCGCCAAGGTGCTACTCGCACTCAAAGGTTTTGCCTGTTTCAGTACTTTCCCACTCATTCGTAAATACCTAAAGGGCACAAGTTCCAGCGGCCTACACGAAGCTCTGCTCGCCCAAGAATCCTTCGGAGGCGAAGTCCACGTTTACTCTCCCGCCTTTAGACCCGAAGAAATTCAAACACTCAGCCGCTTCGCACGCAGTCTCGTTTTCAATTCCGCACAACAGCTCAACAACGGACTGGCTGCACTTGAAGGCCACCGCCGTCCCGATCTCGGGCTACGCGTGAATCCCGAATACTCTGAGGTAGAGGTCGATCTCTACGATCCCTGCGCCCCCTCCTCTCGTCTTGGTACAACGCGCGCCGCACTCGACAGTGCAGTCACCAACTTACCCCCTGACCTGCTTAAGCAAATCGATGGTCTCCACTTCCACGCACTTTGTGAACAGGACGCCGATGCATTGAAGCATACCGCGGAGGCCTTTGAGGCGAAATTCGCCGATCTCATTCCAGGGCTTAAATGGCTCAACTTCGGCGGGGGCCATCACATCACCCGTCCTGGTTATGATGTTGAAAAGCTCATCCGCTTGGTCAAAAGCTTCCGTGAGCGTTACGAAGTCGATGTGTATCTCGAACCTAGCGAGGCCGTGGCACTCCACACTGGCGTCCTCGTCGTCACCGTGCTCGACCTGATCGAAACCGGCGGGCATCAGATCGCCATCCTCGACAGCTCGGCTACTTGCCACATGCCCGACGTACTTGAGATGCCCTACCGCCCCAGTATCCTCGGCGCAGGCCAGGCCGACGCATACGCTCACACCTACCGCCTCGGTGGGATGTCTTGCCTGGCTGGCGATGTCATCGGCGACTACTCCTTTGCTCAACCACTAGAAATTGGTCAACGACTCACCTTTCTCGACATGGCACACTACACCATGGTAAAAAATACCACTTTCAATGGCATACCCTTACCCGCGATCTCGCTCTATTCAGAGACTAATGGCCTCGAAACCGTGCGACGCTTTGGCTACGAAGATTACAAGATGCGTCTTTCGTGATTCGGTTATTGAATATGTATGATCAATAAATAATTTAAAAAACGTTGAAAAAAATACTCCAACCAAAAGGAATTTTCCTAGGCTTACTCCTGCTGCTTATGGCCATCGCATCGACTCTAGTGGTTGCTAAACTAAATGTAAGTCAAACGGCACCACCCAAAAAATCCGAAGCACCATGAGGCTTAGAGATTACTCTTAATTGGATCTGCTCCAAACGAACGTCATGCCACGGTTGCATTTAGATTGGATCGTGCAAAACAATGGCAGTACTTATCTAGAGAAACCAGTGAATTGCTACGAGCGGTGCAAAAATCGAGCAGTCACTTTATCAACTCACACCAAGCGCATTCAAAAAAGCACGCGCTAAAATCATATGTCCAAGCCCATTCGGATGCACCCGATCTGCACAGAGAGACTCCGTCGGCTGATGCGCTAGATAGTAATCAAAAGCGGCCTGCGTATCCACGAAAATGGCATTAAATTCGACCGCTAATTTTTTGGTAATTGTACCATAGGCATCCATCTTCAACCGCATCGGATCCTCGCGATTTGTTTCCAAGAAATAAGGCGTCATCAAAACGAGCCCGTCGAGCTGCAGACGCGTCTTAGCAAGCACGCTGCGATAGACCAACTCATATTGCTCAGGCTCGACCTGCTCTGTACCCGGCTCGGAATCGAACTGACGCCAGACATCATTGATACCAATCATAACCGAGAGCCAGTTAGGCTCCAGATCGAGCACGTCACTTTGCCAGCGTGCTTCGAGGTCGGTCACGCGATTACCACTGACTCCCGTATTCAAGACAGTTATGGTAGTCCCAGGTATCACTGCGCCCAAAATACTATCAACAAAGCTTACATAGCCCTCACCCAAACTATTCCAGCGCTGCCCCACTGGGCGTTCGCGCCCACAGTCTGTGATCGAGTCACCGACAAATAGTAATGTCTGGTTTGCTTTGAATGGGTGACTCATCCCAAAAAAGTGCATCTACCCATCCACGGCTGGCAACCTAAAATGCAGTCAGCATCACATCGCATCGCAGCCGGTATTGCTATAGCTGCATAAGTTTATATTTAAAGGATGCCAAGCTTATGAGACAATACCTTAGGCTAAATAGCATCCACCGCTGCTGTCCACTTGGCGCGTGTAGCCTCGTCCACTAGGGCGACTTCGAAGCCGTTTTTAGCAATTTGTTTAAGTTCTTCATTGGTAAAATTAAGCCCTGCGCTGAGTGCAGCGTATTCGTCCTCAACGGTATTACCAAAAGAAAAAGGATCGTCCGTGCTAAGCGTACAACGGATTCCTTGGTCAAAGAGTTTTCGAATCGGATGATCTTCTAGCCTATCAATGACATCGAGTTTCACGTTACTAATTGGGCATACGTCGAAAGTAGCATCAGCCTCAATGGCAAGTTCGATAACGGCATCGTCCTCAATCGCGCGGATACCGTGCTGTATGCGTTTAGTGCCGAGCACTTCAATGGCTTCGCGCACGTTATTTGCACCATCGAACTCACCAGCGTGAGCTTTGGTTTCGAGTCCATGGGCGCGGGCTTTATCCCACAGCTTGGGTGTCCAATCCTCAAGAGGTAGGTATTCAACACCATGCAAGTCGATCCCCGCCAGACCATCCCAGGTAACGCACTCGTCGAGGACGGGCTGGAGGATTTCGTTATAGCAGTCACGCGCCATACCCATAAAGACTCTTACCTCAAGACCTTCGGGAGCAGCGGAACGAATGGCACTAAGAATCTCTCGTCCCGGGATACCTAGAAATTCGATCATCCCTGCGTGAAATGAGGTCTCGACGTAACGAATGTTCTGCGCGAGATGCCCCGCAAAGATGACTTGCGCGGCCTCGTAGTAGCGCTCTGGCTTAGTAAACCATTGCACGGCATGATCGATTAGGTGGGCCTCAAAGTCTTCGAAGCAATTCCACTTGAAGTCTTTTGACCAGCACTCTGGCTGCTGACTGAACTTTTCGGGGTCAAGCTTCTGTAAGAGATCGTAGGGCAGCGCACCTTCGATGTGCAAGTGAGTTTCGGTCTTGGGCAAACGATGTATAAAATCAGCGGTCGCGGGTGTAATCGGAGCGTGCATTGAAGAAGCTTATAACAAATTATAGGAGATTTATAAGTGATTGTGGCCTGTGTCGGCCAATTTGCAAATCGCAAAAAACCTCTGATAACCTCTCGTCAAAAACTTCCTCATAAATTGAGCCGCTCACTAGCGCCTTTACGTTTTTAAAATACGCATGCCAGACTTCTTTGCTTTTATTCTCGATGCGATCAATGTTTATACTGGCGGCTCATTCTGTATTTTTTGTTGAGCCCACTTGTCAGAGATAAAATCCGCCAAGACCTTCTGGCAGGGTGATAGCAGAGCAAAGGAATTATTACAGCAGCATCGACGAGCCAAGGTGTTGCGACCATAATTGATGTAATCAGCGGTAAGCCTGTCGCAAGTGATTTTTGACTCGCACACAAAAACGCAGTGATCGCTGTTCTCTAGTTAGTTTGATAAGAGCCGCGCTTACCACACAAGGCGACTCACTACAAGCAAAACAAACACCAAACAAAAAGATAACGTTAAGGATAATTGGCCGAAAAAGCCCATCCTCGATGGAGGACGGGCTTTTGGTGAAAATCTGAAGGCGCTTAAGCGTCTTTCTCTATGCTGTCTTCAGCCTTTTTGGTTGCCTTCTTGGCTGCCTTCTTGGCTGCCTTTTTTGCGGGCTTCTTGGCTGCCTTTTTTGCGGCTACTTCTTCGGTAGACTCGCTAGGCTCGACGTCAGATGGTGCAGATTCTTTAGCAGAATCCTCAGTGACTGCCTCCTTCACTGCTTCTTTGTGGGCCTTCTTTTTAGCAGCTTTCTTCTTGGGCTTTTTGCTGTAGCCTTCATCATTACCATCAACGAATTCAATGAGCCCCATTTCAGCGGCATCACCGATACGTTGGCCGAGTTTGTAAATACGAGTGTAACCGCCATTTCGATCAGTGAACTCGGACACTAGCTCATCAAAAAGCTTAGCAACTGCGTTCTTATCACGAACACGGGCAATCGCGAGACGACGATAGTGTAGCTTCCGTGCAGCGTCATTGGCTTTTTCCGCCTTCTTCGCGAGTGTTATGATTTTCTCAATAACAGGGCGGAGCGCGCGTGCCTTGGAGATGGTCGTTTCGATGCGACCGTGTGTAATGAGGGCAGTCATTAGATTGCCCATCATTGCAGCACGGTGGGGACCGGAAACGCCGAGTTTATGTTTTCTTTTGTTGTGACGCATTGTCTAAATTCTTAGTACTGAAAGGGGTACGGACAGTGAGCGATTAAAGTTCGCTACCCTTTTCGAGGAGGCGTTCGTCGATCTTCATACCAAGGGAAAGACCGAGTTGCTCGAGCTTATCCTTAATTTCGTTGAGCGACTTTTTACCGAAGTTGCGATACTTGAGCATCTCTTGTTCGGACTTCATAGCGAGCTCACCAACTGTTGTAATATTAGCATTGTTGAGGCAGTTAGCGGCACGGACGGAAAGCTCGATCTCGTTCACACTCATGTTAAGCAGCTTGCGCAGGCGATTCTGCTCTTCGCTAATCTCCTTGCTCTCGCTCTCGAACTCGATGTCGTCTTGAGAGACTGCTTCGAATACTTCGAGGTGGTGCTTGAGGATTGCAGAGCTTTGCTTAAGTGCGTCGTCTGGAGTGATACGTCCGTCTGTAGTCACTTCAAGGATCAGCTTATCGTAGTCCATTGATTGACCAACACGAGTATTCTCAACTGAATACTTAACTAAGCGAACCGGACTGAAAAGCGAATCAATTGGGATCACACCAATAGGCTGCTCGTCTTGCTTGTTCTTTTCACTAGTGCAATAACCACGGCCTACTTTGACTTCTAGCTCAGCGAGGAAACGCTGCGACTTATCAAGTGTGCAGATGATTTGCTTTGGGTTGATGATCTTGAAGTTGGCATCCTCTTGGATATCTTTTGCAGTTACCTTACCGTCACGATTTACATCAATGAGCAGTGTAGCAGATTCGCGAGACTCTGAAACGAGGAGGACCTTTTTAAGGTTGAGTACGATATCGGTGACATCTTCGACCACACCGTCGATGCTTTGGAACTCATGCTGCACGCCGTCGATCTTAATCGAGGTGATAGAAGCACCTTCGATCGAGCTAAGGAGCACGCGGCGAAGTGAGTTGCCAATTGTGTGGCCGTATCCGGTCTCAAACGGCTCGGCTGTAAATGTGGCGAATGTATCTGTCGCGGAGTCTTCGACTTTGGACAGACGGTTGGGGAGTTCAAATTTTCCTAAGCGCTTTGGCATAATAAACTTTTCTTTAGCTGGTTACAGTGAATTGCGATGAAACGAAGATCCGAGCCGGACTAGCGGCTGTAGAATTCAACGATCAATTGAACGTTGATCGACTCTTCGGTTTCGTCAGAAGAGGGAAGGCGATTGACGGTGGCTTTAAGGGCGTCGGCATTGAGTGTGAGCCACTCAGGCACGGTGCGTGCTTGGCTCTCTTCCATGCAACGGGTTGCAAGCTGACGAGAGGAAGTGCGCTCACGCACTTCAATCTCTTGGCCTTCCTTAACCATAAAGCTGGCGATGTCTGTCTTGATGCCATTGACAGCGATGTGACCGTGTCCAACAAATTGGCGGGCGGCAGCGCGAGACTTAGCGAAACCGAGGCGATAGATTACGCTATCGAGACGGCATTCTAGCATCTTGAGGAAAATTTCACCTGTCACGCCGCGAGTCGCTTTAGCTTTTTCGAAAGTGAGGCGGAACTGCTTCTCTGTCATGCCATACATGAAACGAAGCTTTTGCTTTTCATTCAGGCCGACTGCATAGTCGCTGGACTTACGACGCAGACGAGGGCCGTGCTGACCGGGAGGGTGCGGCTTGCGCTCAAAAGCTTTAGTCGGAGCAAAGATTGCCTGACCGAAGCGGCGGTTGATACGTGTTGTGGGTCCTGTGTAACGGGCCATGGTGTTATTTTCTAATTATCTGCTAACTAATTTATATGTGTCTATCTGGCAGAGTCAGATTAGACACGACGACGTTTCGGCGCGCGGCAACCATTGTGGGGGACCGGAGTCACGTCCACGATTTCGGTTACGATCATGCCTAAAGATTGGAGTGCGCGGACAGCAGAATCGCGACCCATACCTGGGCCGTTCAACTTGACGACGACTTCTTTCATTCCGTGCGACATGGCTACACGACCGGCGTCTTGCGTGACGACCTGTGCTGCGTAGGCAGTAGACTTACGGGAGCCGCGGAAGTTGCACTTGCCGGCACTTGACCAGGAAATGACGTTGCCGCGCGCATCACAGAAAGTGACTTTGGTGTTATTAAAAGTGGCGAGCACGTTAACGATACCAGAGGTAATGTTCTTACTACCCTTGGCACGACGGATTTTGACGCCGTCCAAATCGCTCTTCAGAAGATCTTCTGCTGTGACTTCCTTCTTTTTTTCGGGCTCAGCAGCCTCTTCAACAGAAGCCGTAGGCACTACTTTTTCTTCTTCGACGGATGTGTTTTCTTCTTCGCTCATAGAAAATTCTTGTTAATAAAGATAGGTGTCCGAGCTATCGGCGCACTGGCTTGACAGCACCCTTACGTGTGCGGGCATTTGTTTTAGTGCGTTGGCCACGAACTGGGAGACCACGCATGTGGCGCATACCGCGAACACTGCGGATCGCAGACAGGCGCTTAAGATTGGCAGTGCGCTCACGGCGAAGATCACCTTCGACCACGTATTGCTTGTCGCCCACGATGGACGCTAGCTTGTTAACCTCTTCTTCGCTGAGGTCACTGGCACGGCGGTCTTCATCGAAACCAGACTCGGCGACGATTGCAGCGGCGCGAGTTGGGCCAATGCCATAGATATAACGAAGCGAGTAAACTAGCTTCTTGTTTGCGGGGATATCGACTCCAAGGATACGTGGCATGATATTTTTAAGGTTGGTAACCCGCTAGAATACGGGAAAACGGTGGAAAATAGTGATTTAAGTTGGTTTGAAAAGTTAATTCTGCGGAATTGTTAAGATTTCTGGCTCCCCGTTGGTAACGAGGACGGTATGCTCAAAGTGGGCGGAGGGCTTACGGTCTCGGGTAACGGCAGTCCAGCCGTCCTCAAGCATGTCAATTTTACCGCTGCCGAGGTTAATCATGGGCTCAATGGCGAGGCACATCCCTGGCTTAAGGAGTGAACCACTCCCACGACGTCCGAAGTTAGGGATTTGTGGTAGCTCATGCATGGTCTTACCGACGCCGTGCCCAACGAATTCGCGAACGATTCCGTAGTTATGGCGTTTGATAAAGCGTTCAACAGCGTTAGAAATGTCGCCAACTCGGTTACCGGCTCTAGCAAAACTTATTGCATAGTTGAGCGATTCGCAGGTAGCGTCGATCAAGGCTGCATTTTCTTCAACAGTTGGCTCGATGAGAACAGTGCGGGCATTATCACCGATAAATCCTCTGTGACGCACGACAACATCAATCGAAACAACATCTCCTGCTAGGATCGTGCGCCGCATAGTGCCAATTCCGTGAACAATTTCTTCATTCACAGAGAGGCAGGTGTAAGCAGGGAAGACGTGGTCGCCGTTACGGTAATTGTGACAGGCGCTTTCGGCTCCGAGCTCTTCGATGGCTTTGCGGCCGAGCTGATCTAGATCGTAAGTGGTTATCCCCTCTTCGACCGTGTCGACGAGACGTTTAAGAACGGTCGCGGCAATTTGGCAGGCTTCGCGGATCGATTGAATTTCTTCGTCTGAGCGAATGTATTTCATCGAATTAGTGACTGAGCGGATGGATCAAAGAACAAAAAAATTAGAAACGAAGAGGCAATTAGACCATTGCACTTTCGGGGAATAGCCGTGGTCGCTTTAGTCGCGGGTTTAGGCTGGATTTAGGAACCAAGAGATGATTCCCAAAACGAAGAGCGCGATACCGATAAAAAGAAGCGGGCGCCAAGCAGTCCAAAAGTTTTGGAGACCGGCGGTGTCGACGAGTTGCTTGTTACGGGCAGCGGAGCGGCCACGAATCTTACCCTTCTTGAGGAAGCCATCATAATGACGCTGCAAAAGGTAAGTTTCAATTTGACGCATGGTGTCAAGAAGCACACCTACGGTAATCAACATACCAGTGCCACCGAAGAAGATGGCTACGCTGAAAGGCACGTTGTATGTGAAGAGTAAAAAGTCGGGGAAAACTGCAATCACTGTAAGAGAAATCGCGCCGAAGAGCGTGAGGCGCGTCATGATGTGATCAAGAAATTTCGCTGTAGGCTCTCCTGGGCGGACACCTGGGATGTAACCACCATTCTTCTTCAAATCGTCAGCAATTTGTACCGGCTTGAACATCATGGAGACCCAGAAGTAGGAAAATACCAATATGAGAAGGCCGAAAATGATATAATAGGCGAGTTGCCCTTGTCCGATCGAATCTGCGAAGTCGTTGAAGAAACGCATACCTGTGGCACTGCCGAGGTAAGTAAGGATCTGCGCAGGGAACATAAGAATTGCGCTACCAAAGATAACGGGCATGACACCTGCGTAATTCACCTTGAGTGGCAGGAAAGAGCTTTGGCCACCGTAAACCTTACGGCCAACGACACGTTTAGCATACTGGACAGGGATCTTACGCTGGGCTTGAGTGATCGCGACAAGCGCAGCAGTCACAGTAAAAAGTAGCGCCAGCATGAGTACGCCCTCAGGGACGCCGAGCGAAGCACCTTCAGAACCTACAGGAGCGACGAACATTTGATAGGCCGCCGATACTGCGCCAGGAAGGCCTGAAATGATACTCACAGTGATCAGTAGCGAAATACCGTTACCTATTCCCTTCTGCGTGATTTGCTCGCCGAGCCAAACCATAATCATTGTGCCACAAGTAAGGAAAATCGTCCCTGTAATCAGAAAAGGAACTTGGGAGGCAATCACCACGTTACCGTATTCCGCAGGATTAAAGCCTTGGCCAATCAAACTGGCAGGATTAGTAGAAAGTGCTATGAGGAGAAGCAAACCTTGGACGACACAAATCACGAGTGTCAGGTAGCGAGTGTATTGGTTAATCTTTTGACGTCCGACATCACCTTCTTGCTGAAGACGAGCGATGACTGGGAAAACAGCACCAACTAGCTGCATGATAATCGACGCGCTAATATAGGGCATGATGCCCAAGGCGAAGACCGCACCATTGAGCAAAGCTCCTCCGGTGAACATATTGAACATGCCGACGAGACCGCCGCCTGCATTTGCTTGGTCTGCAAAGAACTCTTGGATAGGACCCACATTCATTCCCGGAAGTGGAATGTTGGCACC
Source organism: Puniceicoccaceae bacterium (assembly GCA_003331195.1). Taxonomy (GTDB): domain Bacteria; phylum Verrucomicrobiota; class Verrucomicrobiia; order Opitutales; family Coraliomargaritaceae; genus Thalassobacterium. The sequence continues at coordinate 2,808 of QOOZ01000038.1, read as the reverse complement.
GACACGCGCGATAAACAACAGCGCCAGCGTGAAGAAAATCTTCTGGCGAAGTTCAGGAATCTTCAGCGAATTTGTAAAAGCAGAAAGCATTTGTGGCGTGTCCTAGTGCGAATCCTTAAGGGAAGTCGAATTTACGCTTCCTCTTTCTCCTCTGTCGCAGCTTCTACAATCTTACCGCCTGCAGCCTCGATCTTGCTCTTGGCAGATACGGAAACTTTGCAGACCTTAACTGTGTAGGCTTTAGAGAGCTCGCCATCACCAAGGAGCTTAACGCCTTGATCGTTGTCACGGACGAGGCCTGCGGCGATCAGAGACTCACGATCCACTGTATCACCCTCGAGCTTATCGAGCTGTCCGACGTTGACCAGTTGATAAGAGGCTTTGAAGTTCTTGTTGTTGAAACCACGTCGTGGGAGTTTACGGTAGAGAGGCATTTGACCGCCTTCGAAGCCGATGCGGATACCCCCACCAGAGCGAGCCTTTTGGCCCTTATGCCCCTTGCCGGATGTCTTACCATGACCACTACCTTCACCTCGTCCGAGACGTTTGGTGGGGTGTGTGGCACCTTTGATAGTTGGAATATTTTCGAGATTCATGATTTTAGATCTTTAGACTTCCGCCGCGGCTTCGCCGAAACGGATATTTTGAATTTCCTCGTGTGAACGCAACTGAAGCAGCGCAGCCATCGTCGCATTCACCATAGCTAGGTGATTGTTTGAACCGAGGGATTTGGAAAGAATATTTTTAACGCCAACAGATTCGAGCACTGCACGGCAACCACCACCAGCGATGACACCCGTTCCGTCCGACGCAGGGCGCAGCAGAACTTTACCGCCATCAGCTTCGCCGAGAACATGGTGAGGAATCGTGTCGTTACGAAGATTAATCTTAACAAGATTCTTCTTGGCTTGCTCGGTGCCTTTACGGATGCACTCAGGAACTTCCTTTGCTTTTCCGTAGCCGACCCCGACTTCACCTTTTTGATTACCGACTACGACGAGTGCTGCAAAGCTGAAACGGCGACCGCCCTTTACAACTTTAGCACAACGGTTGATGTGAACAACCTTCTCGACGTATTCCGGAGTTTCTTCGGGCTCGTCTCTCTGGGAAAATGATCTGTTTTGTCTGTTCATATAGGAGTTCCTTAAAATTGTAAGCCGCCTTTGCGAGCTGCTTCAGCGAATGTTTTAACGCAACCGTGGTAGCGGCGACCAGAGCGGTCAAAAACAACAGATTCGACACCAGCTGCCTTCGCTTTTTCAGCTATAATATTGCCGAGTGCGAGTGCACCGTCGTTGTTAGCCTTTACATCAGCATCTTTGCCGCCCACCGAGGAAGCATAAGCCATGGTGTGACCTGCGACGTCGTCGATGCACTGCGCATAGATGTGCTTATTGGAGAAATGCACAGCGAGCCGTGGGCGCTCTGCAGTGCCTTTGACCTTCTTGCGAATGCGGTAACGGCGCTTCTGCGCGAGAGAGTTTTTCTTCTGGAGTTTCATATCTGTGACTCGGCTGGAAATTAAGCGGACTTCTTACCCTCCTTACGGCGGACATATTGGCCAACGATGTGGACACCCTTGCCCTTGTAAGGCTCGGCTGGGAAGTAGGAATAGATCTTTGCAGTGATTTCTCCCACCATGTGCTTGTCAGCACCAGAGACGGAAATTTTTGTATTCTGATCTACTTTAACTGTGATCCCTTCCGGGATCTTCACTTTGATTGGATGCGAATAGCCAAGTGCAAGGTCGAGCAAGTCGCCCTCAAGCACTGCACGAAAACCAACACCTTTAATCTCAAGTTTCTTTTCATAACCATCGACGACGCCGATCACCATATTATTGATGATTGAACGAGCGGTGCCGAACATAGCGCGGGCGTGTCGACTACTGTCCGCGGGCGTTACACGAATCTCGCCATCAGCAAGTTCGATGTTGATCGAACCGTCGAAAGTTTTTTCTAGTTGACCCTTGGGGCCGTCAACGCGGACGGTCTGACCATCTACTACGACGTTTGCCTTATCAAGGACGGGGATAGGAAGTTTACCAATTCTGCTCATCTTATAGTGCCTTTCAATTACCAGACTTTGCAGACAAACTCGCCGCCCACGCCTTGTTCACGGGCATCGCGAGCACGCATTACGCCTTTAGAAGTAGTGAGAATAGCAACACCAAGGCCTTCGAGGACGCGTGGGATTTCTTTGCTGCCGTAATAGAGACGGCGTCCAGGAGTGCTGTGACGCTGGATACCGGTAATGGCCGGAGTCTTGCCAGCAAATTTCAAAGTGAGCGTGAGCGTCTTGAAGCCCTTCTCGTTTTGTCCTTCGCTAAAGTCTTTTATGTAACCCTCACTCTTAAGAATCGCAGCAATGGCAGAACGCATTTTAGAATGCTGCGTTGTGCAGGTATCTTTGTGCGCCAAACTGGCATTGCGGATTGTGGTAAGGAAATCGCCGATTGTGTCGTGAACTGCCATAGTATTTTACTAGTGGGTTTTCAGTGTATGTGGATAAGCGGGCAATGTGACCAGCTTACCAAGAAGATTTAGTGACGCCTGGGATTTTACCTTGGGTGGCAAGTTCCCGGAACGTGATGCGAGAAAGGCCGAATTTGCGAATGAACGCACGGGGACGACCAGTAACGGAGCAACGATTGCGCGCTCGGATCGGTGAGCTGTTCTTAGGCAGCTTAGTCAACTTGGCTTGCGCCTTGTAGAACTCCTCATCAGGAGTTTCAGGATTGGTAAGGATCGCTTTGAGCTCTTTACGCTTAGCTGCGTATTTAGCGATCATGCGTTCGCGCTTTAAGTT
>QOOZ01000037.1 GCA_003331195.1 Puniceicoccaceae bacterium | reverse complement strand
TTAACATCAACCTATATGTTTCCGAAAAACGACTGGCGAGATAAGATTCGCGTCACGTGGTATCAAGGTGGGGCGATGCCGAAATCCCCATCTAAGTGGCTTGATTTAAATAAGATTGGGCACGGTGCGATGTTCAAGGGCGATAAAGGTTTTGTTATTTCGGACTTTAGCAGTCGTATGCTCTATCCATCTGGTAAAGATATTGATTTGACCTACTTTAAGCCACGCACGAAGGATGAGATCGCGCCACCGTTGGGTAATTTTCAAGAGCAGTGGACTCGAGCTTGTAAAAATGGCCTGCCTACTGAGACCGCTTGTAACTTCGAATACAGCGCGAACATGATTGAGACAATGTGCCTTGGCTTGGCCGCCTTTCGTGCCGGCGTTCCGCTGGATTACGATGGGGGTCGAGGTCAGTTTTCCGACAATGCGGCGGCAAATCAGTATTTAACCAAACCGTATCGCAAGGGTTGGACCCTCGACGGATAGAAATATACTCATATTGGATGGGCACACGTGCTTGTAAAAGCGATGTCTTGATTGAGCGTGCGATCAACCGTTTACTGCCGATAAGTCCTGATCCTGTGCATTGACTGAAGGAGCTATTTAAGGGCGCTTTGTTATATAAAGAATATGGCAACCTTTTTGTATGACTACTGATGTACTAGTTTAAAGCGCGGATCTTGCCAGAAACGCAGCGAGGACATGAATGGGTGGATAGAGAACAGGGTCATTCGCGCGCTTAATCTTATTCGGAAGAGAGAAGTAAGCGCAAAAAAGCGACGAACTTCGAGTGAAGATCGCCGCTAAATGGCGGGATAGACGAGACTTGAACTCGCGGCCTCCTGCGTGACAGGCAGGCGCTCTAACCAACTGAGCTACTACCCCAAAAAGTTGGGAAAGCACGGACAGTAAAAATCGGATTGTGCATGTCAAGCGGTGTTTCTTTGAATTTGTAAATAATTATGAGGACCCTTTCAGGGCGAACTTTATATAAAAAAACTACTTCAAGTATTAAGTAATACGAAATTAAATTCGTGCTTTACTTGTGATCATTTATGCGAATCTTAGAGAGCATGGTATCACAGGAATCTCGTTGGAATTTTTTCACAAATCATGCGCACATCCTCATATACTTGGAGGCGCACCCTGAACAAACATTACGACGCGTGGCTTTGGCCATTGGAATCACTGAACGGGCAGTCCAACGTATCGTAGCGGAACTTGAGGAAGGCGGCTATTTGAAGCGAGCGAAGGTCGGTCGGCAGAATAAATACGAGATTAATGGGGATACGCCTCTTCGACATTCCCAAGAGTCGCACCGCTCCGTAAAGGAGCTTTTAGATTGGGTAAAGTCTTCTGCTACAGATACTAAAGATGAATATAATGTGCTTGAAAACTGGACTGTGGGCGAGCACGGATCGGAAGTTTGAATTAACGTATCATTTCATCCTGATATCTTGATATATTGCTTGCAATTATTTCTTTAGCGGCCTTAGATTGCCCGTTTAATGAGTAAAAATTTCATCTTTTCATCCGAATCGGTCGGCGAAGGCCACCCTGATAAGGTATCTGATTATATCTCCGACAGCGTGCTGGACGCGTGTCTGGAACTAGACCCGATGAGTCGTGTAGCTTGCGAGACGCTGGTTAAGAGCAACTGCGTTTACCTGGCTGGTGAAATCACCACAAATGCGAAACTAAATTATGAAGAGATTGTTCGTGGGGCTATTCGTGAGATCGGTTATGTGAACGACGATGATATCTTCCATGCTGATAAGGTCTTTATTTCCAATATTTTGACTGCACAATCTGCTGACATAAAGCAGGGGGTGGACGCCGCTGGCGCCAAAGGAAAAGATACTTTCGAGCAAGGTGCGGGTGATCAAGGTATCATGTTTGGATATGCGTGCAATCAAACACCTGAACTAATGCCGGCTCCGATCATGTATGCGCATCGACTGCTTCGAGAGATGGCGCATCAGCGTAAGAACGTAAAAATCCCGTGGCTTCGTCCTGATGTGAAGAGCCAAGTCGCGCTAGAGTATGTCGATGGCAAAGCAGTAAGCATTAAAAACGTCGTTATCTCGACGCAACACGCCGCAGATGTAAATCACGAGGTGATTAAGGAATTCTGCATTGAGGAAGTAATCCGTAGGGTGCTACCCGCTGAACTTTTGAACGACCAGACGGAGTATCTGATCAATCCCACGGGTAATTTCGTAATTGGTGGCCCTCAAGGCGACGCTGGTTTGACTGGCCGTAAAATTATCGTGGATACATACGGTGGTTGGGCGCGCCACGGTGGTGGTGCTTTCTCTGGCAAAGACCCTTCAAAGGTCGATCGCTCAGCGGCTTACTTCACTCGCTGGGTAGCAAAAAATATCGTGGCAGCTGGCCTTGCTGAGGCTTGCGAACTCGAGGTCGCTTACGCCATAGGCCACCCATACCCGACAAGCATTCACGTGGATACTTTCGGCACTGGCGAAGTCGAAGACGCTAAGATAGCCGCTGCTGCACAGGCGGTCTTTAGTTTCAAACCAGCTGATATTGTGAGCCAACTTGATTTACTTCGCCCGATCTATCGGGAATCCACGCACTATGGCCACTTTGCAAAGGAGAACCTTCCCTGGGAGTCTACCTCAAAAGCTGAGGCACTGAAGGCAGCACTATAATTACATTTCAACTACTATGAGCACAGATACACTGACCAAAACGACGACCGATTATAAGGTTAAGGACATCAACCTCGCAGACTTTGGCCGCAAGGAGGTCGAAATTGCGCAATTTGAAATGCCGGGGCTTATGGCGACTCGCGAAAAATATGCCACGGAGCAGCCGCTAAAGGGTGTTCGTGTTATGGGCTCCTTGCACATGACGATTCAAACTGCAGTACTCATCGAAACGCTTAAAGAACTCGGTGCCGATGTTCGCTGGTGCTCGTGCAATATCTATTCAACTCAGGATCACGCCGCTGCTTATGTAGCTAAAAACTTAGACGTGCCAGTTTTCGCATGGAAGGGGGAAACACTCGAGGAATACTGGTGGTGCACTGAGCAAGCGCTCACGTGGCCAGATGGCACAGGGCCACAACTTATTGTTGATGATGGTGGAGACGCCACACTTCTCATTCACAAAGGTTATGAGCTTGAAGAGGGTAGCGACTGGGTCGAGTCCGATTCGGACAGCTTAGAAGAAGAAGTCATCAAGCGCCTGCTCAAGAAGATTAACTTAGAGAAGCCTGCTGATCACTGGCACAAGGTCGTTAAAGACTGGAACGGAGTTTCTGAGGAAACCACAACAGGTGTGCACCGTCTCTACGAAATGCACAAAGCGGGTAAACTACTCGTTCCTGCCATCAACGTAAATGACTCTGTGACCAAGGCGAAGTTCGATAATCTTTATGGCTGTCGCGAGTCTCTACTCGATGGTATTAAGCGGGCGACGGATGTGATGATCGCCGGTAAAGTTGGCGTGGTCTGTGGTTACGGTGACGTAGGCAAGGGTTGTGCCGCTGCTCTTAAGGGCATGGGTGCTCAAGTTGTAGTGACTGAAGTGGATCCGATCTGCGCATTGCAAGCTGCGATGGAAGGTCATCGCGTTCTTACGGTAGAGGACACCCTCGGTTGGGCTGACATCTATGTCACGACTACGGGCAACTACGGTATTATTACTGCCGACCACATGTCCAAGATGAAGGATCAAGCGATCGTTTGTAACATTGGTCACTTCGATAATGAAATCGATGTGGATGCACTCAATGATATGCCAGGTGTAGATATTGAAAGCATCAAGCCTGATGAAGAAGGTGCGGTAGATAAATACACCTTCGAAGACGGACATAGCATTTACTTGCTCGCGAAAGGTCGTCTTGTAAACCTTGGTTGTGCGACGGGACACCCCAGTTTCGTGATGTCGAATAGCTTCACCAATCAAGCGCTCGCACAGATCGAACTCTGGAAGGAAGTCGAGAAATATACACCAGGTGTTTACATCCTTCCCAAGCACATTGACGAAGAAGTTGCTCGTCTTCACCTAGAGAAGATCGGATGTAAGCTCACGACCTTGAGCCAAGATCAAGCTGACTACATTGGTGTAAAATCTCATGGCCCTTATAAATCTGATCATTATCGCTATTAGGCGGAAATTTTCAGTAGAATATTTCTTAAACGCTTAGTTCGGGAACGTTTTTTGTGCAGGTCGTCTGCGCCGAACCATTGGGTGGGTTAATATCTTTGGCTCGCAGGAAATGTAGACTTGTCCTCGAAGTCTAACGCCGCCCACAAATAGGCGTAAGCGCTGTTCGGAAACTCTTTAATCTGGTGCCAGTACGATAGTGCTCTCTTTTATACTTAGTTTTGAGGTTCTAAGCTCCGCGCCCAATCGCTAAAGGATTGCATTGCCCAGGTGGTTGCGATTGCTTTCAATTCTCAACTATGGTGGATACAGCAGCGACTCCGAAGATCGAAACACGTGGCCTTATTAAGGAATACGGTAAACGACGCGTAGTGAATAAGGTGGATGTCCATGTTCATGCGGGCGAAATTGTCGGCCTATTAGGGCCTAACGGCGCAGGTAAAACGACCACCTTTTACATGGTCGTTGGTCTCGTGCCTGCGACAGAAGGCAAGGTCTTTCTCAATGACGATGATCTGACGGATCTCCCCATGTATCGGCGTGCTCGCTTCGGGATTGGCTACTTACCACAAGAGGCATCGGTTTTTCGCAAAATGACGGTCGAACAAAATATTCGCGCGATCGCTGAGACGATGCCCTACGACAAAGCCCAACGCAAAGCCTGCATCGAACAGCACCTAGAAGAGCTCGGCTTGACCCATTTAGCCAAGCAAAAGGCCTACACCTTGAGTGGTGGGGAGCGTCGTCGCCTAGAGATTTCTCGCGCTTTGGTCACAAAACCCAAATTTCTTTTGATGGACGAACCATTTAGCGGTGTTGATCCAATCAGCGTGAACGAGGTGCAAAAGATTATCGTCCAGCTTAAAGAACAAGGAATTGGTATCCTCATTACCGACCATAATGTGCGCGAGACTCTTGCTATCGTCGACCGCGCCTACCTCCTACACGAGGGTTCGATACTGGCCGAAGGCTCTAGCGAATTTTTGATCAACGATACGAAGAGCCGGGAGTTCTACCTCGGCGAGAATTTTAACATGTAAGCGAATTAAAAGTATGCCAGTGATACAGCGTAACAACACCAAGTTTGTCGAAGCCGTCTCGGTTCGCGATTTTTACGACTCTTTCAAAGAGCCACTGGAGATGGAGCTAGTCGCGGGTGAGTCGGGTCTCGATAACATGATTAAGGAGCGGAGCTTAAACCGTCCCGCTCTGGCTATGGTTGGCTTTTTCAAAGCCTTTGCCGCCAAGCGTATCCAGCTATTAGGAGCTGGCGAGATGGCTTTTATCAGAGAAAAAACAGAAGCCGATCGAGTCGCTATAATGACGGAGATTTTGAAGCGCAAAGTCCCGTGTTTGATTATCTCACGTAATTTAGCCCCCTCTAAGACGCTCTGTAAGCTTGCCGATCAATACAAGACCCCGATTATCCGCTCACCGCTCAAATCAAAGACCTTTACGACAGAAGCTACGCTCTTACTCGAAGATAAATTTGCCCCGCGCACTAATATGCACGGTACATTGCTCGATATAAAAGGGATTGGTACTTTAATTTGTGGAGAAAGTGGCGTCGGTAAGAGTGAATGTGCACTAGCTCTAATCGAGCGGGGTCATAGCTTGGTCGCTGACGACCTGACATATGTAAAACGCGTTAGTGAGAGAGAATTACTTGGCACATCTGCAGAGCTCAGTCGAGGCTACATGGAGTGCCGGGGTCTTGGCATCATTAACGTGGCTGAGTTATTCGGCGTGCGCTCGGTGCGGGTCGAAAAACGTATCGACCTAATTATCAATTTCCATAACTGGACCACTGGCATGCATGAAGAACGCACGGGACTGGAAGAACAATACATGGAAATCCTAGGTCTGAAGGTGCCGCTGATGGAAATACCGGTTCGCCCAGGGCGCGATATGGCACGACTGACCGAAGTGGCCGCCATGGTGCAAGCGCTCATGAAAATTGGTCACGATTCCGCCTCCGAATTTAATGATCGGCTGATCGCTCACATGTCAAAGTAGGGCGATTTGTTCAAAGAAATTTATTTTCAATAATAACAATCGACTTAACCCATCAATAAAGAAACTAATATCAAAAATATAACGAGGTAAATAACCTCGTGTAAAATTACAGAAATACCGCTTTTCCAGTGCTTAACGAAACTGTCACAGATCCGTAAAATTGTCTTTGAGAATCTTAAAAAGTTTATTCACTCAACGAGTGTGAATAACTTGTGGAGAACTTGTCCTTGCCATGTGCTTTTAGCTGCCGATTCTAAACTAAATTAACTGGCAATCAGTCATCAGATTTACCCCACTTTCAACGACTTACAAATTTTTGACATTCATCATATTCTTAAAATAAAACGTAACTTACTTATACAGAACGATTAGCGGTTCCATTTATACCTGATGCGCTACATTCTCGTAGACCATTCAAATTTTTCCGCATATTTTTACTTCCTTTTTCGCAACTCCAGTATCTTTGTGACCAGCACATTACAAGGCGTTGTGAATAAATGACAATTATTTATACTATTCTTACGCCCATGCCTTCTACGCCAATAGCAGATACTCTCTGGCAAAACACCAAAAAAGAACTCAAAAACCTTTTTCCTGAAGATGTTTATGAAATGTGGTTCAGCGAGCTCGTCTGCACCTTAGAATCAGATTCTAAGCTCGTACTAACTACTCACAGCGAATTCAACGCTATTTGGATCGAGAATAACTTCCTAGATGTTATCAGTCAGCAAGCGCGTAGTTTAGCGGGCACTGCAATCGAAGTTTCTATTGAGGTCGAGCAAGCCCAAAAAACTGCAGGTCCTGATCGGACAGATGCGGATGACCTTAGCAAGGATTTTAATAGCCGTGATAGTCGTCAATCCCCTGATTTGCGTAACAATCGCCCAATCGCTCAGAGCGCGCCGAGTCACCGCACGCTGATTAACCCGATCAATACTTTTGAAAATTTCGTAGTCGGCTCTGGCAGTCAACTCGCACACGCCGCATCCATTGCGGTGGCCAACGCACCTGGTCGTGCCTACAACCCACTCTTTGTATTCGGTGAGACGGGACTTGGTAAAACGCACCTCATGCATGCGGTTGCTCACCAGATGTTGGCGAATAACCCCAACGCGAAGATTGCCTACGTCTCAACAGAAAAGTTTACTAATGAATTTATTCATGCCATTCGTGAGAATAAGTTAACTAAGTTCCGCAAGTATTACCGTAATGTTGACGCCCTACTCGTTGACGACATCCATTTTCTCTCTGGCAAAGAGAGCACGCAAGAGGAGTTCTTCCATACCTTTAATGATCTCTTTGAGTCAGGCCGCCAGATCTTCCTTGCAAGTGACCGTCCTGCCAACGAGATCGAGCGTCTTGAAAACCGCTTAATCTCTCGTTTCCAGTGGGGCTTAGTTACCGACATACAAGCGCCAGACTTTGAGACTCGCTTTGCGATCCTTCGGAACAAGGCCTTGGCTATGAAGATCGAACTGGACGAAGAGATTATGGAATTTCTCGCTGAACGCGTCTCGCGCAATGTGCGCCGTATGGAAGGTGCGCTCACTCGTATCGCGGGTTATGCTAATTTGATCGACCGCAAGCTTGACCTTAATGCTGTCGAGCGCCTGCTAAGCGATCTTCTTCACGAAGAAGCAGCGAGCAAAGTAACCGTTGATCAAATCCAAAAAAAGGTCTCCGACTATTATAAGATTCGCTTTAGTGAACTCATCGGTCGTCGCCGCACCAGCGCCATCGTTTTTCCGCGTCAAGTCGCAATGTATATTTCTCGGACGCTCACCAGTGATCCGCTCAAATCAATTGGTGACGCCTTCGGCGGCCGTGACCACGGCACCGTGATCCATGCATGCAAGCAAGTAGAGAATATGATGGAGCAAGACGGCAGCGTAAAACGCGGCGTCGATTACCTAATCAAGCAACTCTCGAAAGAGCGTAGCTAAATTGTTTTAAACAATGTATCAGATGACCTATCACTCGATACGGATCTATCGAAAAGCTACAAGGCTGAGTTAGAGCTGTCTTGCCCTTTGGCTCAGTCTATTTCGGCTCAGTTATTGTTACGATTTCGGGCTCATCTGAATGCTCTGCGGCTTGCGCATTGCATTTGGACTCAGCCTGGTTGTAGAAGAAATCCTGGGCACTCATCAGGTAGGTCCCCTTTTTGCGGGAAACTTTGTGGTAGGAGCCATTTGCGCGTAGGATACTTGCGTGGTGCGTGTCTTGAAGATAGATTTTAAGTAGTGCGTAAACGCGCTTGCGATTTTCGGGGTCTTCGATTGGGAAGACGGTTTCAATTCGGCGATAGAAGTTGCGCGGCATCCAGTCGGCGCTACCTGCCAAGATGTGGGGCTGAGTACCACTGCTATTTTCGAAGTAGAAGATGCGGCTGTGTTCCAAGTAGCGTCCGAGTATACTACGCACGCGGATGTTTTCGCTGACGCCTTTTATGTTAGGCACTAGAGTGCAGATACCTCGAACAATGAGATCAATCTTTACACCAGCCTGAGATGCACGGTAAAGGTTATCAATAGTTCCTTGGTCGACGAGGTTGTTAGTTTGTACTATGATGCGAGCGGGCTTGCCAGTTTTGGCGTTATGAGTCTCGGAGCGGATGTATTTCTGCATCGTACTATGCAGGGTAAAGGGGGCGACGAGTAAGTTCTTAAAGCTTGGAGTGAGGGAGAAGCCAGTCAGTGTATTAAAGAGTCCAGCGACTTCTTTGGTGATATCTTTTTTAGATGTAAAGAAGCTGAGGTCGGTGTAGAGGCGGGCGGTTTTTGGGTTATAATTGCCGGTGCCAAGGTGGACGTAGCGTCGCAGTTTAGTCCCTTCTCTGCGCACAACCATGCAGGTTTTACAGTGAGTCTTTAGACCGACGATTCCATAGACTACGTGCACACCTTCGTCTTCGAGTTGGCGTGCCCATTGAATGTTGTTGGCCTCGTCAAAGCGCGCTTTGATTTCCACAAGCACAGTGACTTGTTTACCTCGGCGAGATCCTTCGATCAGCGCTTTGATGATCGGGGAGTCACCGGATGTGCGGTAGAGAGTCTGTTTGATAGCAAATACTTGAGGGTCATGCGCCGCTTGATTGAGAAAGTCGATGATGGGCTGGAAGCTTTCGTATGGGTGGTGCAGGAGGATGTCTTTGGTAGCGATCTGTTCAAAGATGCGTTGAGGGTTTTCCAGCTCTTTTGGTAAATAGGGAGTGTGTTTAGGGAATTTAAGGTCGTCGCGGTCAATCAAATCATAAGCGGTCATTAAGCGAAAGAAATTGATTGGGCCGTCAATCGTATAAACATTTTCTGTAGGAAGCTTAACTGCGTGTATGAATTCCTGTATCAGTTTCGGGTCGGCTCCTTTTCCGATTTCTAGACGCACGGCATCGCCTTTGTGCCTATTCATCAATTCTTCTTCGATTTTTGACAGTAGGTTTTCCACCTCTTCTTCATCGATGTATAGGTCGCTGTTACGCGTGATACGGAAGGGCACTGCCGAGGTCACTTTATAGCCAGGGAATAGGCGCTTGATGAAGCGCTGCACGATGTCACCCAGAGAAATGTAAACACTGGCTTTTCCTCGTCGAGTGACACCGACTTCTATAATACGCGGGAGCACTCGGGGGATCGAGACGATTGCCATCATCCGCTCGATGATGCGCGTTTCGGGGTCGTCAATTGAAGCTAGGATGTAGAGCGCTTTGTTAGACAACTGTGGGAATGGGTGCGCTGGATCGATGGCGAGTGGGGTCAGTACGGGGAAGACTTGTTCTTCAAAATATTTTTTCACCCACTTCTTTTCGTTACGGGTCAATTCGTCATAGCCGCAGAACAAAATATTGGACTTTTCGAGACCAGGGACGATTTGTTGCTTCCAGCATTCGTATTGGTCGGACACCAATCGTTTGACGATAGCCTGAACGCGGCGAAGTTGCTCTTTCGCCCCGAGTCCATCCGGGCCTCGTTCGCTCGCGCCAGATTTAACTTGTTGGAGTAAGCCTGCGACGCGGATTTCAAAAAATTCGTCAAGGTTAGAGCTGACGAATGCAAGGAATTTCATTCGCTCAAGTAGGGGGTAATCGAGAGATTGAGCCTGCTGTAATACGCGCCGATTGAAGGTCAACCAGCTGAGCTCACGGTTGAAATAAGGGAAACGTGGTGGGATGTTGCTGGTTTTCGTGGTGCTCATTATTGGTTGATTATATTTATCGGCCTTCAAGCCTTTAGGCAAGCTAAGCCTCTAATTCGCAGTCAATTTTAAAATTATTAGAATCAAGCCTCCGCAGCTAGTCCCTTAGCGACTCATGGAATACGTCACAGGCGGCTTCAAATCGTTAGAAATATATCAGTTCATACCCTTACTCAGTCTACACTAAGAAACGACATACTACTGGTCACCTCACCCATCTTGACTACTTGCGTTTCTGCGAAGAGAGTGGTTTTTTATTAAAATTCTTCACAAAATTAATTTCCACCTTTCGCTAGCGTATTTTGACTGTTAATTTAAGAAAATAAGCTCAAACCTCTTCTCGTCATCAGTTTTTGAAACTCTCTGAGGCTTGTGTTGAGTCATTCCGAAACTGAGAATCACCGATAATCAAACTGACGCATTACAAAAATGAAATTGAATTATTCCCACCTGCCTAATTCCAGTTGCCGAGTCGCTTGGTCCGCACTCGTTTTTTTCTTTGGCACTCAATTATTGCTGTCAGAGGAAAAGCTACCAAACGACGTCCGATGGGTACGGGAATCCATGGAGTATGCGAATTTGTGCGAGCAGGTTTTTCAAGAAGCGGTAAAAAAAATCCGACGGTTGACGAGGGTGGAACTAGGCCCGCCCGCAGTGGTTGTTGATCTGGATGAAACAATTCTCGACAACAGTACCTACCAAGTTGAGCGCTGGAAGTTGGGCAAAGGATTTACCCAGGAGTCGTGGTCCGAATGGGTAAACCGTATGGAAGCGGACTTGGTTCCGGGGGCGGAACAATTTTTGAAGGAGATGCGAAAACTGGAGGTCCAGGTTGTGTTTTTGAGCAACCGCATGCATGCAAATTTAGATCCAACCCGAAAAAATCTCAAAGCTTTGGGGGTGCTCGATCCAAAGGACTTATTCCTGTTGCGCTTGAATGAGGCGGACACCAAGACGGTCCGCCGAAAGGAGGTCATTGAAGGAACGGGAAGAATGAAGAAACCGGGACCATTCTCGGTGGTTGGGTATTTGGGGGATCAGGTTGGGGATTTTCCAACCAGGGAAAAGGACAGGTTTGGAGAATTTTATTTTCTTCTTCCCAATCCAATGTATGGAAAGTGGTAGGGGAGTGGGTTCAAGTGGATGAACGGACCCTAGATTGAGCCCGTATTTATACCCTGTGCGTCGCCTATCGCCAAAGTCAAAAAGCACAGATTTTTTGAGAAATTACCGCCTTTCTGCCTTGGCATAAAATCGGATACATAAAGTAGACTGGTAATACGAGTCAGTATTTTCAGGCTTCATAAAAACTTATCGCATTATGAAAATATATTTTATGTATGCGCTACTAGATTACATTGCAGATTTAACTTTACACTTAATTTTGGAGTAAATTATCTCCCCATCAATTTTAAAGGCTCTACGATTTTTTTATTTTTTAGTTATGTCTGTGTTTAGATTGAAAATATACTTATCTGTAATTTTGGTGCTGGGATCTATTTTTTCTTCTCGCCTGTGTGCTTACAAGCTTCCTTCAAGTAAGCCGAACATACTCTTCATACTTGTAGATGATATGGGCTATGCAGATATCAGTGTGCTTGGTCAGAAAAAGTATCGAACGCCTCACATAGATGCGATTTTTCATGGGGGTACCTATTTTACTAATGGTTATGTTACTAATTCTGTTTGTGCTCCTTCAAGGGCAGGTTTGATAACTGGGCGTTTAGGTAGTTATTTTGGCTTTGAAGCTAATCTTCCAGAAAGTAGCCACCTGCCTGACTCCACAATTGGATTAGATCCTGAGCAAAAGACGATTGCAGACGTCTTAAAGCCGGTCGGCTATAAGAGTATTTGTATTGGGAAATGGCACTTAGGTTACAATGATGATCTTTTCCATCCAAACAATCGTGGTTTCGATGAGTTTTTTGGCTTATTGGGTGGTTCTCGTTCGTATTACAAAATCGATTATGATCGGGGAAATTCATTACAATATAATGGATCTTTTATCGATGAACCCGATGATATGTATATCACTGATTACTTAACTGATAAAGCAGTAGCTTTGATTAAGCATCAGGTCAAACTCACGCCTGAGCAACCGTTCTTTATGTATATGTCCTATACCGCACCGCATGTTCCTATGCATGCTAAAGAATCTGATCTGGAGCGTGTCGCGCACATCGAAAAAGAGTTACGCCGCACGTATGCTGCAATGGTGTTATGTGTCGATGATAATGTTGGGCGCTTGCAGGCATGTTTAGATGAACTAGGTATCTCAGACAATACTTTGATCGTATTTCTAAGTGACAATGGAGGGCCGATCGCTAACGGATCATGGAATGGTCAACTTCGTGGTAACAAAGGTTCCCTTTGGGAGGGTGGCATTCGAGTACCCTTTGCTCTAAAGTGGCCCGGTGTTATTCCAGCAAAAAAAATGAATCATACTTTTGTCAGTAGTGTCGATCTATTACCAACTTTTGCAGCGGTTTCTGGTGCAGATCAATTCGGCCCTGTCGCAACAGACGGCATGAATTTAATGCCTTTATTGCAAGGTGAAGCCGGCGAGTATAGGGATCGTGCGTTTTTTTGGCGCAGAGGGGATATGAAGAACGTAGCAGTACGCTATAGAAATTATAAATATATAATGAATCGCCGGACGAACGAGGAATACTTGTTTGATCTTCGTAAGGATATCTCAGAGCGCGATAATATGGCGGTATTTATGCCCGACTACACAGATGCCTTAAGAACAATCCAAGCTAAGTGGGAAGCATCAGTTCCAGATCCAGGGTTTAGCTCTGATTGGGAAGTTAAAGAATCAAATTAAATTTTTGATGGACTTTATTTCCGCGCATCTGTGCCGGACGTATTTTGGCCTACAATATCAAATCTATTGCCTGCTGGGCATGCGACGCCCCTGGAATGCATAAATCAAATTGGGTATAAGAGATTGACTGCATTAAAGTCTGTCTAAGCTAGTAATTTAGTGCCACGGATCCCTTCTCAAACTTTTTGGGATGATTTCTTGGTCTTTGATGCTTTAGATTTATAGTGTCAGATTTTTGTTCATATTAAAAAAAATAAAATTATAGAATAAACTAATTCGCAATTAAATCAATCTGATAAGCAAATTATACTCTTTTAAAATTTATGTAATCATATGTTTGTCAGTATCTTAAGTGTTAATAATCGTAAACTAAATCTGCAGTAGCTTTTTCAGACAAAATTAAAACGAAAGACTTGACTACAAGGCTACAGTTAGACTTGTATATAGTCTTTAAAATCTGTTAAACCTAATCATTATGAAATGCTTTAATGTCTTATTTTTATGTTTTGTTGCTTCGAGTTTTGTTTCTCTGAATGCTCAAGTACCCCTAACCATTAACAATGCTGGTTTTGAAAGCGGTACTGGTTCCAATACCACGCGTAATTTTAATGCAACTGACAATTGGTTTAATCGCGGAACAGATGGGACGGCTGAAATCGCTCGTCGCTTATACGATACAACAGGTACACTAGCTAGCGGTGATTATGTCGGACAAATCACAGACCGTTACAACGTACTTGATGCGTCTTCTGATTTTGACAGCGCAGCTTTTGGTGACGCAGTACACTCAAATAAGACTTCCTACACCATAAGTAGTGGTGATTATTTTAATATTGGGTATGTGTGGCACGACGAATTTAGATGGAATAATGCACTTGATGAGGTTCGTTTTGTACTTTTTGCCACAGACACTGACACGCTAGGAGGTAATGTTGTTTGGTCTAGCGTCATGGACTCCGGGATTCGCCAAGTGGAAGATGAATTCGAGTCTGTCAGCGACACTTCCTCAATTGTATCCCCTGAAGCAGTAGGACAGTTATTATTCTTGAATATTTTTGGATTTCAAAATGATGGAGCAATGAGTGGTAATACTGGGTATGCGAGAATAGATGATATTACAGTTTCTGTGGTTCCAGAACCTAGTACGTTTACTTTAATTGCTGGGCTATTAGCGCTCTGTTCTAGATTAGTAAGTCGTCGTAAAGCCTAATCTATAGCATTAGATTTTTTAAGAGGAGCACTTAAGTGTGCTCCTCTTTTTATTTACTGCTATTGATTTCTTTTTTGATAATTTGATATTTGATCAAATGTATCACTTATATAATTTATAATTACTTATGGATGTAAATACCCCTAAGTCCAAATACTTATCCCAGCCAAATGCTGTGCCTCGTGCGAATACTTGTAAAAATAATGCAGAAGAATCGATAAAACATTACATTCAATCGCATCGGATAAGACCTCAACAAAAGCTGCCCCCGATACGAGCGTTATCGAAGCACCTTGATTTAAGTCGTGATTCTACTTGGCGTGCTTTACAAGCCATGCAAAAGAATGGTTGGGTTAGCAGCTTGCCTAACAAGCGCTATGTGGTCGCAGAGTCAGTTTACACTGAAATTCTTAACTCGCTTAAAATTCGTACACTTTTTTCTGGTGACAAATTCATCCAGTTTGCAGGGTTTAGACGCCTAGCGGATTATCTTCGTAAGATGTGCCGCTACGATAATCTAGAATTAGATATATCATTGGTTCCTGGTGGAAAGCTGATAAATGAATCAATTTGGGAAGATTGCGATGTCTTGCTCGTTGATAGTGATTCAAGTGGTCAATTATTAGACCAGTTTGAAGAGTTCCCAGTCCCTGTAATTGGTTTAGATGCTGTATATAGTGACCGCTATCATACCAATATTGTGACCGATCACGCTGCGGGTGGAAGCATGGTTGCGGAATATATGATTGAGCAAGATGCTAAAGAAGTATGCATCCCTTATTTCCATGCCACGGAGGCTAATCCGCGAGTTAATTCCCGAATCAATGGTTTTATGCAGACTTGGTTTGAGTCGGGCAGGGATATAGAAAGCTTAAAAAAAATTTCTATTCCATGGAGTCGCAACAATTTTCAATTATCCTTAGATGTTAAGGAGTATTTGCTAAGCATAAAGCCCTTGCCTAACTACTTTGTTACAGATGGGCGACTCGCGGTGAGTTTTTTAGATGTCTGCGATTACTTGTCTTTGTCGATTCCGAAGGAAGTTAAGATTGTTGGTTACGATGCCACTCGAATTGGCGAGTCCACCACACCAACGATGACTACAATTCAACAAGACATGGAGAAGATGGCTCTCGAGGCAATTACTATAATCAAAGAGATTCCAACATTAGCTGCTTCAGAATGGACAAGTCGAATTATTCGCCTTAAGCCAAACTTGGTTGTTCGTGGATCTGCTTGAGCACAATCTGCTTAATATCAATATACTAAATGCCCACGGGTTTTGAGTGAGTATGCAATCGCCAACATGTCTTACTAAGATACTAAATTCGAGTTTAAGATAAATGCTATTAGCTTTATCTATGCACTTTGGTATTTAACTATGATATTTTATTTTAAACATCTCATTGTTTTCAGCTTATGCCTTATCGCATCTCGTCCTGTCCTCGCGCAGAGTCAATGGGTGCGCGTGTGGGAAGATGATTTTAGTGAGTCTACTGCCACCGTGCCTTCATCTAACCCAGTAAGATTAACGAATGGGACACACGATACATGGCTTTCGGGGGGGCCTCCTGAGATTAATTTGCAACAGCTTAAAATTGTAACCAATAATCAAGGCCGCAATCGTGGTGTGGCGATTGCAGTAACCGGTCAGGTTGCAGGAGATTATCGCTTTGGTTTTGATTTGATTTCGCAGTATTCAAATTGCTCTCTGCAAGTGGCTGTTTATGAGGGGGTTTCGGATGGTTCGCTTTCAAATACGTATGAATTAGATTTGTTGAGCGGTCTAAATGAAGCTTTAGATCATGCAACCATTGGTTCAGGCACTTTGCAACTCCTTGCAACTGGCCTATATACAAACGCTGATAGCGGGAGTAGGCCAGAGATCTTATTTACATTTAGTGGGCTAGGTGAAGTAGTGATTGTTTTTGATATGCCATCATCTGCAGCGTATACACATCAAGCGATTGTAGATACTTTAACTTTAGAGCGATTGATTCCGCCAGCGCCATTAGGTTCGCCAGCCGAGTTTATGAGTGATATTATTTATAAACCAAGTGCTTTTGTGGATACCGTTTACACTAACACGATTGCACAATCTGCTTACGATCTAGATGGAGATACTCTCTTGTATTCGATTGATACGGGTCCTAGTTGGTTGTCTATGACAGCCGATGGAGCGCTCTCAGGAACGCCTTCTTCTCAAGATATCGGCTCGCATACTTTGAACGTTATGGTAGCTGATGTGGACGGCATTGATACTGCGACTGTTAGCATTAACGTTTTGCCAGAACCTTCGCCAAACGCGCAACCTAATATCCTTTATATTTTAGCGGATGATCTTGGTTTCTCTGATATCGGAGCACAGGGCTGGACGGATTTGGAATACATAACACCTAATATAGATACGATCTTTGAGACTGGTATGATGTTTCAGGCAGGCTTTGTTAGTAACTCTGTCTGCGCTCCCTCACGAGCAGGATTAATGACCGGACGAATGGGAAGTCGCTTTGGTTTTGAGTCTAACTTTAGCACTAGCATTGCGGGAGATGTGGACTCTTCAATCGGTCTGGATCCTAATCAAGATACTCTGGCAGATGTTTTAAAGGCAGCAGGCTATAAAACTTTTTGTGTGGGTAAGTGGCATCTGGGTGATAATGAAGCATTATTTCATCCAAATGAGCGTGGCTTTGACCACTTTTTTGGTATCTTGGGTGGTAGTCGTAATTATACTTATTTGTCGGCTCCAGCAGTTGCTAAACAAATCAAAAATAATGGAGTCAATGTTTCGGATCCGACCGATATCTATGTAACAGATTTTTTCACCGACAAAGCTTTGGACTATATCACTGACCAAACTGAGAATGCCCCTAATCAACCTTGGTTTCTATATATGTCGTTCACAGCTCCGCACGGTCCTATGGATGCAAAAGAGCTCGATATCAAACGCGTTCCTCTGACGGATCATTTTGGTGATGATTCCAGCGTGGATATACCGGTCCGAGAATTGCTTGAGGATGGTACGATAAGCCGCTATAATTTGCGCAGCAATGATGCCTTAAGGCGCATTTATGCGGCAATGGTTGTGAATATGGACGATAATGTAGGTCGTTTACTACATAAACTTGGTGCACTTGGAATCGCTGAGAACACTTTGGTGGTTTTCCACAGTGATAATGGTGGGCCACTCAAAGGGAAAAACTGGTCTTTGAATCTAGGGCTAAGAGGAGAGAAGGGCAGCCTTTGGGAAGGTGGTGTGCGCGTTCCATTTGCCGTTCAATGGCCCGGAGTCATACCCGCGGGACAAGTTGGAGGGATGAATTTACCTGTCAGTTCACTTGATTTAATGCCGACTTTCGCTGCTATTTCAGGAGCAGATCAGCACAAGCAAATCCATACTGATGGAATTAACTTGATGCCTCTACTGCGCGGTCGTATCGAGTCGCTACCAGAGCGTAAGTTTTACTGGCGCCGGGGTAATGCTCAGCAAATCTCTACGCGCATAGGAGATTTTAAATACTACAAGAACCGTAACACGGGTGAAGAATACCTGTTTGATCATTCTACATCCGCCTCGGAGTATGGAGGTAATCTGGTAGGTATGAATCTTACTAAATTAAACGAGATGCAATTAGCTTATGCCACTTTTGAGTCGGCTATACCCGACCCCCATTGGAATGCTGAGGGTGAATTACTCGCTATTCGTACTTATGTCTTAAGTGACGCTGTTGCTGGATCTCCTTATGTGATGCAGTTGGCCTCAAGCTATCCGAGCGGGACGATTGCGCCTACTTGGCGTATTACTTCTGGTAAACCGCAATGGTTGAGTATCAACCCA
The DNA here is from genome assembly GCA_003331195.1 of Puniceicoccaceae bacterium. Lineage (GTDB taxonomy): Bacteria > Verrucomicrobiota > Verrucomicrobiia > Opitutales > Coraliomargaritaceae > Thalassobacterium. The sequence continues at coordinate 5,752 of QOOZ01000037.1, read as the reverse complement.
AGTACAGGACTCCTCAGTGGCACTCCAACACTTACAGATGCCAAGATTAACTCAATTACATTAGAAATTGAATCTGCCGGCGTTACCTCCTCTCTAACTGTAGATTTGATTGTCGAGGGAGGATATGATCCAAATGATTCAGATCGTGACGGTCTATTAGACGCTTGGGAGCTCGCTGAGTTTGGCGACTTGTCTACCAGTTCAGGAACTAGTCATGACCTCGATGGTGATGGATACAGTGATCGAGAGGAGCAGGTTGCTGGCACAGATCCAGAAGATGCGAATTCTAAATTAGATCTTAGCTTAATTAATACCGCAGATGGTTTGTCGGTAACAATTGAGGGGGTCGCAGGGCGAAACTACTTACTTCAAACAAAGAGTGATCTTCTGCCTGGATCGTGGCATTATGGAGATAGTATTCATGATCTTAATTCGAATCAAACGGTTGTTTTGAAAGCCCAGCAAGAATCTAGTACTGGTAAGAACTTTGGTAGAATCGTCGTGACGGAAGCAGATTGATCGATTTTTATATTCAGACCAAATTTTCTCAATTTTATAGAAAACTTTGATTTGTTCAGCCAATCTAATGATATTCTACTCGTCTGCTTAGAAGGCAAAGTTCGCACTTAAGTTATAGCTGCGTGGTGATCTATAAAAGATTGTATCCCTTCTGCTCGTGAGACCGTCCTCATTGAAAATATTATTTACCTGGAAGTTGAGAGTCATTTGCGTCGCTTTTCTCCCTTTGCCAAGCTTCTTTTGGTAGGTGCAAAATAGTCGTGTATTAAACTCATCCGGTGTTACGATTTTACCGACGTTTACCTCTTCTCCACTCCTGCCCTGTAGTGAATCATCGACCCACATTTCTAAGTCTTTAGCAACGGTATCTGACCTCCAAGTCTGATTGACACCGACGGTGAAGCCCTTCAAGGCTCCGTCATTAAAACTATATTTTGACGTTAAAGAAGCGCGATGTGTAGGCTTGCCTAGGAGTGACCGGGTCGCCAACTCCATTTCAATATTTTCGGGGACATCTCCACGCTTGAAGTCCGTGTAGGCATACGAAAGTGCAAGTGTAAATCTAGAATTGGGATTATAGTTAAAGTCTAATTCGATACCTTTGGAGATATTTGTAATTCCATTAATTCTATTGCCGACAGTTGATAGAATATTATCGTCTGGTCCATATAGGTTTGGGTAAATTTCCTGCGGAAAGATATTATCAATCTGGTAATCTTCAAACGTTTCACCTATGTCATTTTCCTTCTGTATATGAAAGGCGACAATTTGACCATTGAGTGCATTATCCATTAAACTGAAACGGATTCCGCCCTCTATACCTTGTCCCAATTCTGGTTCTGGTATTTCACCAAATACTGTTTTCTGTGCCGCTTGTGGAACTCGTATCGATTGAGAGAAATTACCGAAGATACCAAGGTCGCTAGTAAGCCAGTAAAGGGCACCAAGTGTGGAGCTTAATTGAGCGCCATCAGCTTTTAGCTCAAAAGGTTTACCTCCGCCACTTTCAGTGCTAGCAGTATAGTCAGTTTCCTTCACTAATATATCATATGTGTCGAAGCGTGAGCCGACGAGCGTGCGCAAACGCCCATTCAAGAACTCGCTTTGCAGAGCGGTCCAAAATCCAAGAGTGGTTAGTTCATCTTCTTCGTCTTTGTAAAGAGTCCAGCTACCTTGTGCTTCAGATATCATCCAGTTCTCATTCGCGTTATCAAAGATGCCACGCCTATGCCGGTGCCCTAAGGTGCCAAATGCATTATTCCCAAATAAGTCTATATCTGGATAACTAGTGCCGTTTGAAAGTCGAAGCACATCTAATACAAATGGGGAAGTGCCATATTGATTTGTTTCGTTCCAATCAAAATTGTTAATAGTGCCATCATTATTTACGAATGGAACGTTGTTCGGGGCACTACCATTTCTTAAGAGCGCATAATTTTTTTTGTGAATTTTCAGATGGTCAAAATCAAAACCAAAGAGCCATGAATGATTAGACTGTCTTGCTTCAAAATCCCAAGATAATGTTGAACGAATACCCGTATTTGCTCGATTAGATTCACTTTGGTAAGCACGCATAAGCAGGTAGGCCTCATTTGTTATATCTAGCTCAGGTGCATACACTTCTATACCTTGATTGTTAAAACGTAAAAAATTGTAATCTACGATTCGGACAGGACCAGTTGCGCGTCCCATGTGTTCATTGTCTCGATTTTCGTGGTTGAGTGCGATTTTGAATTGTAAGTCGTCGTTGATTTCTTGATTCCATTCAAGAATTGCATAATGACCTCCGATCTCGCGTTCATTGTCTTTTCCAGCATAAGCGCCATAGTCTTGCTCGCTCACTTGCGAATACAGAGATGCCATGGTCTCAGTAAGTGTCATATTAGGTAACGCTCGACTGGCGTTAGTGCTGTAGTTATTAATTAAATCGATAACACCTTCACTCATCAAGTCATGGACGCCGTTTGCATAGGGCAAACCTCGAGAGATTCCTGAATAGTCTAAGAAAGTACCATCATTCATAGATGCAGATGGGAAGTTCAGGATTTGATTAACATATTCGTAGTGCGCACGAATGGAACTTTTATAGCTTGGGCGGTAGGTTGCTTCAAGTGTGACCCCTTCAAATTCGCGTTTTTTATAAGTCTGTTCATAGCCTTGCTCGACTTTTGTTCCCATAAGTCTAAATGCCAATTTGTCGTTGAGGATACGGTTGATATCAAATCGCTGTCTTTTGGTTGCGTAGCTACCATATGATAATCCTACGCTTCCGAAATCTTCATTAAACTGCGCTTGCTTTGGAACATAATTAACAGCGCCTCCCGGATCTGCTTGACCGTATATAAGACTGTTTGCACCCCTAATGACTTCGACTCGTTTATTGTTGTAGTTGTCTCGCGGTAGGGCGCGCGTGAAATAGTCATAACGGGAATAGGAAGCATTAAATCCGCGCATTGAAAAAGTATTAAGTGAGTAAGTTGTTGCCGCGGCTTCTGTATCAATACTCGCGACGACTTGATCCAAACCTTGGTCATTGAATATTTGTAAATCATCTAGAAGTTGCTCATTAACAATGCTCAGTGTGAGAGGTGCATTTTTGACCAGCGTGTTGGTGCGTGTTACACCAGTTGTATTCGCAGAGTAGTAGCCCGTATCTTTATCTGTTGTCACTATAAAGTCAGGCAAGATAAAGACTTCTTCACGGCTAGGCTCATTTTCTGGTATCTTAGAAACATCATTGGGCAAAGACTCAAGTATATCAGTGGATTCCTGCGCCTGTAAAAAAAGTATCGGTATGCATACCGCAATTGAGACTGCTGATACAGAACGAATTTTTATGGATATGTTTTTCATAGACTTTACAAAAAATATAGCTGGCTATCTAAGAATATTTGTCTGAATACTGTCTGCTCTGTCAAATTAATAATGGCCGCGTCATTTTTGATGCACGGTCACTTTATTTGGCAAACAAAGTCTTAAATGTTTATTACCATAATTTCTTTTTATACTAACACTTCTAAAGTACTCGTATTGATAGTTTAATTATTAAGCCTTAAGGCTTCTAATTGACTACTGTTATCCTCTGATTTTTGCTTTGTTAGTGGATAAATTCGGAGAAGTAGAAGGCATATGAATGCTGGGCAAGCAGCGCCAAAGCACATTGCCAAGCGCATTCGCAGGAATGTCGCTTCGCTCTGTTGACCATCAACGTAGTTATTATCGACAGCATTAATGATAAAATCAATGCGATCCTTTCCAGCAGGAATCGTGATTGAGGAGGTAGCTTGCGCGTCTCTATCTTTACCAGGCACTTTGCTGAGAATTTTTATTTGAACCTCTTCCGCATGGATCTTATTAGTATGACGTATCACCTGCGCTACAATCTGCCCCTCGTGTTCATAGATTTCGTCTTGGCTGATAATCATATCCAGTGAGTCTCCATCATTGTCTATAATTTTGATCGATACTCGTTCGGGTTTGCTGCCTCTACTCCATGCGGTAATCATGACATTTTGCTGACCACGAGCTTGTGTGTCATTGATGATTTTAATAGGTATTTCCATGGATTTTTGACCAGCTGGAATGATTGCTCTTTTAGGGGTTTGGAGGAGAAAATCTTTGTCCGATTTCAATTGCACTAAGAGGGCGTCTTCAGAGTCATCGTTACGAACTAGAGTGGCAATAAATTGCCCATCTGATTCGCTCAGGCTTTTGTTATTAACTATGAGCTTAACTGGACTAGAGATGTCGATTTCAGAGGTGGATCCATGGTTACTATTACCAAACCAAATAGGATTAGATTCATCGTCTATCACCGAAAAATTAGCGCTTGCTTTAGGGTAATTTTTAGATGCAGCCTCGACCTTGAGCGATCGAGTAGAGCCCCACTGAGGATCGAATCCAATTGCTTCTAAGAAAATACCAATAAGCACAAAGCTAACCGCAAAAGACGCTTTCATTGACCAACCGTAGATAGCTCCGAACATACCTTCACGGCGCTGTCCATGCTTCAGCTCATCATCATCGCATACGTCAGCAATCATTGATTGACCAAGGACACCGATACCGATCCAAAACACGCCTCCAGTTAATGGGTCCAGCCAGATCAGAGATTTACCTATTAGAACGAATGAATGGAAACAGTTTTCTATGCTTGTCCAAGTAAGTGGAGCATCGAAGCGCCCTGGCTTGTAGACAAACCAGCGAATCACTGCATTAAAGATCATCATGCAGTATATTAACATCAGACTGTTTATTTTGCTGATTTTACCGGTGATCCACAAAATGAGTGGAATGCCAAGTATGCCAACAATCGCATAGCCAATAGTGACGATTAATTTCCACTGCGTTCCTAGAGCGATATCTCCATCTGATAAATGGAAAATAAGGAGATACCAATCCATGTTTGCCGCGAATACTCCGGCGATGATTGTGAAAACAGCAAGTAGGCAAAGTATTGCGAAGGCTCTATTTTGTAGTGTTAATTTTGCAGACGACCAAAGTGGATTTTTAATCTTCTTCGCTTTTACTACTCTATTGTCTCCATCTTCTTTAGCGAAAAAAGCTGGGAAAAGCCCGAATAAAGTCATGCCTATACCTCCATAAATAGCGGCTGAAATGCGAATACCCTCTAATTTTTCGTTATTGGTTAAATCATTCGTATCGGCGTAGCCATATTTCCATGCAATAAAGCTCAGCGATAGAGGGATGAGCCCCATGTATGTCATTTCTCCCAAACGATTCCAGAATGTGACGTAACCTTGTACTGCGGTGCGCTCGTCATAGCAGGAGGTCATTTCATAAGTTAGGGCAATATAGGGCACTGAAAAGATCGTGTATGAGGTGTAAAAAATTAGGCTACTAATGAGAAACCACGCAAGCTTACCACCATCGCTCCAACCCATTGGGATCATCCAGATGCTGGCAAAGCTTAATCCCATTAGAATCGCCCCAGTAAAAATGAAGGGACGACGACGTCCAAATTTTGATTTAAAGTTGTCGGAGATGTTGCCTATAATCGGATCTGTGATGGCATCCCATAGTAATGGAATGGCGAGCACGATGCCTACCCAGAAGGCATTAATGCCAAGAATCATATTAAGGACACCTTGACCGGTAGTGCGCACGCTTTGATTGCCGAGTGATAGGGTCAGACCCCCAGTACCAATACTAAGCTTTTCTTTCATGCTAAGCTTTGCTGCGCGCCGATTTGGCTGTTCGTGCGCGTTTTTAT
>QOOZ01000036.1 GCA_003331195.1 Puniceicoccaceae bacterium | reverse complement strand
CCTTAAAGTGAGGGTCTTCGCCCGCCGACCAGAAAGCCGCTCGACCGCCAGGCTTGAGTAACTTACGCACCGTGCGCAGGCCCTTGTGTGAATACAGTGAGGTATTTGTTGCCTTGACCATACCCGTCGGCCCGTTGTCCACATCAAGGATCACAGCATCATAGCTCTGCGCATCGCCTTGCTTGATTCGTTCGACAGCGTCAGCTTCGATCACCTTGACCCGTGGGTCGTCAAGCAAAGTACCATTTAAATCTTTCAAAAACTCTCGATTCCATTCCACCACCTCCGGTATCAGCTCAACCACATCAACCTGCGCATCCGCACTCAATCCCTCCAAAACTGTTTGCAAAGTAAAGCCTAGCCCAAGTCCACCGATCATGAGGCGCGGCCTCGGCTCCTTTCTGACGAGTTCAATCCCTAACTTACCTAATAAAAGCTCCGAAGCCGACGCCTTCGAGTGCATCAACTCTTGCCCTTGGAAGCTAATGGAATAAGCACCATCATGCTCGTATAGGGACATACGGGCTACGTCGGGAGTCGTAGATTCAGCAAGTAGATTTCGTGGTTTCATAGGCAGAGAGGGTTCTGAAAATCAAAAACTAGCAACTGTAAACATGTAGGCAACAAGTCGCGCTCCTAAAAAATAAATCACAAAATAAATGCCCCCAAGATTCGACCTCCAGCATTCCCCGATCAATATCCTACCTAAACATGCCCTCGAAAAAAGAATACATCCATCTTCGCGGCGTTCGCCAAAATAACCTCAAAGGCTTCGACCTCGACCTGCCCATTGGCGAACTCACCGTCGTCACAGGCCTTAGTGGTGCAGGTAAATCGTCACTGGTATTCGAGACACTTCACGCTGAAGGTCAGCGCCGCTATGTTGAAACCTTCTCGCCCTACACCCGCCAGTTCATGGATTTACTCGACCGCCCAAAGGTTGACAGCGTGGAGAACATTCGTCCCTCCATCGCGATCCAGCAATCCAATACGGTCAAAACCTCTCGCTCCACCATAGGCACCATCACCGAACTGGCCGATTATTTTAAGGTCTGGTTCGCCAATGCTGCCACCCTCTATGATCCAGCCTCCGGCACAGCCATCACCGACGACACCCCCCAATCCGCTTGGAGGAAACTCACCGACGATTACAAAGGGCAACCGGCTCTCGTTACCTTTCCCATCACAAAGCCAGGAAATTTAAGCTGGGAAGAAATCCTGAAATCACTCAGTGCCCAGGGCTACACCCGCGTCTTATTACCTAAGGGTAAAGGTGGGGGTGAATACAAGATGATGCGTATTGATGAACTGGCATCCGCTGACTCCTCACTCCTCACATATCACTCCTCACTCCTTGTAGTGCAGGATCGCATCGCGAGCTTGAGCGAAAAGTCTCGATCCCGATTCATCGAAGCCGCACAACAAGCCTTCCATTTTGGCAAAGGTCGTATTCAAATACTCGATACTAATACAAAGCCGGTCGCAAACTTTACTCACGGGCTTAGCTCTCCAATCACAGGCCAAACCTTCCGCGCTGCCGCTCCAGCGCTCTTCTCCTTCAACTCCCCCCTTGGCGCCTGTTCCGAATGTCGAGGCTTTGGGCGTGTCATTGAGATCGACGACCGCCTAGTCATACCCGACCACAGCCTTTCGGTCGACGAGGGCGCCATCCGCGCCTTCCAAGGTGAGGTCTACAGCGAAAGTCTTCGCGACCTCCAACGAGCCGCCAAAAAGCATAAGGTCCGCACCAACATCTCATGGTCGAAGCTCAAGAAAAAAGAGCTTCAATTCATCATGGAGGGCGAACCCAAATATAAAGATAACTGTGGCCAATGGTATGGCGTTCGTCGCTTCTTTGATTGGCTCAATCGCAATCTCTACAAAATGCACGTTCGCGTGTTTCTTTCGAAATTCCGCAGCTACACCCTATGCCCAGAATGCGAGGGCGCTCGCCTTAAAGCAGATTCTCTCAACTGGAAATGGCAAGGACACACGCTGCCCGAGCTTTACCAAAAAAGTGTGAGTGATTTATTAGAAGTCCTGACTGCCCACTCAGCAATCACCAGTTCTACAAAAAGCCAGCTAGATACAGACACGGCTTTAAATGGTATTATGACCAGGTTGACATTTTTGAGAGATGTCGGCCTCGGCTACCTCACACTCGACCGCAGTTCTCGTAGCCTCTCCGGTGGTGAGACCATGCGGGTGAATCTCACCTCCTGCCTAGGCTCCTCACTCGTCGATACGCTCTTCGTTCTCGACGAACCATCCGTTGGCCTGCACCCCCGAGACATGGATCGCCTCATTTCCATACTTCACCGACTGACCGGTCTTGGTAACACCGTTGTCGTGGTCGAACACGATGAAGCGATCATGCGCGAAGCCGACCATCTCATCGAGATTGGTCCCCGTCCAGGGAGAGGTGGGGGCGAGCTAAGCTTTAGCGGTACTTACAAACGTATTCTAAAATCCAATACTCATACCGGGCGCTACCTCTCTGGTTGCGAAACCATCGACGCACCCGATAGTCGCCGAGACACCAATGAAGGTCCACAACTATCAATCTACAATGCGAGCAAGCACAACCTCAATAATCTGACTGTTCACATCCCGCAACAACGCTTCGTCTGCCTAAGTGGTGTTTCCGGCTCTGGCAAAAGCACGCTGCTCAACAACGTAATCTATCAAAACCTACTGGCGCAAAAAGGCCTTATCGTCGAAGAGCCCGCTTCAATCAAAGACATAGAGTCCACTCTCCCACTCTCTGATGTCGTACTAATTGACCAAAGCCCCGTCAGTAAAACTCCCCGCTCTAATCCTGCTAGCTACAGCAAGGCTTGGGATGAGATTCGAAAGCTCTTCGCCAAGATTGAGACCGCCCAATCTGCTGGCATGGGAACAGGACATTTTTCATTTAATAGCGGCGACGGACGCTGCCCCACTTGCTCTGGCCTAGGCTTTGAGCGCATCGAAATGCAGTTCGTCTCCGATATCTTCGTCCCCTGCGAAAGCTGCGAAGGCCAGCGCTTCAAAGACGAAGTCCTCGAAATTGACTTTAACGGTAAAAGCATCGCCGATATCCTAGAACTCGACATTGCCGAGGCAGTACTTTTTTTCGGAGACTGTCCCCATTCGACAAGCTCAGCGCGGGCTAAAATTGTCCGCTGCCTCCAACCACTAGTCGAGGTCGGCCTAGGCTACCTGAAGCTTGGTCAGCCTCTTAACACCCTCTCAGGGGGTGAATCCCAACGACTAAAACTTGTCCGGTATTTAGGTAAGATCAAAAACTCCCCTTCTGCAAGAGAAGGGCTGACTAGCTCACCCAGTCAGAATGGTGCTGGTTCACATGCACTCATTCTCGTCGACGAGCCCACTACTGGTCTCCATCGAGCCGACGTTAAACGACTCTTAGTCGTGCTCCAAGGACTGGTTGATGCCGGCAACTCTCTCATCGTGATCGAGCACAATCTCGATATTCTTAAAGTCGCCGACTGGATCGTTGAATTAGGCCCCGAAGCTGGTTCCGCTGGCGGACAAATCATCGCTGAAGGTACTCCCGAGCAAATCATTGAAGTCGAGTGCGAAACCGCCAACTACCTAAGCGAGGCAATTAGCGGAAATACGACGTCCAGCAAACTAGCCGCCGAAGATCCTGTCGCCTACAATCAACAATCAAGGAACAGGGCTTTACGCATCAAGGGCGCCCGACAGCATAATCTCAAAAATATCTCCTGCGATATCGCGCACAACAAAACCACGGTCATCACCGGCGTCTCTGGCTCAGGTAAATCCACCCTCGCTTTTGACATCGTCTTTGCCGAGGGCCAACGCCGCTTCATGGAATCAATGTCCGCCTACGCGCGTCAATTCGTCGAACAAATGTCTCGCGCTGAAGTCGACGAGGTGCACGGCATCGCCCCCACTGTCGCGATAGAACAACGTGTCACCAAAGGTACCCGCAAGTCCACTGTCGCTACCATCACTGAGGTTGCCCAATACTTGCGCTTGCTCTATGCACGCATCGGTATCCAGCATTCCCCGATAAGCGGGGAGGCTGTCGTCAGTCAAAGCGAGAAAACTCTCCAGAAACGCCTAAGGAGCTTACTCTCCGATTCTAAATTAAAGACTCTCTGCCTCTGCGCGCCACTCATTCGTGGACGTAAAGGCCACCACGAACCACTCGCAAATTGGGCACGGGACCATGGCTATTCTATGCTGCGCATCGACGGCAAAGTCGTCCACCTCGACGACTTCAAAAAGTTAGACCGCTACGTTGAGCACGACATCGATCTGGTCATAAGCAAACTCACCACTCACCACCCACCAAGCACCGCTTCTCAAAGACTCAATGAAGCCTTGAGGTTAGGCAAAGGTAGCGCCTTCCTTATGTCGCCTAAAGGAGAAACCATTTCTCGCCTCTCGACCAAGCGCACCGACCCGACTACAGGCGAAGCTTTCCCTGAGTTAGACCCAAAGCACTTCTCGTGGAACAGCCCGCGCGGCTGGTGCCCTACCTGTCGCGGCTACGGCCAACTCTTTGACTGGATGACTACCGAAACCCTGGACGAACCTAAGACAGGGACGAAAACTTCCTTCGATCACCTTGACGATTTTGAAGACGGTGCTACCTGTCCCGATTGTAGTGGCAAGCGGCTTAATGCGCTTAGTAATGCCGTTAAATTACCACTCAAACCAAGAATTAAAAATTACGAATTAGGACTTAGTGAGAATGTGTCACTACCTGAACTTTTAAAACTCACGCCCTCACAGTTGCTCTTGGTTCTCAAGAACCTAAAGACAAACAAACGCTCAAAGCCGGTCCTCGACGAACTCCTTCCCGAGATCGAAGAGCGCATGCGCTTCATGGATCGTGTCGGGCTTAACTATCTCAGCCTCGATCGCGCCACAGCTACACTCTCCGGAGGTGAAGCTCAGCGCATTCGTCTTGCGGCGCAACTCGGATCCAACCTATCAGGCGTGCTCTACGTCCTCGACGAGCCGTCCATCGGTCTGCACGCACGGGACAATGCGAAGCTCCTAGAATCCCTCGATCAATTACGCAAACGAGGTAACACTCTTGTTATCGTTGAGCACAACGAGGCCACCATGCGCAAGGCCGACCAGATTCTCGACCTAGGCCCCGCCGCCGGCATTCACGGCGGTGAGATCGTAGCCAAAGGTAGTCTGTCAAAAATTAAGAAAAGCAAGCGTTCCCTCACTGCACAGTATTTACGAAAACAAATGCAGCACCCACTCCGGGGCGAGCACCGCACGCTACCCACCAAATGGAGCCCGCGAAAAAAGAACAGTAAGGAGCAATGGATTACACTGCAAGGTGCCGCCCTACGAAATCTTAAAGGCTTCGATCTACAAATCCCAAAGCAGCGTCTCAACGTCGTCTGTGGTGTATCCGGCGCAGGTAAAAGTACTCTCATTCGCGACTTATTAAAGCCATTAGTCAAAACAGCCATCGAAACTAAATCAGCAAAACTGACTGCCCAATCAAAGCCCCTCACTGCTTCGGATTGTTTCAAGTCTCTTCAAGGTGCAGGAACAATTCGCAAAGTGATCGAGGTCGACCAATCTCCTATTGGCAAAACCCCGCGCTCCACTCCTGCGACTTACATCGGTGCCTTCGATATTATACGAGACATTTTTGCCAAGCTACCAGAGGCCAACATGCGCGGCTACAAGCCTGGCGCTTTCTCTTTTAATACCAAGGGTGGACGCTGCGAAACTTGCAAAGGTGCTGGTCGCGTGAAATTAGAAATGAACTTCATGCCCGATGCCTACGTGACTTGCGAGGACTGTAACGGTCGCCGCTATGGCGCCGAACTCGACGAGCTGCGCTGGCATGGCAAGAGCATCGCTGACGTTCTGCAAATGAGCTTCGAAGAGGCGGCAAAGTTCTTTAGTTTTCACACCCAACTCAGTAAGCTCATGCAACTGATGGTCGAAACAGGACTCGGCTACATCAAGCTGGGACAATACTCGCCCACTCTCTCCGGCGGTGAAGCCCAACGCCTTAAACTGGTGAGCGAGCTAGCCAAAGGCATGCCCACCTTCAAAGAGCGACAATACAACAAAGGTCAAGGTAACCTTTACATCCTCGAAGAGCCCACTATCGGCCTACATCTATCCGATGTCGAGCGCCTGATCGAGCTTCTGCACAGTCTTGTGGATAAAGGCCACACCGTGATTGTGATCGAACACCACCTCGAAGTGATCAAAGATGCCGACTACCTCATCGAGATCGGACCTGACGGCGGCGAAGCCGGAGGGGATCTCCTATATCAGGGTAACGTTGATGGGATCAAAAAAGTAAAGGGCAGCGTGACGGCAGGTTACATGTCCTAGGTTTCTATATTATCGCCATTCATTTCAATCGTAGCGTGCACATTTTTAGCGGCAAACTATATGAGAAAAATTAAAGTTTTTTCACTTACCAAACTTATTAACTAAACCTTACTCTGTGAAGCTTCGGAGCGCAGGAAAACTGGTTTGTCCATGGTCGAGCTTTCGGCGTCGTAGGCGTAACCTCCAGTTGAGAACTCTCGCAAATCCTCTGATTCTTTCAGTTCGTTTTTTACGATGTAATCCGCCATCATACCGCGAGCTCTCTTTGCGTAGAAAGAGATGATTTTATACTTACCCTTCTTCTCGTCTTTGAACACGGGACTGATGAGTTGGCCATTCAGTTTTGACGGGGTAACTGAAGAAAAATATTCGTTCGACGCTAAGTTCACCACGACACTAGAATGGGATTTTTCAAGATCCTTGTTTAGCAAGCCCGTAATGCGATCGCCCCAGAAATGATAAAGATTCTTACCACGCACGTTCGCCAGTGAGGTGCCCATTTCAAGTCGGTAGGGTTGCATCAAATCAAGCGGACGGAGCACTCCATAGAGCCCTGACAAGATACGAACATTTTCTTGAGCTGTCGCAAAGTCGTCTGCGGACCACCCACTTAGGTTCATGCCTTGGTAGACATCACCTGTAAATGCCAAGATCGCTTGTCGGCTATTCTTTTTAGTGAAGGATGGTGCGAAGTTTTGAAAGCGCTCGTGATTGAGCAAGGCAAGCTTGTCACTGATATTCATGAGTGATCCGACCTCTTCGGAGGAAAGCGCTTTGAGCTGCTCAATGAGCGCAGCCGTGTCCGACTTCAGGCGGGGCTGAGTAGATCGCTCGGTAAGGCACGGCGAATCATAGTCAAGCGATTTGGCGGGGGAAAGAAGTGTTATCATGAGTGAAAAATAAAGCGATGAGCTAAGCGTCTACAAACTAGTAGTGTCATTTTCCAAAAAACTTCACACTATTCAAGCTCAGCGGGCGCTTCTTCCTTCTGCTTAAACATACCTTGCAGCTTGGCATCGGCTGCGGCTTTAAGTTCGGTAACTTCTTCGCTGGTATCTTGAATAATTTTTTCCATCTTCTCTGCGGCAGCATCCCTCACCTCCGCAACTTCTTCGGAGGCTTTGTCTACAATCTCTTGCGTCTTGGATTTGACCACTTCAGCAGTCCCGGCCACTTGGCCTTTGGCCTTATCGGCCACTTCAGATAACTGCTCTTTGGATTCGGCGGTGACGGCGTCAGCCGCTTCTTTCAACTCCTGCTTGGTTTCTTCACTACATGCGGCGAAGAGGCATACAGAGAGGACGAGAAGTGAGAGTTTTTGCAGTGATTTCATGTAGACCTATTTTGAAGGGGAAGGACGGAAAAATTCGCTTATTTATAGTCGATCTAAGCTATATTTGCGTGGAAATTATTACCCGCAGTGGTCGCTTTAACGTAGTCTTTGCGGATGGTAAAATCGCCAAAGCGTTCGCCCTCTTCGCGTTCTTTGGCGTAGCTAATGAGAATGGGCTTAAGCTCCTCGATAATCTGTTCGTGAGTGATGGAAGTACGGTAGAGCTTGTTCAAACGCTCGCCGTCAAAACCAGCACCTAGGTAAAGATTATACTTCCCAGGGACTTTACCAACTAGGCCAATCTCGCCGAGGTAAGGGCGGGCACAACCGTTGGGGCAACCAGTGGAACGGATGACGATTTCGTCATTTCGTAGACCGGCTTCTTCAAGGATGACATCGAGGTCGCTAACTAGATTAGGCAAGTAGCGTTCAGACTCGGCAAGAGCGAGGCCGCAGGTGGGCAGTGCCACGCAGGCAATCTGGCTACGGCGCATGCCAGAGGCAGTCTTGTAAGCGTCGAGACCGTATTGCTCGACCATTGAATCGATGGTAGCTTTGTCCTCAGCGGCGACGTTGCTAATAATAAGATTTTGGTTCGCACTCAGGCGAAACTCGCCCTTGTGAACTTTGGCAATTTCGAGCATGCCCGTCTTAAGCAGCTTGTCTTCTAGATCGACTACTCGACCGCCTTCAATGAATAAGCCTAGGTGCCATTTCCCATTAACGCCTTCACTCCAGCCGTAGCGGTCGCAGTTGCTCACGAATTTATAGTCGCGGGCATCTTCGAGCTTGTGGCCAAGGCGTTTCTCTAGCTCTTCGCGGATCCAGTCCTTGCCGAGCCGCTCGACGGTGTATTTAAAACGGGCGTTGGCGCGGTCCTCACGGTTACCATGGTCGCGCTGGATGGTGACGATCTTTTCGGCCACCGCGACGGCTTGGTCGGGCGTACAGAAAGCAATAATTTCGGCGAGGCGCGGGAAAGTCTTTTCGTTGCCATGCGTCATACCCATGCCTCCACCGACGGAGACATTGAAGCCGAGCAGCTTGCCATCTTCGACAATCGCAATGAAGCCGAGGCAATGCGCGAAGACGTCGACGTCGTTGTAGGGCGGGATGGCCATGGCGATCTTGAACTTACGCGGCAGGTAGGTTGTACCGTAAAGTGGTTCAACTTCGTCGCCCTTGCAATCGAGCGAACGCTTGGCAGCTAGTGGAACGGTTAGCTTGATCGGCTCACCGTCGAGCCACATCTCTGAAAATGCTGGCGACTGCGGCTTAAGGTGCGCGTCGATCTGCTCGGTCACGCGTTGCACTTCAGTGTGAATTTCCGAGGCAAAAGGATTCGGGTTGCACATGACGTTGCGATTTACATCGCCACATGCGGCGAGCGTAGTCATGGCGACCTCATTACAGGAGCTGATCACCTCCTTGAGGTTTCCCTTCAAGATGCCGTGCAACTGGATGGCTTGGCGAGTAGTGATTTTCAGAGTATTGAATGCGCAGAAATTAGCGAGTTTATCCATTACCTGCCATTGCTCGGGGGTACAAACGCCACCAGGCAGGCAGATCCGAGCCAAGAAGGCGTAGGCTTTATCCAGCTTATGCTTGCGACGCTTGGCGCGCACGTCGCGATCGTCCTGCTGGTAGAGCCCGTGGAATTTAGATAGCTGCTGATCGTCGGCCGCGATGGATCCGTTCGAACTGTCGGCGATGCCTTCGAGAATTGTGCCCCGGAGATAGTTACTGCGGGTTTTAATTCCTTCGTTCTTGTGAAGTTGTGGCGCAGATTGGCTGTCAGAAATCATAATAAATCATCAGTTAGTCGCTTCTTTCCCCCGATGCAAACGCAGAAGCACTCTTGTTTGAAAGAAATACTAATTTATTTAGCCCTTTTCTTAGGTTTGTCACTCAAAAACCTAAGAAAAGAGCTGAAAACGTAGAAATAGGCTAGCGTTTCGGGCGATCTGTGCTTATTTAAAGACTTTTTTACGAGTAGAAACATGAGCACCACCGATCCAGTCGTCCCCCAGACAGCACCCCTTGCCCCCGAGCGAGTGGCCTCACTGAACAGTCTTCTCAAAGGCCTCCAAGCCGATCAGTTACTCTGGGTTGAGGGCTTTATCAGTGGCCTACGCGCAACTTTTGGTGCAGCATCCCAAACAACCGACGCACCCTTGGCAGTTACCGAACTGACCGTTCTCTACGGTACGGAATCGGGCAACTCCGAAAGTCTCGCCGACCTCACTGTGAAAGCTGCGCAGGGCAAGGGCTTCAAAGCGAAGGCGGTCAATATGGCCGACATAAAAGTAGCTAAGCTGAAAGACATTCAAAACCTTCTCGTAATCGTCAGCACTTGGGGCGAGGGTGACCCACCCGAAACCGCGATCGATTTTTACGAAGCTTTCATGGGCGACAAGGCACCCAAACTGCCGAATACTCGCTTTTCTGTGCTCGGTCTCGGAGACACCAGTTACGAGGAGTTTTGCAAAATGGGGATCGACTTCGACGCTCGCCTCGAAGGCCTCGGCGCGAAGCGCATCTACGACCGCGTGGATTGCGATGTAGACTACGACGATGATTTTGCAAAATGGCACAAAGGCGCACTCGGCGTATTCGAAGCCGAAGTTAAACCCGCTGCATCTGTTGCAGTGACTGCACCTGCAGCTACTGAAGCAAGGGTCAAATACTCCCGCAAAAATCCTTATTCTTCCGAGCTAACTGAGCGCGTCATGCTCAACGGGGAAGGTTCTGCAAAGGAAACTATCCACCTAGAGTTTAACCTCGAAGGCTCTGGTCTCGAGTACGAAACTGGCGACGCCCTCGCAGTGGTTCCACACAACGCAGAAGATGTGGTCAATGCGATTATCGAAACGACTAAGCTCGTCGCCGACGCACCCGTACGAATCAAAGAGCAGGAATACACCTTGAAAGAAGCCCTGACTAGTCAGCTTGATGTGACCGCAATTTCCTTACCTGTGCTCAAGCGCTATAACGAGATCGCCAAGGACACTAAACTTGCAGCCATGTTAGACCCTGCAAAAAAGACCGACCTACAAGCCTACCTCGATGGTCGCGAGATCATCGATGTCTTGAACGACTTTCCAGCCAAAGAGATCACCGCCAATGCCCTTGTTGGCATCATGCGGAAATTGCCGCCGCGACTCTACTCGATTGCGTCCAGTCCGAAGGCTCACCCGGGCGAAGTTCATCTCACCGTAGGCGTCGTCCGATACGATACGCACGGACGTCAGCGCAAAGGCGTCTGCTCTACTTATTTGTCAGACCGCATTGCCGAGGGCGACAAGGCCGACGTCTTCGTTACCGCGAACAAACACTTTAAGATCCCCGCCGACAACGATGCTCCCATGATCATGGTTGGTCCTGGCACCGGTATCGCTCCCTTCCGCGCCTTCGTGGAAGAGCGCAAAGCCATTGGCGCGAAAGGCCAAAATTGGCTCTTCTTCGGTGACCAGCACTACCTCACTGATTTTCTCTATCAGACCGAGTGGCAGGATTACCTCGCCGACGGCTTTTTGACCAAGTTGGATGTCGCCTTCTCACGTGACCAAGAAAAAAAGGTCTACGTGCAAGATCGCATGCGCGAGAACAGCGCAGAACTCTTCGAGTGGCTGGAAAAAGGGGCGAGCTTCTACGTCTGTGGTGACGCCAGTCGCATGGCAACAGATGTCGACTTGGCACTGCACGAAATTATCGAAAAAGAAGGTGGTAAAAGTAATGAAGACGCCGTGGCTTACGTCAAAAAGCTGAAAACTGATAAACGTTATCTGCGCGACGTTTACTAGTAGCGTAGAGCAAGGGCCTACATAATGGGTGATTGCGAGCACCTGAATGAGATCAAATTCCCGTGAGCGCAAAAAATCTTGGGGACACTCATACACGTGTCTTACGGAAACTTGATGGTGGCTCGCCAGCGACCCGCTTGAAGACCACAGCCATTCTCTCGGCATCGTTGAAACCACACAAATCCGAGATCACTCCGATCGGATGATTCGTCTGCGCAAGCAACTGCTTCGCACGAGCGATACGTAATCGGCAAAGCATCTCCCATGGCGAGCAACGATAAAACTCTCTAAACTTTCGCTCTAAGCTACGCCAGGCAATCTGCTCAATCATCAAAGATAAGTCCACATAACTAATTGGCGCAAATCAACGGAATATAATCGCATTTTGCGGTATCAGTTATTCGATTAATCTGATAGCATACATTACGAGACTGAGTTAATTTAGTATCCAATCAAATTCTCCTAACTCAACTAACCAAATCAGCGTACAGCGCCACATTACATTATGCCACATTTCGACTGCGACAAAATCCAATTTGAAGGCACCAGCTCTAAGAGCTCACTTGCTTTCAAGCACTACAACCCCAACGAGATAGTCGGTGAAAAATCAATGAAGGATCACCTTCGTTTCGCCGCGCCCTACTGGCACGTCATGCGCAACGAACTCAGCGACCCCTTCGGTGCGGGAACTGCCGTCATGCCCTGGGATGATGGTTCAAACTCCGTCGAAAACGCCGTCACTCGCGTCGACGTATTCTTTGAATTTCTCGAAAAAATTGGTATCGACTTTTACTGCTGGCACGACCGCGACATCGCCCCCGAACTCGGCGATCTTGCTGCCTCCAACGCCGCCCTCGACGCCGTCGTCGCCAAGCTCAAAGCCAAACAAAAAGAAACCGGCGTCCAGTTGCTATGGGGAACCGCTTGCCTCTTTTCCCATCCACGCTATTCGCAAGGAGGCGCCACGTCGCCAGATGCCAAGGTATTTGCTTACGCAGCTGCGCAGGTCAAAAAAGCTCTTGAATGCACGAAAGAACTCGACGGCCTCGGCTATACATTTTGGGGTGGTCGCGAAGGCTACAGCACACTACTCAATACCAACATGAAGCGCGAGCTAGACCACCTCGCTACCTTTCTGCACATGGCTATCGCTCATGCAGATAAAATCGGCTTCGACGGCCCCTTCTACATCGAGCCAAAGCCACGTGAGCCATCCACTCACCAGTATGACAGCGACTCCGCGGCTTGTCTAAACTTCCTCCGCGAATACGGTCTCATGGATCGCTTTAAATTGAACATCGAGACGAACCACGCCACGCTGGCTGGACACACGATGCAACACGAACTCACCGTTTGCAACAACGCTAACATGCTAGGTAGTGTCGACGCCAACCGTGGCGACGAGCTTATTGGTTGGGACACCGATCAGTTCCCGACCGACATCTACCTGACCACACAGGTCATGCTATGCGTGCTGGAAATGGGCGGTTTCACGACCGGCGGCCTCAACTTCGACGCAAAGCGCCGCCGCGAATCTCACGAACCGATCGACCTAATGCACGCCCACATCGGCGGTATGGATGCCTTCGCACGTGGCCTCAAAGTCGCCCACGCGATCCGCGAAGATGGCCGACTAAAAGACTTCGTCGATGCACGCTATAGCACATTCGACAAAGATATCGGCTCCAAGGTCGAAGCCGGCGAAGTGGGTTTCGAAGAGCTCGAAAAATATGCCCTTGGAAACGGCGAGCCAGTTCTCAGTAGTGGACGTCAAGAAATGTTAGAAAACTTAATCAACGAGTTTCTATAAAATTTCGCCGACTAAAGCGGGAAGTGAAGAGTAATCAAAAACTCTCCACTCCTCGCTCCTTTGCCTCTCTACGCGATCCATTTCTGACTCCACGCTTCCAATCATGCCCTACGTTCTCGGCCTCGACTCCTCAACACAAAGCTGCTCCTCTATCGTGATCGATACGGATACTCAATCCGTCGTCGCAGAAGCGGCCGTTAATTTCGGCGAATCTTTGCCGCAATACAAAGCACCTTCTGGCTTCATTCCAGGAGGCACCGGAGGCGAAGTCCACAGTGACCCACTTATGTGGTTAGACGCCTTAGAAAGACTACTCGGCGATTTAAAGGTAAAATGCGACCTTTCTAAAGTCACCGCCATCTCAGGAGCAGGCCAACAACACGGCTCAGTTTACCTAAATGCTGGCTGGCTTAATTGTATCAATAATTTAGATACAACGGAAAGTCTCTCCACGCAGATCGCGCCCTGCCTCACACGTGCCACATCTCCCATCTGGATGGACAGCTCGACCAGCGCGGAATGCCGCGAAATCGGCGAGGCCATCGGCAGTGACTCAATCGTTTGCAGTAAGTCTGGTTCCATCGCCATCGAGCGCTTCACCGGTCCACAAATCAGACGTTTCTACAAAACCTCACCAGAAGCCTACAGCCGAACAGCCCGTATCCACCTAGTGAGCTCCTTCCTCTGCTCTATACTCTGTGGCGCAGATGCAGCCATCGACACTGGTGACGGCGCGGGCATGAATCTGCTCAATATCCATGATTGGAAATGGGATACCGACCTACTTGAAGCAACCGCTCCCGAGCTAATCAAGCGACTACCCAAAGTCGCTCAAGGTAGCACCACAGCAGGAGAAATCTCCGATTACTTTGTTCAAAAATACGGCTTTGCCTCAAAAACACCAATCACCATCTTCACGGGCGACAACCCAAGTAGCCTCGTTGGCATGGGCGCCAGTAAGCCGGGTAAACTCGTCGTCTCGCTCGGTACATCCGACACTTTCTTCGCTGCTATGCCTGCTGTCGTGGCTGATCCACAAGGTTGTGGCCACGTATTTGGTAATCCCGCTGGAGGCTCGATGTCACTGCAATGTTTTGTCAATGGTTCCCTCGCTCGCGAAGAGGTTAAAGACAAATTTGGTTACGACTGGGGTCAGTTCACAGCAGCCTTTAGTAAGACGCCCGCAGGAAACGATGACAAGATTATGGTTCCCTTCTTCCGTCCTGAGATCAGCCCACGCGTAGATCTCGAAGCACCCATCCTAAAAGGTGCTGATGCCTTCGAAAGCTGGCAAGATGCCGACGCCGCCATCCGCGCCTGCGTGGAAGGACAATTTATCAACATGAAACTACGTACTAATTGGATGCAATTGAAGCCCGAAGTCATTTACCTAACAGGCGGCGCATCAAAAAATGATGCCATCGCCCAAGTCGCTGCTGATGTCTTTCAAGCGAAAGTCCAACGTCTCGCTGTCAGTGGCTCGGTCGCACTTGGTGCTTCGCTGCGAGCTGCGAATCATAGTCTAGGCCTCGACCTAGATGAAATGGAAAGGCAGTTCTGCAAGCCCGAATCAAACAGCACGATCGAACCTAAAGCCCCCCCCGACGCTTACAATAGTGCATCAAAGGTTATTGAAGGTTTGTTGGGGTAAAGTAGCGAAATTCTTCCTCAGCGCCATATGCTAATAAGGGAGTCCTTGGTAGTCATTAATTACTCAAAGGGGTTCACTATTTCCAAGTTACCGAACAGTCCGCCTGGTTCTAAATTCTCTGAATAGAGCTGTTTTGCTCCTGAAACAAGAGCAGCAGCCACGATCAAACTATCGTAGAAGCAGTATTGGGCTTGCGACTGAATCCTTAGTGCTTGCCCGTAAATGGCTGCGGTCGGCATGACTCGACAATTCGGCAATAAAACTAGATCGAGATAATCGCGAAGATCTTCTGGTAACATAGGCTTCTTAAACCGATGTAAGGCAAGGCTACTAAATTCCTGAACAACTTGCCAGCTGATACACCATTCCATCTCACGCTGGATCATTTCCTGCGCGGCTAATCTTTTCTCAGGCTCTGACCAATCAAACGCATAAACCAACACATTCGTATCTAGAAATAGCTTAGCGGGCATTTATCTCCTCTCGTCTAAAATTGCCCCCTGAATCGACTCCATCTAAGCGATCAAGGAGCGCTCCAATTTTAATACTGCGCTCTTTTTGCTCAGCGACCTCTTCCAACCACAGTCGAAAGAGCTGGTTTAGGGTAGTTTGACGAGCGAGAGCTTGCTCGCGGGCGCGGGCGATCAGATCCTCGTCGGCACTTAGGGTAATATTCTTCATTTGTAAAATATTAGTGCACACTATAATAGTGTAAAGTCTATTGTATAAAAATATTACAGGGCACTCATCATATTAACCGCAGTGTGCCCGCTCATAGGACACAATATCGCGTCAACGCGGTCGACAAGCTAGTATGCTACCTAGCTAGCTTACGCTGGCATCGGAATCACATGTCGCTGACGCCCTCGAAAGTAGTGTAAATCAGTAAAGCCCTTATCGCGCAGCTTCGGCTGAATCACATCAAAAAACTGGCCAACGGAATGCGGATGGTGTGAGTCTGATCCTATAGTCAGCTTTACACCCATTTCGCTCGCCCAATCAAGGATCAGCGGATCGGGATGCACCTCGTAGTCGCCCTTAGTCAAACCACTAGTATTGACCTCCATGCAAATATCTTCGACGACCACAGCTTGGAGGAAGTCACGGATCACTTCTTCGTGCTCAGCAGGATTAAAATGGTTCACTACACCATAAGTGCGGATCACATCTGGGTGAGACATGCTGTCATAGCGTCCAGACTCCGCCCCATCTTTGAGGTGGCGGAAGTAGCTATCAATCTTCATTGCATCCTTCTTTACCTTGTTGTTCGCAAGCCAGTCGATATAGCTACGGCATTGTGCGTGGAGCGAGCCGAGAACGAAATCGAAATCGTAAGTAGCCAAAATCTCGTCCATCGGTTCCAGTTCGGCCTCATCAGGATACACCTCAGCCTCAATGCCGCAGAGCACTTCGACGCCGAGCGGTTTAGCTTGCTCGGCAGTATCTTTGACTAAAACCAGGTAGTCGTCGAGTTGCTCTAACGACATGCGAATACCTGCCTGCCCAAAGGCCTCCCAGCGCATGGGAATATGGCAAGTGATCGTGATCAGATTGATCTCTCGCTCCGCTGCCATCATGGCGTATTCGATCGGCTCGCCATAGGCGTGACCACAGAGTGGTGTGTGCATATGTGAATCGACGCGCATGTATCGAAGGGGAATAGGCCGCTTGGCTTAAACGTGCAACTAAGAAGACGCAAATATCACGTCTGATGATAATAACCTACCCTTAACCTTAGTCCCAGTCATGGTCGATTAGAATTAAGAATCAGAGCGCAAGCTTAGTAGGTTGTTGCCCAAAGGATTCAGAGTTAGCGGTTTTACAGCAAATTACACACGACATCCGACAACAAGCCCAGAACTTGAAGCCTTCTGCTATGCTAAGCGCACTCAGAATAATTTGAATGTCCATTTTACTTCAGTGATACTTACTGCATCGCAGTCCAATACATTTAATTAAAATGACCAAGCGGGTTGTTTTCCGCGCACGCATCACTATATATAAATAATTATGAACCATTACACATACCAAAAAAGTTTGAAAACAATATGGGAAGGAGCAGTAGCTAAATATAAGGAAGGGTGTCGCGAAGTAGAAAGCTACTTCGACGAAGCGACCTTAGCGGAGCTAGCTTCCATCGGTCTCAATGTGATGGATGTATATGACTACGCAGAGGACTTCGTCAGCCGAGGCGAGCCAGACTTTGAGACCTTCCTAATGGTCAGCGAAGCACGCCGCGACTACTTCATGACCGTGCAAAAGGGGAAGCCATCGGGCAATACACTCGACTCCAATACACTCCCTCCGAAGACCGATGAGGCAGCGGGAATCGTTTGGCTACCGCGCATCATGCCTAAGGCAATTGCTAAGCTTCGCGGCGAGCTGCCACCCGAGACAATGTATGGCTGCGGGGGCGACCGAAACTTTTTTAAAGAAAACAATATCCACCCTGCTGAGTTCCTAAGAGCGGCATGGGCCTACGAAGATGAAACTAGCAAACTCATCGATTGGGTCTCGGCCCGTAAATCCTCGTAGTTGACAAGTTCTTAAAATCCACCACACAAAGCAACATTATGAAAATTATTGCATACTTAAAACCAACCTGCGGTTGGAGCATGGGCGTCCGCGCAATCATGAAAAAATACGGTCTCGAGTACGAAGACCGAGACATTATCAACAATTCAGCTCAATATGCGGAAATGGTCGAAAAATCTGGACAACCTCTCTCTCCCTGCGTCGAAATAAATGGCTCCATGCTCGCAGACGTGAGTGGAGAAGAAGTCGAAAACTACATGCTGAGTAACGGCTTAGTTTCTCAGAACAACGCAGACGCGGAGGCACCCACCAACGCACCCTGCACCGATGAAGAACACGAGGCGATGCGCTCAAAAACAGTCCGTTTTTTCTAAGGCATGCAGTCAGTCGGGTTAGAATCCCGCATTAGGACGATCCATTCTGTGCCTGATGACTTAAGGCGGGGCTACAACTTTTCAATCAATCCAACATCAATTTGACGCAAAAATATATTCTACCAAAAAACAAGATTGGGTAATTTCCTAGACAGCTAACTCCGAGTGACTAAATTACTCGTTCTTTTTGAACCCAAACATGGGTATTTTTACCGCTCGATTTAATTTGGATCTGGTTGGCAACTGGCGACGGATACAGCACTCAAAATATTTATAGACAGATATGGAATTCACTCACAATCCACCTAAATCACAGGGTCTCTATGATCCAAGGAACGAACACGAAAACTGCGGAATCGGCCTGATCGTCGACATGAAAGGCCGCAAGTCTCACAGTATTGTTAAGGACGCGCTCGAGATTTGCGTGAACCTTGACCACCGCGGTGGCTGTGGTTGCGATCCAATCACTGGGGATGGTGCTGGCATCTTCATCCAACTCCCTCACAACTTTTTCAAGAAGGTCTGCAAAAAAGAAGCGGGCTTCGAAGTTCCGTTTGAGGGCGATTATGGTGTCGGCTTTGTGTTTCTCTCCAAAAACGATGAAGAGCGCAGGCACGAGGAGGCAATCATTGAAGAGATCGTGGCGGAGGAAGGCCTCAGCATGCTCGGCTGGCGTGATGTGCCCGTCCGCAGCGAAATTCTTGGCAAAGCATCGGCTGCCTGCGAGCCTTGTATGCGCCAATTTTTCGTCGCTCGTGGCGACGCTTGCGAAGCGGGTATCCCCTTTGAACGCAAACTTTACATAGTCCGCCGCCTAGCGACTCACCGCATCCGCTACTCGGGTGAGGATGAGGACGCACTCTTCTACATCGGTTCGCTATCTAGCCGCACGATGACTTATAAGGGCATGCTCACAACTGAACAGCTTGAGCACTATTTCCCTGACCTCTCCGATGAGGCAATGGATTCAGCACTCGCACTGACTCACTCCCGTTTCTCGACCAATACCTTTCCGAGCTGGCCACGCGCTCAGCCTTTCCGCTATCTTTGCCACAATGGTGAGATCAACACCGTTCGCGGCAATGAGAACTGGCTCTACGCCCGTCAGATGCAACTCGCCAGTGAAGTATTCGGCGACGACCTAAAGAAGCTCTTGCCGATCATCCGCGAAGATGGCTCCGACTCGCAGAAGTTTGATAACTGCCTCGAATTCCTCGTTCTATCAGGGCGCAGCCTCGCACATGCCATGATGATGATGATCCCTGAGCCATGGGAACGCCACAAGAGCATGCCTCAGTGGAAGCGAGACTTTTACGAATTCCATGCCTGCATAATGGAGCCATGGGATGGCCCCGCATCGATGGCGATGTCCGACGGCGTGCAAGTTGGTGCGACGCTAGACCGCAATGGTCTACGCCCTTCTCGCTACTACGTGACCTCCGACGGCAAGGTCATCCTAGCGTCCGAAGTCGGTGTTCTTGAAGGCATCGAGCCAGCCAATGTAGTCAAAAAGGGCCGCCTTGAACCGGGTCGTATGTTTCTTATCGACATGGAAAAAGGTCGTATCGTCGGCGACGAAGAGTTAAAGGAACAAATCGCTTCGGAGCAACCCTACGGCGAATGGCTCAAGGAAAACCTCGTCAACTCAGATGACCTGCCCGCGGCGAAGGACGTGCACGTCGACAATTTCGAAACACTCGAAACCCGCCAAAAGGCATTTGGTTATACTTTTGAAGACATGCGCTTCATTGTTGGTCCCAGCGCTGAAGCTGGTAAGCAACCGCTCGGTTCTATGGGTAACGACGCGCCGCTTGCCGTGCTCTCCGATCAACCTCAACTCCTCTACAATTACTTCAAGCAACTCTTCGCACAGGTTACCAATCCGCCAATTGACCCTATTCGTGAAGAGCTCGTCACCGCGAGCATCAGCTTTATTGGGTCTGAAGGCGACCTCTCCCGCCCCAGCGCCAACAGTTGCCGCATGATCAAGTTTGAGTCGCCACTAATCGATCGCAACCAGCTTGCACAACTTCGCCACATCGATTTACCCGGCTTTAAAGCGACTCGGCTACCCATCTTGTTTGAATCGGCTGCCGGTGGCCTTGAATCGGGACACAATGCGATTGTCGATCCACGCATCTCAGGAAAAGGCCTCGAAGCCGCTCTTGAACAACTCTTCGAAAATGCCGATGCCGCTATCCGTGACGGAGTTAACATTCTGATTCTCTCTGACCGCAAGATCGGCGCCAAGAAAGCACCGATCCCTGCACTTCTCGCAGTAGCTGGTCTCCACCACCACCTCGTCAGCCAAGGCACGCGCACCCGCGTATCCATCGTGCTCGAGTCCGGTGAACCGCGTGAAGTTCAACATTTCGCTCTGCTAC
Source organism: Puniceicoccaceae bacterium (assembly GCA_003331195.1). Lineage (GTDB taxonomy): Bacteria > Verrucomicrobiota > Verrucomicrobiia > Opitutales > Coraliomargaritaceae > Thalassobacterium. The sequence goes on along the minus strand of QOOZ01000036.1, from coordinate 59,926 downwards.
TTGGCTATGGTGCCAACGTAATCAACCCTTATCTCGCACTCGAAACCGTTCGCCACCTCGTCAGTCGTGGCGACCTCAAAGTCGAGGCCGATCAAGCTTGCTACAACTTTCTCAAGGCCAACCTCAACGGCGTGATTAAGACGATGTCAAAAATGGGCATCTCGACTGTCGCCTCTTACCGTGGAGCGCAGATCTTCGAAGCTATCGGCATCAACGAATCGGTTGTCGATAAATATTTCACCAAAACGGCATCCCGAGTAGAAGGCATCGGCCTTGGCACCATCGCTAAGGAAACAATGGCACGCCACGACAAAGCTTTCGCTCCTCGCGATGATGAGCGCGGCGATGCACTCGATCCCGGCGGCATCTATCAATGGCGCGCTGGCGGCGAACGCCATCTATTCAACCCAATCACAATTCACAAGCTACAGAAGGCGACGCGCCTTGGTGATTTTGCGGTATTTAAAGAATATTCACAAGTGATCAACGATCAGTCCAAGGAGATGTTTACACTTCGTGGCCTCATGGATTTCAAAATCGACGAGTCAAAGGCCATCCCAATCGAGGAAGTCGAGCCCGTCGAGGCGATCATGAAGCGCTTCAAAACGGGCGCCATGTCCTACGGCTCAATCTCAAAAGAAGCGCACGAATCACTGGCTGTTGCCATGAACCGTGTTGGCGGAAAATCTAATACGGGCGAAGGCGGCGAAGATCCTGACCGCTTCACGCCGGATGCTAACGGCGACAGCCGTCGTTCGGCTATCAAGCAAGTCGCCTCTGGCCGCTTCGGTGTGACCAGTAACTACCTAGTTAACGCCGACGAAATCCAAATCAAGATCGTGCAAGGTGCTAAGCCTGGTGAAGGTGGCGAATTACCAGGACATAAGGTGCTTCCTCAAATCGCAAAGACGCGTGGGACAACACCCGGCGTAGGACTGATCTCTCCCCCACCGCACCACGACATATACTCGATTGAAGATCTAGCGGAGCTTATTCACGATTTAAAGAACTCCAACATTCAGGCACGCGTGAATGTGAAGCTAGTTTCTGAAGTTGGCGTGGGCACAATTGCCGCAGGTGTTGCCAAAGCAAAGGCCGACGGTATCCTCGTCTCTGGCTACGATGGCGGCACAGGTGCATCGCCACGCTCCTCCATTCAACACGCAGGTGCTCCATGGGAGCTAGGTCTTGCTGAAACAAATCAAACGCTCTTACTCAACGATCTCCGCTCCCGCGTCCGCTTAGAGACTGATGGCCAGCTCAAAACCGGCCGCGACGTAGCCATTGCTTGTCTTCTCGGTGCCGAAGAGTTTGGTTTCGCAACGGCACCGCTTGTCACACTCGGTTGCTTGATGATGCGCGTTTGCCATAAGAACACCTGTCCCGTGGGCGTGGCTACTCAAAACCCTGAATTACGCAAGCGCTTTGCAGGTGGCGCTGACGCAGTTGTTCACTTCATGAACTACGTCGCCGAAGAACTCCGCGAGATTATGGCACAGTTTGGCTTCCGTTCGATCTCAGAAATGGTCGGCCGTGTCGACAAACTCGAAATGCGCGCAGCCATCGACCACTGGAAAGCCAAAGGACTCGACTACAGCAAAATACTCTATCGTCCAGACGTAGGCCCCGAAGTTGGTACCTACTGCCAGATGGATCAAGACCATCTCCTCGACCGTTCGCTCGATCTCACCGAGATCCTCAAACAAGCACAACCCGCCATCCAAGAGGGCAAGTCCGTCGAGATTAATCTGCCCATCGTAAATATCAACCGCGTCGTCGGCACGATCACAGGCGCAGACATCTCGCGTAAATATGGCGCAGAAGGCCTCCCTGAAGATACAGTTAAGGTAAATCTTTCTGGCTCTGCTGGCCAATCACTCGGCGCATTTTGCCCGAAAGGTATGACCTTCACTGTGATAGGTGACACGAATGACTACCTAGGCAAAGGCCTCTCCGGTGCGAAGATCATCGTCCGTCCCGATCCTGCATCACCATTCGTCGCCCACGAAAACATCATTGCGGGCAACGTCTGCTTCTACGGGGCAACCAAAGGTGAAGCTTACATCGCAGGCATGGCTGGCGAGCGCTTCTGCGTCCGTAATTCAGGCGTTGAAGCTGTAGTCGAAGGACTCGGTGATCACGCGCTGGAATACATGACCGGTGGCATGGTATTGAACCTCGGCACCACAGGTCGTAACCTCGGTGCGGGCATGTCCGGCGGCGTTGCTTACATCTATGATGAATCGGGAGACTTCGTTCAAAACCGCTTAAACCCAGATATGGTCAATGTTTATCAACTGATCGAGTGTGGCGACGAAGAGATGGACTTGGTCAAAACTAAGCTCGAAAAGCATTTCGCACTCACCGGTTCGAAAAGGGCCGAGAGCATCCTCGCCGACTGGCCAGCAACAGCCGGCAAGTTCCTCAAGATTCTTCCGCAGGATTACGAACGCGTGCTGCACGCCGTCAAACGTGCTGAAGAACGTGGTCTCGCAGGCGACGAAGCCATCCAAGCCGCATTTGAAGAAAACGTGAAGGCAGGTCACTAACAACCTACAGTCACAATAAAGGAGTCGAAAGACAAAAAGCAGAAGTTTGATTTAATCTCAAAAATAAAACTCTTTCCGCTCCCAACTAACAACTTTCAACTCTTAAAAATTATGGGAAAAGCAACTGGATTTATGGAAATCGAGCGCAAGACGATTGCGAATCGTTCACCACTCGAACGTGTCAAAGACTGGGACGAAATACACGAGCATTTTGACGAAGAAAAAGTGCAAAGTCAGGGTGCACGTTGCATGGACTGTGGTACACCTTACTGCCACACAGGAATCACCCTCGCTAACATGGCCAGCGGTTGTCCTGTAAACAATCTGATACCCGAGTTCAACGACCTCGTCTACCAAGGTAAATGGCAGGGCGCTTATGAGCGCCTCATGAAAACGAATAACTTCCCCGAGTTCACTGGCCGCGTCTGCCCCGCTCCTTGCGAAGGCTCTTGTGTGCTCGGTGTGATCGAGCCACCCGTCACGATTAAAGACATCGAGTGTTCCATCATCGACAAAGCATGGAATGAAGGCTGGGTCACCCCCACCCCGCCCAAAGAGCGCACTGGTAAAAAGATCGCTGTGGTCGGATCAGGACCTGCGGGTCTAGCCGCAGCCGACCAGCTAAACAAAGCCGGCCACTTAGTCACCATTTACGAACGCGCCGATCGCCCAGGCGGGCTCCTTATGTATGGTATCCCCAACATGAAGCTAGAGAAGGACGTCGTCACTCGCCGTATCGAGTTGATGGAAGCCGAAGGCATCACCATCACTTGCGGCGTCGAAATCGGCAAAGACATTTCTTCCAAACAACTAATGGAGGACTTTGATTCCGTCGTCCTTTGTTGCGGTGCCACCAAACCGCGTGATCTACCAATCGAAGGCCGCGATCTAGGCAATATACGATTCGCGATGGAATTCCTCGGACCGAACACAAAGGAACTTTGGGACGTCAAAGAAGGTAAGTCTGAACAATTCAGCGAACTGGCCAAGGGCAAAAACGTCGTCATCATTGGCGGTGGTGACACCGGCACTGACTGCGTAGGCACCTCACTCCGTCACGGTTGCAAGAGCGTGACGCAGCTCGAGATCATGCCAAAGCCTCCCGAAGAGCGCGCAGCGGATAACCCATGGCCCGAATGGCCCAAGACTTACAAAATGGACTACGGCCAAGAAGAGGCTGCCGAGATTCAAGGGGAAGACCCGCGCCAATATCTCGTCACTTCCAGCAAGTTCGAAGGCGACGAAGACGATAAGGTCAAAGCCGTGCACATTCATAACATCGAATGGACGAACGAAAACGGTCGATTCATTCCGAAGAAGGTCGATGGTAGTGAGCGAGTACTCGAAGCAGAGCTTGTTCTGCTTGCAATGGGATTCTTAGGTCCCGAAGCAACCATCGCCGAAGAGTTAGGCCTCGACCTCGACGCCCGATCCAACGTGAAGGCCGAATACGGTGAATTTGAAACTAGTGTCGAAGGCGTCTTCGCGGCGGGAGACATGCGCCGTGGTCAATCGCTCATTGTCTGGGCGATCAACGAAGGTCGTGGCGTTGCTCGCGTATGTGACAAGTACCTTATGGGCACGACGAAGCTGCCATAGAATAAATTGAAACTTAGGAACTAATAATTAGTTTTTAACAACTAGCCCTTACTTCTCCATATCCTCCATCTCGATCTCCAAGGCTTGGCCAGACAGGTGTATTTCCATCAGGCAATAAAGCAGGGAGGTAAGCATCAGTCCTAGGCTGAGACCAAAAAGGATTTTACCGAGAATCAACTGTCCGAGGAAAAGCACGATGACCGAGAGGATGCAAGCGAAGAGGCTCAGGATGCCGAAGGTCTGCATCTTACGAATCAACCCGAGTCGTGCGCGTAAATTCTCGATTTGGCGGCGCACAACGGCGCTGCCTTCAGCTTTATAACGGCTATGTAGCACACGGATTATACTAGCGATGGCTAAAAAGCGGTTAGTGTAAGCCAGCATTAGTAGGCTCACTGCTGGAAAAAGTATGGCTGGCGTGGTTAGAGTAATTTCCATAACAAGTAGATGCACTGCCCCTAGAATTCTCGCAAGCGTGGAGTCCAAGGCGTGGAACTAATGAAAAATACGTCTTACAGAGCCAAGTAACGGATTGCAAGCTTCTGAGTTCTTCCCTCTTGTGAATGTGTTCCGAACAATCGCCTACCTATGGAGACCATTCCCAGCATACGCGTCAAAGATCTCACCCGCCAATACGGGGCCTTAACCGCTATCCATAAAGTCAACTTTACGGTCAAGCCGGGCGAGGTTGTCGGCTTCCTTGGTCCCAATGGCGCGGGTAAGAGCACAACTATGCGAATCCTCTCTGGCATTATGTCGGCCACCTCGGGTTCGGCTTGGGTTGGTGGCATCTGCGTAGCGCAAAACCCGCACGAGGTGAAACGTAAGATTGGCTATATGCCGGAAAACAATCCTCTACCAGACGACATGAGGGTAGTCGAATATCTGCGCTTCCGTTCGCGACTCAAAGAAGTCCCGGGGCATAAGCTCCGCGCCGCCGTGAAAGAAGCAATGGAGATTTGCGACCTCGCCCGTACAGCTCGCCGTAAAATCATCGGCACACTCTCCAAGGGCTTTCGCCAACGCGTTGGTATCGCCGATGCCCTACTTGGTGATCCCGAAATAATCATCATGGACGAACCGACCATCGGCCTCGACCCCCACCAAATCCAAGGAATCCGTAAACTAATCGATAATCTACGCGGCAAACACACCGTTATCATCTCCAGCCATATTCTACCCGAGATCGAGCGGTCTTGCGACCGCGTGATTATCATTAACCGTGGTCGAATCGTCGCGGCGGGCACGAGTAAAGAACTACGCGAGGAGTTTCTGCCTAGTAATCGCTTTAGTTTAATCGTCGAAGGCAACGACACCGCCGTCGCCGCTTGCCTCACCAGTCGTGGAATCGATGCTGACATACTTGAATGCACTCCGATAGCCGAAAATCGGTCCGAGCTAAACCTTCGCGTTGAAAATGAAGGCAACCTTGGCCCACAACTGATCCAAATACTCAGCAGTCAGCGTGAATTCATCCTACACAGCTTGGCCCCTCGCGAGCCCAACCTCGAAGAGATCTTCCTCGCCGCGACCAAGCGATCTTGGGAGGAAACCATCGAAACCAAGCCCAAAATCAGCGCTTAGTCTCTCTCTAGTAACTACTGACCAATTTAAAGTGCGCCACTTTTTCATACTACTTAAACACGAGCTGCGCATGCTGTTCATCAGCCCGCACACCTACATCGCCGCAGTGCTCTTCCTCTGCCTGATGGGCTTTCTTTATTGGGCAATCTTGCGCGGCATGGTCAATACTCCCTCGGAGACCTTACCCACTGTTCAGTTCTTTAGCGTCTTTTGGATTCCTGTTTTCTTCGTCGTACCCCTTTTAACAATGCGAAGTATTGCAGGCGAACGGAGTATAGGAACTTTAGATACACTAATGACCACTCCCACCTCGCGCGTAGCCGTAATTTTGAGTAAATTCGCTGGAGCTTATCTTTTCTACATGTTGCTCTGGGTATTGACGATTGGTTTTCCCCTAGTCACCGAAAAACTCTACCCTAACGTAGCAGAAAGTGGTGCTCTCTTGGAACTAGAACCGCTCGTAGGCAGCTTCCTATTTCTCGCAACAAGTGGTCTACTCTTTATCTCGATTGGTGTCTTTGCCAGTAGCGTCACTCGTAGCCAACTCGTCGCGGGGATGCTCACCTTTACAACTCTCTTCGTAGTCATCATCGGTGGCCAACAAATGGGTAATCTCGCAGATGCAGGAGGTGAGCTCTCTAGTTGGGCAGTCGCCGCAGTCAACTACCTACAAATTTTCGAACATCTAGACGACTTTTCGCGCGGTATTATCGATACCCGCCCCTTCTTCTATTACACCAGTACCACTTTTCTATTACTCGGCTTCTCCACTCTCGTGATCGAAGCGAAAGCATAGAATGCCATAATTACCCTGATGCAGATCAACCGTTTCAACGAATACCGTGTTGCACGCCGTTTCCGTGTAGCCAATCGCATAGTCCAGATCATACTCGGATTATGCTTGGTCGCCTCGCTCAATTATCTGGCCGCAAAATACTTCACTAGGATCGACCTGACACAATCGGGCACTTATTCCCTCGCGCCTGAGTCAAAAGCCCACATCCGTGCACTAGAGGAACCTGTCAGTATCATCGTCACCATTCCAAATGATCCTGAAGTAGCCGAGCTAAAACAGATTCACCAACACCTGCGCAAGCTCTTGCGCGAATACGAAGCCGAGGGTATGAAGGAGGGCAAAGCCTACATTAACATTGAGTTTCTCGACATCTATCAGCAGAGAAAGCGCGCTCAAGATCTGAGCAACAAATATAAGCTAACGCAGGAGAACATCATCTTAATCGCAATGGGGGAACGCACACGGGAAATTCGCCAAGCTGAACTCTACGAAGTCGCGGACAATCAAATAACAGGCTTTCGCGGCGAAAAGGTAATCACCTCAGCAATCATTGACGTCTCCGCGAAAGATGAGGATAAAATTTACTTCCTAGTTGGTCACGGCGAGATGCGCCTCGAAGATGTCGACCCCCTACGTGGTCTCTCACAGCTCGAAGCCTTTCTCCGCGAGCGTAATTACATACTCGCTACGCTCGATCTGGCAGTGGAAGAAAACGTACCCTTAGATGCCGACTTGATAGTCGTCCCCTCCCCCCAGGCCGGCCTCCTTTCCGAGGAAGTCGAGAAGCTGCGTCGCTACATGAGTGAGCGTAATGGCAGGATGATGGTATTGATCGATCCCGGTCGACGCCACGGCATGGAAGAGCTTTTCTATGACTGGGGCGTACTTGCTGATGACATGTTAGTTGAAGATATTGGCCCCGACTTCCGGGCGCAAGGCGGTGATCTAATCATACGTCGCTTCGCCGCACACCCGATCACAAAGCTACTCGTCGATTACCAGGTCACCGCCCTCTTCGGTCGCCCACGCCCCATGCGCACCGATCCTGGCTCCCTTAAAGACCCACGCCTAAAGGTGACTCAAATCATGGGTACCTCCGACCAAAGCTGGGCGGAGAGCGACTACCGCACGGAAGATCCGATAAAATTCGACGAAGAGCGCGACCTCAAAGGCCCTATCCCCATCGCTACAGTTTCCACTCGTACTGCAGGCACAGGGCTCGGCATCAATATCCCCGGTGGTCGCTTCGTCGCCTTTGGTAATTCTGACTTCATCACCAACAACCGCCTACGTGCCTTCGGCAACCGTACCCTTTTCTTCAACTCGATGAATTGGGCACTCGCTAGGAATAGCATGCTTAACATAGCGACTCGACCACTGGAAAGTTACCAAGTCGTCATGAGCAAGCGCGACCTAAACCGAACCCTCGTTTATTACGCAATCTTACCGAGTGCTACCGCGCTGCTCGGCTTGCTCATTTATCTCATCCGCCGCCACTAAGCATATGCGTTTCAAATTCACAGTCTTTCTTCTCGCACTCAACGTCATTGCTTTTGGCATAATTGCTTATCTCAACCACCAGGCCAAACAAGTCGAGCCAAGCACCGGCGGTCTCTCGAGACAGATCGGACGTGAGCTAATCGACGCCGACCGTATCGAACTACATGGGCGCGGAATCGAAACACCCCGCATCCTTGAGCGAAAAGGTTCTACTTGGCACCTCATCGAGCCAATGCAATGGTCCGCTAATTATTTCGCGATCAATCGTATTCTGAATCAGCTACAGTTCCTCGAAGAAGAAGCCTCCTTTTCCGTCGATGAAATTGAAAAGACTGGGCAATCCCTAGCCGACTACGGGCTCGAAAATCCTTTACTGAAGATCGTCATCGCCAAAGGCGATGAAACCATTTCTCTCAGCATCGGCACGCTAACCGAAATCGGCAACAATGTCTATTTTCTAGGCCCCGACGCACTGGAGATCTTTGTTGTCAACCGCCAAGTCATTGATAGTTTGCTCGTTGATCTAAATGATCTGCGCTCCCGCGAGATATTTGACATACCCGTCTTTGAGGTCGACGCACTCGGGTTGCAGATCCGCTCCGGAAATACTGCCGATGGTAGTTCGCTGAAAGTGCGCCTCGCACGCAACAATGGGGCTTGGATTTTTGAGGCGCCCCTCGCAGCGAAAGCAAACCCTGCTCTCGTCGACAACACGGTCAATACCTTAACCGCTGCCAAGGTGCGGCGCTTTCTCGAGACCGAACAAGCCGATCCGATCGTTCAAGGCCTCGAAACACCCTTCATGCAGGTCACGATCTACGGTAATAAGCGCCGCCAAACACTCATCGTCGGCAATCTCGATCCCGATTCGCAAGGTGCGCCTCAATACTTCGCTAAACTCGAAGACAACCCAGCAATCTTCACTGTGCTCGCCCGCCCTTTCGACGCACTGCGCGAAGCGCAAGAAGCGCTCCGTGAGCGCAACTTTATGAACTTCGATTCGAGCATGCTTTCCACCATTAATATCTCGGAAAATGGCCGAAAGATACGGCTACAAAAATTAGAAACTGGCGAAAACGACTGGCAGGTTCTTGAAAGTAAAGGTGGAAACGATATCCAGCCTTATCGTGCTGATCCAGCCATCATGGACAAGCTGATAAAAGACCTCTCCAGCCTTCGAGCGAAAGGGTTCACCGCCGATGCCCCCTCTACGTCTGACATCGAGAGCTACGGCTTTAACAATCCACGCCGCGTCGTAACGCTCAGCTTTTCTGAGGGCGATCCATTAACACTTATGCTGGCATATCCTGAAAACAGCAGGGACGCTCTCTACGCAAAAACAAACCTAGCTGACTTCATCTTCAAGGTAGAGCGCAGTGCGACTCTGCGCATGATTCCACTCAATACCCCCTACTACAGAAACCGTATATTGGACATACTGCCCGCTGCGGCACGTATCAGCGCACTCCAGCTTACAAACCTACAAACTGGCGAGGCCATCTTTGACTACGTGCTTGGACAAGAAAACATATCTGGGAATGACCTGATCGAAGAATTCGATGCCAACCATGCAGAGCATATACCCGTCCTGCTTGGCGCCATTCGTAAATTTGAGGTTAAGAGCTACCTCCTCGATAGCTATGCCGAAGCTTATCCCGTCGACGCAGAAAAATCACTTCCGTGGCGCTTCCAACTCAGCGCCACAATCCAGTTGCCTGGAGACGAAACCGACCGTACCGAGACACGCGAATATGTTTTCACCGACCGCCTCTCAGGCACCGTTCAAGTAGCTGGGTCGAAACAATATAACACTATCTTCGAAATCCCACAGTCACTACTCGACGCACTCTACGAACTAACCGAGGACATGGAAATTCCGCCAGAGATGAAGGGTGAACCAGTGCCGACACCTGCACCCATAGAGCCAGTATCTACACCTGCTCAAACCTAGACACCTTAACGCCTAGACAAGTAAAGCACCTGCAAGCGACCACGCTAACCATGCCACGTATCAGAAAACTCTTAGTCACGCTGTTAAAGCTGTTTTTTGATGCCACAATTTTACTTATCTTTATAGCGCAAGCCTTTGTCGTAGCATGCCTACTAATCTACGGCTACCTGCCGATACCGTCCGAGTGGGGCAATCAGCTCATTGCCAAAAACTTATCCCCGGGCATCATCCTACGTGTCGATGAAATCCGTCTGCGCCCAGATGCCTCTATCGAGCTCGTAGGCATCGAACTGCGTTCTGTAAACATCAAGCAATCCCTCTTTCAGGCCGATGCCGCCGTACTGGAACTAAAGTGGCAAGGCTTCGATAAAGCTCCTAGCGCAGAGAATCTGCTATTGACTGGGGGGACACTTTTCGCCCCATCCGTGTATTCACCAGATGGATACCATAGTCCTCTATTAGAGCGCGTCGCCTTTCGGTTTATTCAGGCTGACGACAATTGGAAAGTGGATCGATTCGCCGCTTTACATGAAAATATACGCCTACGCGGCTCTTTCGATTTACCAGCATTTAAGGAGGACGGTGCCGAAGCTTCAGACATCAATGTAGCCATCAATAACTTCTACACACAAGCGGCCATACTATCTCAACAAAAGGAGTATATCAGTTACTTTCTGGCACCGACCGTTGACTTTAAATCAAGTAATCTCGACACCAATACACAGCAAATCGAATTACGCATCACTAGTCGGCAGATGCAACACGCAGAGGCGAATGCCGAAGAATTACAGCTATCAGGAGTCATCCAACTCTCTGAGGGAAAGCTCATTCTCATCTCAGCACCACGCCTTACAGCACAACACCTAGAAGTTCCTCGCTATGATTTAACTGCACAGAGCCTCAGCGCCGAGTTCCCTCACGACGACTTCGACGACTTAATCTCAGGCAAATGTCCGCGACTCAAACTAGCTGCCAAGCAATTAAACATACAGAACTTCAAACTCGTTGCCCCCATTCTGCAGGTCGACTCAAAGGCCTATCCGTTACTTTCGTTTCATGGTTCAACCGGTAGCTTAGAGGGAGCTATCGATTTAAGCGGACAACTTAACGCCCAGAAATGGAGCGGCCAAGTGCAAGCACGTGGCTGTCTCGATCTCGTCAAACTGATTCCCAGAGAGCTTACCGAAAAAATTCCAAAAATCACCTACAAGACACCCCCCTACTACAACCTCAAGCTAGATCTTACCGAAGGTTTTGCCGTCAATCACGCCGAACTGAAAGCTGAAGTTCAAAGACTTCAAATCGACGAACTCACTTTCGACCATGTCAATGCGCACGCCAGCTATGCCAATGGCCTCTACGTGATCGAAGATCTTTACCTCCGCCGTCAGCAGCAGTGGCTTGATCTTAAGTTTAGCCTAGATACCACTAGCTTCGATTATCGCGGCAGCCTTATCGGCTCCGCTGTACCCTACGATTATAACTCACTTCTTCCTAGCTGGTGGGCAGCTATCTTTGAGAATGTCGATTTCAGCCACTCTGACTACAGTCTCAGCGATTTTACCATCTACGGTAACACGCAACGACAATCCTCCGACCTTTACTACGGTCACGCTAAGGCAAGCAAGGTCGGCTACATGGGCGTGGTTCTTGATGAAGCTGAGCTTATTGTGCGCGGTCGTGGCTTCTATTGCGAACTGCACGATCTCAATGTCCGCAAGGGCCAGGATTGGGCACGCGGCGACATCGCATTCGCTTCAAAGCGCGACGAAGTCAAAAGCCCGGCTTCGATCCGCCTAGACATGGAATTACAATTCGCGCTGGCCGAAGCAGCCAAACTTTTCAAAAGCGATATAGCGACAGTCATCACTGACTTTAAAACCACCAGCCCACCACTAATACAGCTTGAAGCAGCCATCTTCAACAAAGCCTATTCCGAATATGTAGACAAAAGTTACTTCGATCTTACCGCCAGTCTCGACCACCCGCTCACCTATAAAGACGTGCCGCTCGATCATCTTAGCTTCAAGCTTTTCGGACGCCCTGAAGTCAGCCACCTACGCGAGGTTAAGCTTGGCTACGCCGACGGTCAAGCCACCGCCATGATCGATATTTTCATGCCCGTAGAATCCAAAAATTCATTGCGCTACGCGCTCGCTCTAAAAGATGCCGATCAAAAACAAGCAATCCGCGATCTTCCACAATTTGATCATATAGAAGACAGCCTAGAAGGCACCAAAACGACCAAGCCCAGACGTGAGGATGCGCGAATCGACCTCAATATACGAGGGCAAGGCCCGACTGAGGATCCCTTCAAGCACAAGGGCTTCGGGCACTTTGAAATCCGTAACGATAAACTAGGGACGATCCAGCTACTCGGACCTCTATCTAAGATCCTGCAAAATACGCAACTCAGCTTCACCTCCTTTAATCTCAACAACATGCACGGCGACTTCCTCTACAAGGACGATCTTGTCACTTTCGACCCCCTTCGCATCGACGGGGACCGCACCCAGATCGACACTCCTGGAACACTCTGCCTCAGCGATCAAAAGCTCAACATGAATGTTGAAGTCAAGCTCTTCGGTAACGCCGGTAATCCTAGTTCCAAGCTACGCAAAATTGGCGACCTCATCACAAAACCGATACCCAACCTTCTCCAATTCGAACTTACCGGAACCCTCAAAGACCAAAGGCTTCGCTCCCTCTACGATCCCAGGAATTTGATTCCGAACTTATAAAAACTCGCCAGGTATTGAACCTAAAGGACTCGCCCTTTGAAGCCAGGTATCTAAGAGTAGTAAGTCGACTTTTTTAAGGGATACTTCACCGGACCCAATTCGGGAGCTAAAATTATAAAAGAAGAAACTTTTTTTATAATAATTTGCGAAACCTGACTTATTCACAGTGCAAATGCGCATAGAAGAAAATCTAAATCGTTCGTTTACAGTTGCTTCACAACTTATTCACATACTTATTCACAAGTCATTGATTTTCAATATTTTACAGCTAAAAACACTTGACAGCGGGAAAGCTCAACGCAAGATGAATACATTCCTTCGGGAATATGATCTTTGACAGAAACGAAGTGTGAAACAAGACTACGTAAGTAGTCAGGAATACCGCTTCAAGATATACCCCAAACTTCGGTTTGGGAAAAGGTCGGGATGAGCTAACGTTCCCGGCCCCTGCTGCGAGTTGCCTTCTAAGGCAGCGAGATTATCTTCGGGTAATCATATACGGCAGGCACATGTCACCGGCTTCAACGAAAAGGTTCGTGCCTTTTCGGTATAACACGTAATTGAAGTCTGGCGGTGAGCGGCAACTTAAGTGAAGCAATGAAAAAGCACACTAAAGTGAGAACCAGCTGCAAACCGAGTGATGCTCCAAGTTCCGGTTCGGAATAAAAGAGCGAACACAGTCGGTCACAGACCGACAGTTGCTACTGTGAGTTAGTGCGGAGTAAACAACGCAGTTCGACAGTGTGAACGAAAAAATGCTGTTAGATCGTAGGGGTGTCGCAATCCATACGGGAAAAAGAACTGCGGCTTCGCGGAGTGAGCGAACCAAGTGAGAGGCGCCCGGATACGGGCAGTGATCATGGAAGCGCAATAAAATCTGAAGCGCGGGAGGCTGTAAAAAAGCCGTCCGTTTGAGACAATAAAAGCAACTTGAGGGTTAAGAGACAAGACCCGTTGCCTAAGGCAAACGATCGATGACGCAAGAAATCGATGCCGACCTTGGGCTGCAGGAACGGAAGAGGAGATCTCAATCACTACCGATCCGTGTTCGGACTGTGAGTGTCGGCAGACAAGCGCAAAACCAAGCAGAGAAGTCTCACCCAACAAAGAACCAGCGCTTACGCTGGGTCAGGTTCCGCTGTGGGACCGAAACGTATCGCTATCGTTCTTGCGGTATGATGCAGCGTCGGGGAACTGGCAGCCAACAATCACTCGACGGGTGATGAGGGCGCCCAATGCCAGTGAATCGAGGAAAGAGAGCGTGGCGAGCTCCCATACCTCACCTTTTATAAAATCTTTGGATTTGATAAGAGGTTATTAAAAAGTCCGTGATTCGGTAACGAATCGCGGGCTTTTTTTGTGTCTAGATTTCTGTGTTACACTAAGCCTAAGAGCACGGCAGCGGCGGCTTCAATGCCAGATAGCGCCGCCCCTTCAACTCTTGCGCCACCAAATGAATCGCCCGCAAGGGTCAGTTGAAGGCCGGCATTTTGAAAGTAAGGATCGGGCCACGGGTTAATAGGAGTGGTGAACCCCCACCGGTGGCAGTCGTATTCAAGGACATTTGCACTGAGATGCGGAGCCGCCGCGTCGAGCATGAGCGGGCCGCGCACTTCGTTAGGTGAATCCCAATGCGCCTCAGCAAAATCTGCATCAGCATGTATAGTGATTGCAGAAACATCGGGTGAGATGCCCTTTTGCTGGTTATCAGCGATCCAGGTGAGTGGTGTTTCGTGGATTTTAATCCCGCCAGGCTCAGGTAAACCACTGGCACCATCTAGAATGGCAAGCGTTGCAAGACCACGTTCGTAACGAACGGCTCGTAGGGCATCACTTGCACCGTTGGCGAAGGGCAGTCCAGTCGCATCAAGCAAATTCATCGCCTGTGGAAGTGGCGCGGTGATAACTAGGTGTTTACCCAGAAAAAAATCACCAGATGCGGTGCGAGCGGTCCATCGATCTGCATCGCGAGATAGCTCAACGACCTGCTGAGAATTGCACACGTCGAGCTCTTTAGCTAAATACTTCGGGGCATCAGTCATACCGTTGATCCCGCAGTAACGAGAGTAACCGTCGGTATTGGTATCTTCAGGCAAGTGGCGAAACCACTCCTTGATGATACCCGCTGCGAGCCAATCATCGGCATATGCCTGGAGGCGCGGGTCGCGCACCGTAAAATATTGTGCGCCATGATCCAGACGGCCCCCCGCCATACGGCGTGTAGCCATGCGTCCACCGAGACCGCGACCTTTGTCGAGTATACGCACGGACTTATCTACCTTGCGTAGTTCGGTGGCGCAGATGAGGCCGGAAATCCCGGCTCCGATAATAAGGACGTCTGTAGCTTGCATTAAGAATAGGGGCTAGAACCTAAGATTAGGACAGTGTTTCTTTTAAAGCGATTTCGAGTTCGGCTTGCTGCCACTCAAAGCCAAGGTCAGTCAGTGACTTGGGAAGAACGCTCAGGTCGCTGAGAAGAGTTTCTTTACCCATTTCGCCGAAGAGTATTTTAACAAGGCTCGCAGGCAGAGGGAAAACCGTGGGGCGACCCAAAACCTTACCGAGTTTTTTCGTAAACATACTGTTTGTGACCGGCTCTGGTGCCACCGCGTTGACCGCACCGTGCAAGGCTACATTTTCCACGGCAAAGACGTAGACCGACACGAGATCGGGCAGGCTGATCCAGCTCATATTTTGCTGGCCGTCGCCGATGCAACCACCGACACCCAATTTAAAAGCTGTCAGCATCTTAGCGAGCGCCCCACCCTTGACACTGAGCACAATGCCCGTCCGAAGAAAGACGGTGCGAACATCAGCTTCGGTCAGTGCTTGCGCTGCGCCCTCCCACTGGCGGGTCACCTCAGCTAGGAAGCCTTTACCCGAATCGCTGGACTCATCGACAGGGCGCTCGCGAACGATTCCGTAATAACTGATACCCGAAGCGGCGATGTAAGCGGGCCGCTTTTCTTGCGCGAGAATCAAATCGACGAGCAGGCGCGTGCTCGCGACGCGGCTATCTAGTATGCGTGCCTTAGCGGCATCTGTCCAAGACTGGGCGACGCTCTCACCCGCGAGATGAATGACGACATCGACACCGTCGAGCGCGCGCGGGTCTAAATGGCCTGAAGCGACGTCCCACTGATAATCACCGCGATCACTTCGAGAAAGAGTACGCACGCTATGGCCTCGTGCCATGAGAGCAGTGCTAAGCGACTGGCCAACAAGGCCGCTGGCTCCAGTGATGAGAATAGTTTTTGGAGTGGTCATGTTTGCTTTCGTGACGAGTTCACTTAGAAGCGCGTATGGAGGGAGTTCAAGTTTTTGAGGGCGTACGACAAGCGGACAAGCTACGAATTTCATTTGCAGCTTTGGAGATTGCGCTGCGATCACCCTCATTCAATCGATCGAGGTTACGGAGCTGAAGTCCCATGCGGTGATTTGATTTGAGAATGTCTTGGTGTCTTATCAAATAATCCCAGTAGAGCGTGGTAAAAGGGCAGGCGTTTTCTCCAGTCTTTTCCTTCGGATTTTTGGGGCAATTTTTGCAGTAATTGCTCATTTTATTAATGTAGTTGCCCGTGGCGATGTAGGGCTTTGAGGCCATGAGCCCACCGTCGCCGTATTGCGACATACCAAGAGTGTTAGGGAGCTCGACCCACTCAACGGCATCGACATACACAGCGAGATACCACTCGTGTAACTTCTTCGGGTCCACGCCTAGTAGGAGCGCGTAGAGCCCAGTGACCATAAGCCGCTGGATGTGGTGCGCGTAGCCGTGCTCCAGCGTTTGCCCGACGGATTGTTTGAGACATTCGAGATCCGTATCGCCAGTCCAGTAGAAGTCGGGCAAGGGTTCCTGCGCGTCCATCGCATTGCGGTCGATGTATTCAGGCATGTGCATCCAATAGATACCGCGCACGTATTCACGCCATCCGAGAATTTGGCGAATGAAGCCCTCAACCGCAGCCAGCGGGGCATGACCGTCTGTGTAGGCCTTTTCAGCAGCAGACACGGCGTCGCGGGGATCGAGCAACTTTAAATTAAGCGATGTGCTGATGAGCGAATGATAGAGCCAGGGCTCATCAGTCCACATGGCGTCTTGATACTTACCGAATACGTGTAGCCTCTTATGGATAAAATTGCTCAGTGCTTTTTGTGCCTCTTGTGGCGTCACAGGCCATGCAAAGGAGTCCAGTGAGCCTGGGTGATCGGCGAAGCGCTCGTTGACGAGATCGATTACTTCACGGGTGAGCGCGTCTGGTTTAAAACCAGGGCCAGTGTTTGCTCCTTCAGGGCCACCCTTGCCGAAGCTGCCCCGGTTCTCTTTATCGTAGTTCCAGTCACCACCAGTCGGTTTGCCGTCTTCCATTAAAACGTCGAAGCGTTTACGTAGTTCACGGTAAAAGAACTCCATACGAAGAGACTTGCGACCTTTGGCATGTTCCTCGAAATCCTTGGTGGTGGTGTAAAAGTGTCGATCATCACGCACTTCCAGTGGCACATCTTCGTCGCTGCAGACTTTTTTCAAAGCTTGAAGCACGCGCCATTCACCGGGATGGGTGACGATGACCTTTTCTGGGCTCAAGGCACGGAGGTCGATGCCGAGCCGACTAGAGAGTTTATCCGACTCTTTGCTATCATCTAGCTGCGTATATTCCACCCGGATGTCCTCCGCGAGTAGCGCGTCTCTAAAGTGGCGCATACCTGAAAGGAAGATCGCGATACGCTGCTTGTGAGACCAGACGTGCTCTGACTCGTCATCGGCCTCGGCCATCCATATGGCATCCTGAGTGGAATCAAAGTCGTCGAAAGCAGCAGCATCTCGATTGAGTTGATCGCCAAAAATGACAATGAGGTGGCGTGGTGATTTCATTATTAATGAATCTTGGATTTACGCCTAGGATTTAAATTGATCCAGTGCAGCGAGTGCCCTTTCGCGACCTTCCTTATGATCGATGATCGGTTCGGGATAGTCTTTGCCAAGCTCGACGCCTGCATATTCGAGAATGCCTGCGGGTGCCTCCCATGGTTCGTGGATAAATTTGCTAGGTAACTTTGCAATCTCAGGTATCCATTTTCTAACGTATGCACCCTCAGCGTCGAACTTCTTACCCTGAGTGATTGGATTAAAGACACGGAAATAGGGCGCAGCGTCGGCACCACAGCCAGCGCTCCATTGCCAGCCGAGGGTATTACTGGCCAGATCGGCATCGACTAGCGTATCCCAAAACCAACTAGCTCCTTCGCGCCAATCTTGCAGCAGATGTTTCACAAGAAGGGATGAAACAACCATACGAACTCGATTGTGCATCCACCCCGTGGCATAAAGCTGACGCATGCCCGCATCGACAATGGGGTAACCTGTCTGCCCGCGCTGCCAGCGCTTGAGGGCATTCGAATCAGGCTGCCAAGGGAAATCGGCATACTTTTCGTGAAGCGGCGCAGCAGGCGTTTTCGGAAAGTGATAGAGCACGTTATAAGCAAACTCGCGCCAATAAATTTCCTTAGCATAAACCTGTGGTCCCTCTTTGCCGAGATCGTGCTTAGCCTTCAGTGCGTGCATGACTTGGCGCGGGCCGATCAAGCCCCAATGTAAATAGGGCGAGAGGCTCGATGTGCCGTCCTCGCTCGGGATGTCACGCGCCTGGTTGTAGCCTTCGACTGGTTGACTAAGGAATTTTTCCAGCCCCTTTTGAGCGGCTGCCTCACTGACTACCCAGTATTCGTCAAATCTACGATACCACTGCTTCTCCGGCAAGAGGCCGAGAGAATCCAAAGCCAACGTCTGCGGATAGGTGTCAGGGAACTTAAATGAATCAAAATCAGGTTCGGCGATCGGTTCAATCGGACGGTCTTTCACCTTTTTCCAGTAAGGCGTGTAAACCTTGTAGGGATTTCCCCCACCCGTGGCGGCGGTGTGCGGTTCGTTGAGTAAGGAGCTATTAAAACTCTCCACTTCAATACCATCCTCGCGCAATTGACGCTTGATCGAAGCATCCAACTCCCGTTGTGGCGACTCGTAACGGCGATTCCAATAAACGCGCTTCGCCCCAGTCTTTTCGATGATGTCTCTAAGTTGCCCTAGAGAGTCGCCTTCTCTTAAAACAAACTCACCCCCCTTATCTTTCAACGCCTCACTTAGGCTCTTCAAAGCCTGATGTAGCCACCACTTCGAAGCCGCACCCGGTGCCCAATCACCTGCCTCGTCGGGTGTCCAGATGAAGACAGGAATCACAGGCGAGCCTGCCTCAATAGAAGCTTTAAGGGCAGAATTATCCTTAAGGCGCAGATCCTTACGGAACCACAAAATTGTAGGGCTTAAAGACATAATGATAGAGCGTTAGATCTTAACGAAACTTACACAAGAAAGAGATACTGTTCGCCTCTTGATTCCACTATAAAACCAGTCACTATAAAATAATGGAAACAATCACCGCAATCAAAGAGCGTCGCTCCGTCAAACACTACGACAACGCTCATGAAATGAGTGAGGCCGAGATCAACGCACTGCTCGAACTGGCACTACTCTCACCTACTTCCTTTAACATGCAGAATTGGCGTTTCGTCGTCGTGACGGATCCTGAAAAGCGTGCCGCCATCCAGGCTGCCGCTTGGAACCAAGCGCAAGTGACCGAAGCCTCCATCACTATCTTGCTCTGTGCCAAGCTAAATGCCCACGAGGACGCCGGCCGCTACTGGGTGCACGCCCCGCAGTCTGTGCAGGATATGCTCGTACCCATGATCGCCCCATTGTATCAGAATAATGCGCAACTGCGGCGCGACGAAGCCATGCGCTCGATCGGCATCGCAGCGCAGACCCTCATGCTGACTGCCAAATCAATGGGCTACGACTCCTGCCCCATGATCGGCTTCGACCCTGAAAAAGTTGCCGAAATTATCGACCTACCTGAGAACCACGTGATCGGTATGATGCTTACGGTAGGCAAGGCGCTTAAAGGCGCCAATGTTCGTAGTGGACAGCTACCTTATGACGAGGTCGTTTTTCGCAACGGTTTTTAGAGATAAAAGTGATCCAAATTTACGGGATCAAAATTCCGAGGCTAGGCCAATTCAAGTTCCCCCTAGCCTGGGTTCTCAATTAAAGTAGGAGAGCCAGCTTTGTACGATTCTTCTGAAAAATGTTTTGCTTCGCCCCGCACAGGGCAGTTAAATTATAGGATGTACGAACTATCAGGAACCGTAAAACAAATCTTCGAAGAGAAAACTTTTGGCAGTGGCTTTAATCTACGCGAATTCGTTGTCACCACCGAGGCCGACAAATATCCACAGGACATCTGCCTACAGTGCGTCAAAGAAAAAGTCGAAATGGTGAACCAACTGAAAGAGGGCGAAAAGGTGAAAGTCTCTTTCGACCTCCGTGGTCGCGAGTATCAAGGCCGCTACTTCGTCAATCTGAACGCATGGAAGGTCGAGGCCGCTGGCGCTGGATCTGATAGTTCCAGCAATGGCGACGAGCCGCCCCCCTTCGACCCATCCGACGAGATTTTAGACGAGGAGCCTCCGTTTTAAACCTCCAGCTTAGCCAAAACTCAGTGGTTGCGCTTCATCATCAAATTCCTTTCTATGTGTGCTAATTCTAAGTAAATGAAACGCATCGTCATCATAAACGGCCCGAACCTCGATCGCCTCGGCATACGCGAGCCAGACATTTACGGCGACCAAACGCTGACAGATCTAGAGAATTTACTAACCGAAGAGGCAGAGTCTTTGGGTGTGCAGGTGCAATTCTACCAGAGTAACCACGAGGGCTTTATCATCGACGAAATTGGAGAATATTCTGACTCAGAGGTGTTCGGCCTCATTCTCAACCCTGGCGCCCTCACCCACACCAGCCTCGCGCTCCGCGACGCTATCGCTGGGAGCGACCTACCGGCAATCGAAGTTCACATTAGCAATATTTACCGGCGCGAAGACATCCGCCAGCACTCACTGACAGCTCCCGCCTGCATAGGCGTCATCTCAGGTCTCGGCTTCGATAGCTATGTCGCCGCACTGCGCCATTTGGCGAATCTCGATTAATTTAACAGACATTACTCACCGCAAACAAGGCATACCGCCTCAAAATAACCAAAAACGAAAGATAACACCATGGCAGACGAACCTAAAGGACTGAACAAACCCGTAAAACTTAAGGCCGACTTGGCTTCCTTCCTCGGAGCAAGCGAGCTCCCGCGCACAGAGATCACTAAAAAGCTCTGGGACTATATCAAAGGTCAAGGCCTCCAAACCAAGACTGAGAACGGTGCTCCTGAAAACGCCGGCAAATATATTGTGGCCGACGCAAAACTCGTTTCCATCTTCAAAAACACAAAGTCGACCAGCAAGTCTGGTAAACTAACTGACCTCACTAGTATCAGAGAAGGAGAAACTATCAACATGATGCAAATGGCCGCTGTAGTCGGTGCCAACATCGAGTAAGACTCTTACAAGTTCATTTCCAAAACGGCTACTCCATTAGGAGTAGCCGTTTTTTTGTAATCACCTAGCTTCGATCTATTCAGGCGGCAACAGTTTTGCTAGCTCTTCTAAATCGCCGAAGTGCTCGGCTAGATCCTTCGCGCTGCCCAAGTGGCCGAGGGTATTTTCAAACAACTCGCGCTTCTCTTTTTTGAGCTGCTGGATGCGTTCTTCAATCGTCCCTTGCGTGATCATTCGATAAACGAAGACGCGGCGGTCTTGTCCAATTCGGTGCACACGATCCACCGCCTGCTCCTCCACAGCAGGATTCCACCATGGGTCGAGTAGGAAGACATAGTCCGCCGCATGCAGTGTAATGCCAGTGCCCCCTGCGCGTAGGCTGACGAGTATGACAGCGGGTTCTTTCGTATTCTGAAAGATTTCTACGGGTTTAGCGCGGTCTTTAGTTTCGCCACTGAGTTCGAGTAAAGCCACCTTCGGGAAGGTTGTTTTAAGCAAAGGCTTCAGACGCTTCAGGAGGCTCAAGAATTGACTAAAGATGACGACCTTGCGCGCGCCATCACCACTGAGGGCTTCTTCGAGACGTGTGACTAGCATCTGTATTTTACCACTCTGCTGGATGTCGGCATTCACATCGGGAATCAGCCCAGGGTCGCAGCAAGCTTGCCGCAAGCGCGTAAGTAAGGAGAAGAAGTGCATGGATTGTGTCTGCATAGCCGATTGCAAATCGTTGCCCAGTTCATCGCGCCCTCGGTCGAGAAGGTTCTTGTAGGTCTGACCTTGTAAGTCAGTGACAGGACAGATTAAATCCATCTCTACTTTCGGCGGAAGGTCCTTACCTACCATATCCTTCTGGCGGCGAAGAATGAAGGGCGTCAATTGTTGCCGCAGTCGATCGGCAAAGGCCTCTCGGGAGCCTGCATTATCTGACTCGACGGCATCTTCAAATCGACGGCGTGAGCCGAGCAAGCCAGGCATCAAAAAGCGAAAGAGCGTCCATAGATCGAGCAAACGGTTTTCGATCGGCGTACCGGTCAGCGCGAGCCGGCACTCAGCTTGAATCGCGCAACAAGCCTGCGTCACTTTCGCATCTGGGTTTTTAATCTGCTGTGCTTCGTCGAGTACTGCGTAGCCGAACTGCGTCTCATCGAGCAAGTGTTTGTGCCGCCGTAGTTGGGTATAGCTGGCGATCCAGAGCTTTGGCTGCGTCGAGCCGTCGTTCGAAAAGTCGCAACTGCTGCGCAATACTTCGGTCTGAATATTCGGATACCAGCGACGAGCCTCACTTTGCCAAACGGGCACCACACTTGCGGGACAAACAATTAAGCTATTTCTATTCTCGAAAGGATAAAACTTTAAGAGAGTCAGCACTTGTAGAGTCTTACCCAGACCCATTTCATCGGCAAGTAATCCATGGCAGCCTAACTCCCGCAGCTTAGCCATCCAATGCACGCCT
Organism: Puniceicoccaceae bacterium; assembly: GCA_003331195.1. Taxonomy (GTDB): domain Bacteria; phylum Verrucomicrobiota; class Verrucomicrobiia; order Opitutales; family Coraliomargaritaceae; genus Thalassobacterium. The sequence continues at coordinate 37,311 of QOOZ01000036.1, read as the reverse complement.
TGTGCTTGATAGTCTCTCAGAAACCCAGGAAGCGTTTTGCTGTCGCTTGATTCCTCTTCGAGTAATTGCCCCTTCCAAGCAGAAAGCTCTGCCTCCAAATCCAATTCCGCACCACGCTCGCCGAACAATGAAAATACCATATAGCGCGGCCAAGTCTGCGCCTCTTTTGAATTGGCTGCAGCCGCCACGCGCCACTCGGCAAGCGCTGCCGATTGATCCTCGCCAATACGCACTAGCCCGAGGCCGCTCACCACATGGGTGCCCCGCCCCGCTTTGGCCAAACGCTGGGCATCTTCGGGGTCAAGCCATTGCCGGCCAATTTTAAGCCGCCAGTCAACGCGCATCTGCTCCTGGCTTGAAGACTCGACGCGGCCGGTCACTTTCACTTCTCGCACACCTTCGGCCATACGCTGGGCTTCGAGATCTAGGTCGATGGTATCAAAGGCCGCGTCCCAGCGCTTGAGCGCATGCGAGAAAAACGGTGCGATCCGTTCACCATCGAACAGGATGAAGTCGTTGGAATCGCGACGAAATTTAAAGCCTGCTTCACCTGCCCTTCCCGTTAACCGAACCAGAACCTCGCGCTCTGCGGGGTGGATCGGAACTTCGTCTCTACGGAAGGCAGACTCGTGGGATAAATCGACATTTGTCCAGTAAGCTGTGAGGCGAAGACCAGAGCTCAAACCTTCTAGCTTCGGCGTCAAACGACGAGCGGGTGCGACCTTCTGTTCCGCCTCGGGTTCTGATTCCCCGTTAGTCTCCTCTGACTCGAGCTTTGGCTCGTAGGGTAAAGGGTCGATCTCATCGGCGATCAACTCTTCGACTTCGTAGAGACCACCCACGCCAACCGCTTCTCCTAGAGCGTCATCATCGATCGAACTACGCACCTTGGGCCCAGAAGGGGTCCACTCGATCACCGCGTAGCAGGTATCTTTACGGGCAAACTTACAGTGGACAATGGCTTCGTCGTTCGCGAGTTCGACGCCAGAAATCTGCCCCTTCCGGTAGATTTCGCGACCACGCAAGAGCGTCTCTCTAGAAAATGACCGCTCCCAGTCTAGACCTACATTTGCGAACCACCGCTCAAGGGCGACAGTATTATAAACACGACTAGATAAGCGGGTAGACATCGAGACAGATTGGACCTGTAACGATAGCTTTTGATAGGAATAAGCCGCAAGGAGAATTGAGAAAATTTGCACTCTGTGACGCGAGGAGCTTCACTTACCATGGAATATTCGGAGTGCAGGGTATGGGTCAATCCCGCCCACTAACAAAGAATCAGTGAGACCCCTCTATACTAGCGCACCAATCCGAAATCAAGCTCACTGATGTCCAGGTAGTCACCCGGATACTGGCGCGAAACAACGATACGAAAACGCACATCTTCGGCCTCATTCGGTGCGGTGAAAGGCAAGCGAATCGCAACAGGCTCGGTTCGGTGCTCGAAGGGTAAGCGCAAGGGCAGTTCAGTTTCCAAATTACGACCGTCGCGATCAAGCCAAGCCACATGTATGTGAGCTCGGTTATCAAGGCTAATTTTCCAGGTGCCCGTCATGCGGAGTTCGTAAGTCTGATTGGAAACAACGGGGAAGGTGTTAAAAATCGAAACAATGTCCGTGCCTGAGACACGAAGCCCCGAGTCATCCAGGACCGAGGCCTCACTCGCTTCGACCGCAAAATGCTCACTCGCCCGATAGTCGAGATGCCAATCCTCAACTTGAGGTAATAAGGGGCCAAGGAAATTTCGCATCCTATTGCCGACATGCTTCAATTTTGGATCGCGCAACTGGCTGATAAACTCTTGCGGGGCAGGCTTAATCAATCCTCTAGCCAAGCGCTCGGGATTTGACTGGCTAAGCGCAATTCGTCGGCGCTCGGGTGAGTAGTTAGCGTTCTCGGTGTAATCTTCAAAATAGGCACGGTAGTCACCGGCGGCTATTTTGAATTGAGCCAAAAGAGTTTCGATATTCGCTGACGACTCTGAATCAAGACAGGCCTGGACCAAAGCTCGGCGTGATTGATCGAAATCTGCGTAGAGCTCTGTCAGACGGAAAGCCTCGGAGACTACTTGCACGCGTTTCTGGAAACGTGATGCTTCTTGCTTAGGCGGGACTCCAATCTCGGCCTCAGCCAACTCAATGTAGTCGCGCATCTCTGCTAGAACTTCGGGGGAAAAGAGTGCGATGCCTGACTCATCCTTGTAAAGCTTGATCCAGTCTGCTTGGCCTTCGTTTTCATTGCGATGGCGCTCGGCAGTTTCGTAAAAGGCGCGTATCGGTGCGGATGCTGGGCCGAAGAAGTTATCGTAATATTCGTCGAGTAGCGCATGGGCATCTTGCTCTGGATTCCAGAGCAGTTCGGCTGCGAACCAAGCTTTGGCTCCATCCAAGCCCCAGAAGGAAGGCAACTGGGAGAAAAAAACATCAATGCCTTCGTCTGACATATGGCGAATACTCTCGACGATCCATTGATTAAACTGTCGTGGATAGAGATACGGTGCACCGAAATAATAGTCCCAAGTCGCCACGCGCTCTGCACCAGAGGCTGCCCATGCTTGGATCAATGTTTTGTCCTGAGTCCGATAATCGTGGTCATGCCACTGCGCGCGGTCGGAGGTAAGCACGGGCATGACACGTGGGTGTATCGTTATGGTGGGAGCGGGCTCTGCCCAATAATATGAGAGCGCGGTGAGGTAGCGATCTTCACCCGTAGGTGTTTGCCATGCACCGCCTTCGTCGAATACACGCTTAGCCACTTGGTTCATGAAGCCGAAAACTAGATCAGTGTAATTGGGGCGAGTGCGAAAATAGCGCAAGGGTGAGACGGCAGCCTCAGTACGCTCAGTCGTATCGAAGAGCACGTTGTCATTGATCGAGAGGGAAAAGCTCTCGCTGTTTGGATTATCCGCGAAATGACTGATTGCAGCTTGTGCGGCGACCTCAATCGCTTCGGGCTGAGTCAAGTCTGGCTGCGGGTCGGTGCCACCACTACCGCGCGGCTCTTTGCGTCGTCCGTTGACTTCAGAAAAAACTTCGGGCGTCGTGGCGAAGACTTCCTCGCTGAAGACCTTCGCTAAATTATGGTTGAAGGAATAGATTTGATTCAATCGATTGCGTCGAGCGAAGTCTATATTTACAGGATGGAACTTACGCTGCGCAAAGGCAGGTGTTTCTCGCCATGGACGATTTGGAAAGTGAGTGATTGAAGGTTTGACGTATTCTAGACCCAGATCACCCGCCCAATAATAGCGAGCGCCAAGCATCTCTTTTTCTATAGTATAGAGTGCATTTGACCAACCAGCTGGTTCACCGCTACGAATAAAGACGCGCGTGCGCTCACGGTGAATCGTAAAGGCGCCGCCTTTACTAAGATCATCTGTGAGTTGAAAATAGATTGCATTTTTGGGGCGACCTTCGGAGACGGCTCTAAGCGAGCAACCTCTCAGCCGTTGAAACGAGTTGGAAAAGTCAGTAACTGAATCGATCAGAGGCTGGGATGCCGACTCTGGCAGCACAATTGTATCAATCTGAAAGATCGAAAGTTGCGCAGAAGCAACAAGCCTCTGCGGCTTCCATGGTTGTGCGCGTTGGTCGGGCAAGCCAATACAAGGCTGTGCGATCAGTAATGACAGAAAGATTACTTTGAGTAGGTCTTTCAAAGTGAGAAGTCTATGGAAACAAATGCTCACGATTCTAGTCGAAATATTTATAGGTCCAAAATCAAGGATAAGGCAGTTAAAACAGCTACTAAAATACCAAAAAAAGTCCCGTCGCTTTTGGCGGACGGGGCTTTGAGTGAAATTGTGATCAGCTTTACGCGACCCGTTCGACGATGAGCTCCGGTGGATTCGGGCGTTTGGGTGCTAGGCGGTAAGCTGTCTTCAGGTATTCAAGTGCTTCTTCCATCTTGGCTTCGTCGTTATAGTGAATCATCATGAGCGGCTCACCTTGCTTGACTTGAGTTCCGACCTTCTTGATCTCGGAAACACCGACGGATGGATCGTATTTACCATTCTTCCTAATTGCGAGTTTGGCTACGCCTTCAGCAATGAGACCTGCGTTGATCGTATGCACATAGCCGCGCTTAGGTGCAGGGAGCTTACGAACGTGCTTCGCAGTCGGGAACTTCTCGGGATCATCAATCACGGTGGTGTCACCACCTTGTGCTTCGATCATATCTTTAAACTTCTGCAAAGCGGAACCATCCTTTAAATGGCGCTGCACGGTTTGCTTAGCCGAGAGCGTCGAGCCAGCGACGCCAGCGAGGCGCACGATTTCCATGCCGAGTTTGAGTACAAGCTCTTGCAAATCTTCAGGACCCTCGCCCTTGAGTAGCTGTATGGCTTCCTTGATTTCAAGCGCTGTACCGACGGTGTCGCCAAGCGGTTGATTCATATCTGTCACAAGTGCCACACAACGGCGCTTCATGGAGCGGCCTACGCGAGTGATAGAACGTGCAAGCTGCTTAGCTTGTTCAACATCTTTAATGAAAGAACCGTTACCCCACTTGACGTCGACAACGAGGCCTTCGGCCCCTTCGGCTAGCTTACGGCTAAGCACGCTGCCCGTGATGAGTGGCAAGCTGGGAATCGTGCCTGTTTCCGTGCGCATGTCGTAGAGGATCGCATCAACGGGTGCAATTTCGGGGTCTTTACGTATGAAAGTACAGCCTACTTTCTTGAGCTGTGCATGAAAACCTTTGAGGTCAAGAACTGGATCGAAACCAGGGATCGCAGAAAGCTTATCGAGGTTACTGATAACGTGCTCTTCGTCTACCCCATTCATCGTCGGCATGACAACGCCGCAAGCAGCAGCAAGCGGTGCAAGCACCAATGTAGTCTTATCACCGACACCACCAGTGGAGTATTTGTCGATCTTCGGGCGAGTAATCTTAGTAAGGTCAATGACCTCGCCAGAAAGCATCATCTCTTCGGCAAAGGTTGCTATCTCCTGGGCAGACATGCCTTGGAAATAAACCGCCATGGCAAAGGCAGCTTGCTGGAATTTAGGCATTTCTTCGTCTAAAATGGAGTCAACAATGAACCGTATTTCTTCGTCGGAGAATTCGCCTCCATCGCGCTTCTTTTCGACTAAATAGCTAAACGTAGGCTTAATAAATTTGCGTGCACTTATGATCTTTTTTCTCATTGAATGAGTCTGAGTCTATTGTAAATATAGCCGCCCGAGGCGGCGTAAACTTTTGATATATGGGGACTAAGGTGCGAAATGTCGAGCCTTAAATATGGTAAAATAATCAAGCGCCGTGCAGCCACGCGGCTAATCATGCTATTTCGACAGGCTTGCGGAAGCGCGAAGCCTCATAAAAAATGATCCAGTACAAGTTCCTAGATTCGTTATTATTTTACCCTACTTGGCTAGTTTTTGAGCGCTCTCGACGAGGGCGGCAAAAGAGTTAGCTTTGAGAGCCGCACCGCCAATGAGGCCGCCGTCGATGTTCTTTTGAGCGAGTAATTCGTCGGCGTTTTCTGGCTTCATAGAGCCGCCATAGAGAATACGGACTTTTTCGGCAGCTTGTGCCCCGATGAGCCCCGTGAGGAGGCAGCGGATTTCTGCGTGCACTTCTTCAGCCATCTCAGGAGTTGCTGTCTTGCCCGTGCCGATCGCCCAAACGGGCTCGTAGGCGACGACGAGAACATCAGCAGCTTCGGCGGTGACACCGATGAGGGCGCCTTCAAGCTGTGTTTTAATCACTTCGGTGACCTTACCAGATTCACGCTCGTCGAGTGTCTCGCCAATGCAAACGATCGGCTTGAGGTTCGCGTCAAGAGCAGCAAGGGTCTTCTTATTAACGATGGCGTCGGTCTCGCCGAAGTATTCACGGCGCTCAGAGTGCCCAAGGATGACGAAGTTTGTGAATAAGTGGCGAAGCATTTCGGCAGATATCTCACCAGTGTAGGCACCGGAGACTTCGAAGTGCATATTTTGCGCTCCAAGTTGGACGTTGGAACCGCTCACGACTTTAGATACGGATTCTAGAGTCGTAAAAGTCGGACAGACACAGACGGCGACGTCTGTTTGTGCGCCGACTAGGCTGACAACATCCTTGGCGAGTGAAGCACCCTCTTCGGAGTTTAAATTCATTTTCCAGTTCCCTGCGATGAGGTATTTGCGTGCTGATTGGCTCATAATATTAGATGTAGAATGGATTATAAATGATACCTAATGCTTAGATTTGGTCAAGTGCAGTAACGCCAGGTAGCTCTTTGCCTTCGAGGAATTCAAGGGACGCGCCGCCGCCTGTACTCATGAAGGTAACTTGATCACCGTAGCCAGCCATCTTGATCGCTTTGACGGAATCGCCACCACCAATAATTGAGCAAGCTTCAGACTCGGCAATCGTCTTGGCCACTGCGAAAGTTCCCTTGTTACAAGCGTCGATTTCAAAAATGCCCATGGGCCCGTTCCAGAGGACAGTCTTGGCGTTTTTGATTTCGTTGCTAAAAAACTCGATGCTCTTGGGGCCGATGTCGACACCCTCCCAGCCGTCCTCGATATTGCCTTCAAAGAACTTGCTCTCACCGACGGTGCCAGCACCAAAGTCGAGGTCTTTTACACCGAGGTTATCGAGCGGAAGGAGGAACTTGACACCCTTCTCCTTAGCCTTGGCTAAAGCGGATTGGGCTGTTTCGATAAAATCGGGCTCGCTAAGTGATTCCCCGACAGTGCGGCCTTCGGCCAATGCGAAAGTATAAGCCATGGCACCACCAATGATGATGGTGTCAGCCTTTTCGAGAAGCACATCGATGACCTTGATCTTATCTGAGACCTTTGCACCACCAAGAATCACAGTAAGCGGACGCTCTGGGTTCGCAGTCTTGTCACCTAGATAAGCAAGTTCCTTTTCGATCAAGAGACCACAGACGCATGGTGAGAGGAGCTTGGCAACGCCTGCTGTCGAGGCGTGGGCGCGGTGCGCGGTGCCGAAGGCATCGTTGACGAAAGCATCGGCTAGCTTGGCCAGTGCAGCTGCAAACTCGGGATCGTTCTTTTCTTCACCAGCGTAGAAGCGCACGTTTTCTAGGAGAAGGACTTCGCCTTCACCCATTTTAGCCACTTTGGCTTCAACTTCTTCGCCAATGCAGTCTTCAACAAAGGTAATGGGCTGGTCGAGTTGCTTCGCCAATTCTTCAGCGACAGGCGCTAGGGTATATTTGGCATTCTTCTCGCCCTTGGGTCGTCCAAGATGGGATGCGAGAATTACTCTAGCACCCTTCTCAACAAGTAACTTAATCGTCGGCAGCGCAGCAACGATACGGGAGTCGTCGTTAATAATGCCGTCTTTGAGAGGCACATTGAAATCGCAGCGAACGAAGACTCGCCTACCAGAGAGATTAACGTCTTTGATGGTTTTAGTGGCCATGGTGTTTAATGGAAAATGGATAATGACGCATTAGGGATGGAGATATTTTGCTGGCTTAAGACCCTAAACGGGGCTTGCTCTTACTAAACTCTCGAACTTTAGAGGTTTTTCTTCGCGTCGCTACCTTCGACAAGTTGAAGTCAGGAAAGTGTTGAGAAGAATGAAAAAGCCGTCGCGATCAAGAATCCGTTGGGATACCTAACGCGGCGGCTTGAAAATCAATCAGTTGCTACCAAGAGATCCAGACTAGAGGAACTTGGAGACTTTTTGAACGAGTTCAACGACGCGGTTGGAGTAACCCCATTCGTTGTCATACCAAGAAACAAGCTTGAAGAACTTGTCGTTCAGACCCATGCCGCTGCCTGCATCGAAGATCGAGCTGAGCTCGTCGTGGATAAAGTCAGAGGAGCAAACTTCATCTTCAGTATAGCCAAGAATACCTTTGAGCGAACCTTCGGAAGCTTCCTTCATCTTAGAGCAGATGTCTTCATAAGAAGTACTCTTCTCTGTCTTCACAGTAAGATCTACCGCGGAAACAGTTGGAGTTGGCACGCGGAAAGCCATGCCTGTAAGCTTGCCTTGAACTTGAGGCAACACGAGGCCAACCGCCTTTGCAGCACCAGTTGTAGAAGGAATGATGTTAAGAGCAGCTGTACGGCCACCCTTCATGTCCTTAGGAGAAGGACCGTCGACAGTCTTCTGCGTTGCAGTGTAAGAGTGCACTGTCGTCATCAGACCTTCTTCGATTCCGAAGTTCTCAAGAATCACTTTAGTGATCGGAGCTAGGCAGTTGGTGGTGCAAGATGCATTTGAGATCAAATCGTCATCCGCAGTAAGCTCCTCATCATTGACGCCGATAACTACAGTCTTCACGCCGTCACCCTTACCAGGTGCGGAGATAATAACCTTTTTAGCGCCGGCAGCGATGTGACCTTGAGCCTTTTCGTCTTGGACGAAGAGGCCAGTGGACTCGATAACGATATCCACACCGAGTTCCTCCCAAGGAAGAGCCGCAGGACCTTCGCGAACAGCAAGTGTTTTGATCTCGTGACCGTTCACAACGATGACATCGTCACCTTTAGTTTCTACAGTGCCTTTGAAGCGACCCTGTGTGGTGTCGTATTTAAGCAGATAAGCGAGATTTTCCGCAGGAACGAGGTCGTTTATTGCAACCACCTCGATTTCAGAGCCGAGAAGACCCTTTTCAACGAGTGAGCGAAAGACTAAGCGACCGATACGGCCGAATCCATTGATTCCGATTTTTGTAGCCATTATTTTATGTTTTTATTTTTCAGGTTAAGATTAAATTGTAAAAGCAGGGACTTGTAGGCAGCTGTTGCTCCATAGCAAGATTTATTCCATGGTTCCAATTGAATTAAGCCAATTGCACTATCGGGGCTTATTAAAACACGTAAAGGCATAAGTTTCATTAATCCAATATGGTGCGGCATCGGGCTTAAAGTGCGCGAATCATCTTGACATTACGGGCATTAATCATGGGCTATGTTAAAAATATATTGAGCAACCCACTTGCACTATTTAGAGCGATAGGCATTCTACTGCAGTTATTTATAAACACCGCACAAAGCCACACACGTAAGTGACTTAGTATTAAATTTGAATTTATTTATGAAAATCAAAAATTGGGATATGTTCGCTTTCGTTCTCGCTTACCATATTGCGTTGGTGGCGCTACTACCCGCATTCATTAATGTATTTTCTTGGACAGCGGTCGTATTCTTTCTCGTCACCTATATCCTAGGAGGCATGTCGATCACGGTGGGCTACCACCGCCTTTATGCCCACAAGGCCTATTCAGCCAATCCATTTTTTGAGTGGTGCGTGCTACTCAGCTCAGCGCTCGCCTTTGAGATGTCGGCGCTCAAATGGTCGCACGATCACCGAATTCATCACAACCATTGTGACACAGAGAAAGATCCCTACTCCATCAAAAAGGGCTTTTGGTATGCTCACATTCTCTGGCTGTTCGATTACAAGCGCGACTTCGATCAAAGTCTAGTAGCAGACTTGATGAAGAATCCTCGCGTGGTAATGCAGGACAAACACTATGGTAAATTTCTACTCGCCGTTAACGTTGGCGTATTTTTTCTTGGTTGGGCGCTGACTGGTAGCGCCCTAGCTTCTTTCTACATGGGCTTTCTTATGCGCATGGCGATGATTCACCACTGCACATGGTTCATTAACTCTCTTTGCCATACTGTAGGAGCGAAAACCTACGCCCGCGAACTCAGCGCGGTCGACAACGCAATTATGGCTATGCTTACCTTTGGTGAAGGTTACCACAATTACCACCACGCCTTCGCCGCCGACTACCGTAACGGCATTCGCTGGTATCACTTTGATCCGACCAAATGGGCTATCTGGACGGCTGCAAAACTCGGGTTAGTGAAAGGCTTGCGTGTGATCAACGAGGTCACTGTCCTGAAATCGCTCGTCTCAAAAGATAAGAAAATGATCTTAGAGCACATCAGCCACGATATGGACGAACGCGCCGCCGAGCTTAAAGTTAAACTCGAAGAAATCTCCTTCGCATTCGAAGAAAAGTCAGCCGTCCTAATGGCAAAACTCCGCGAGCTCAAACAAGCCAGCGCTGACCAGAAAAAGCAGTTACAAAAAGAGGTCAAATCACTCCGCGCATCGCTCAAAATAACTTGGGATGAGTGGGTAGAAGTGACTAGCAAAGCTTCTAAGCAATACGAGTTTGCGCACTAGGCGAACGCGGGTCCTAGCTAGTTTCCTATTCCCTCATTAGTAAACCTACTCTACCCACAAGCCACAACTCAATGGCGGCAAGTGAATTTTTGTATCCGTAATTGGGATACGAGCTGAGCCGATACCATCCAGGCAAAAACGTTCTTGGTCGGCGATTTGTTTTAGCTTTTCTGGCTGTAGATCCTCGCAGTCGATGTCGGCATATTCTAGATGCGGGTTAATCGCATAAATAAGCTGGGGCGCGTCGACGGATTTGTCAGCATTGAAAATTACGACCGCCGCACTCGAACCTTCGGCGAAGTAAAACTGCATATAGCTCTCCCTCTGGGCACCGTCGAAGCGGAGGGCTTTCCCCAAATCCGAACGGCGGAAGTGTATCCAGTCGCGAAAGTAGCCATGCGTACCTGAATAGGCATAACGGCGATTATAATCGAGTGCATTAATGTCGCCATGCTGATAGGTGTTTTCAATACCACGCTTTGAACGCAAAAAGTCCTGCCCCTGCGCAAGCATCGGCACACCGAGCGAAGCGAAGAGAAGTGATGCCATTAAGTGCGTACGACGGCGGTCCAATAATGTGGGGTCAGAGCCATCCCCTTTAGGTCGCTCGGTGATACGGTCGAGCCAACAATGATCATCATGCGACTCAGTGTAATTAATAGTCTGCGCAGCGAAGCGCGTCGTGCCAGGAGAGCCAGATACGAAATGTCGTAGAATCTCCTGATTACCCTCGCCTTTAACATACTTGGCAATGCACTCTCGGTAGCCGTCGTTCCACGAAGCAAAACCGGTCTCTTTAAGCTCTTCTTGAATATGCCCACGAAAGCTCCAAGGCTCTGCAATAAGAATAATCGAGGGTTTTATATCCTTAAGTTCCTCTTCGATATCCCGCAGAACCTCGATACCAATCAGCTCAGCAAGATCAAAACGGAAACCATCCACATCGTATGTTTCGACGAGATGCCTCAAGCTATCGATGATCAGGCGACGCCCAATTGGCGTGTCGCAGCGGAGATCATTGCCGCAGCCGCTCCAATTCATCAGATCATTACCATTATTGAGGTGGAAGTAATAATATTTATCTATAAATAACAGGTGATTGGGCTCCCCTACGTGATTGTAGACCACGTCGATGATCACGGCCATATCTTGCTCGTGGAAGTCTTTAACCAAGGCGCGAAATTCTTCGATCTGAGAAGCCTTCTCCGGCTCCGCAGCGTAGCTACTCTCGGGCGAAAAGTAGTTCACCGTCATATAGCCCCAGTGGTAGTCCTCAGGTTTTTCATTATCAAACTCTTGAATTGGCTGCAATTCAACCGCGTTGACACCGATCTCTTTCAAATAGGAGCCTTCTGCTTTGAGCCATTTGCGTAAGCCCGCATAGCCTGAACGTTCTTGAGTACTTAGAGCAATTGGCGCGTGGGCGATCAGATCGCGTACGTGGGCTTCGAGAATGACGAGATCGTGCCAAGCCGGTGGGATGAAGGCTTGCTCAACTTTGGCCAGACGTTCGGGAGCGACCACGATACCAGGGCCACGGGAACTGACACAGGCCTTGGCGTAGGGATCCAGAATCGGAAACGAATCATCAAAATGCGAAGTGCCCTCGATGTTTAAACCGCCAACGCGATAAGAATAGTAATAGTTGTCAAGATTTTGATCAATGATCAGCTCCCATGTGCGTCCATCGATACAAGCCATAGATCTGGTCACGGCATCACTGCCATCAAAGTTTTGACCGTAGCATACTTCAACCGAAGTCGCACGTGGCGCGAAGAGGCGGAAAGTCGTAATGTCTCCCTCTACAATGGCACCAAGGTCGAGATCTGTTTTCGCCATAGTGAGAAACTGCGTATGAGGCAATTCATGGACTTCTATGATCTCGGTATCACGCCAGATGATCTTCTCGTTGCCGACCGGCTCGTAGCCGTGCGGTGTATAGAAACGGAAGATGTGCGTGCCAGTTTGCTCTGGATTGAACTGAAAATTCAAAGCGCCTTCACGATTGGCAAGGTTAAGCGCACTATCCGGCACATCGAGCCATTCTCCCTTGTCGGTGACGAACTTGAAGGCGAATTGCTTACCATCTGGGATTAACTCGAGCGGCACGTGCAACTCGTAAGTCGTCTCGGGATCATAGGAGGTCGGCTTGAGCTCCCACTGTGGTTGCCCAACGGCTTTTTCCCAATTGCTAATGTCACTACCTAGGAAAACGCGGACTTGGCGGTCCAAAAGTTGTGGATGGCGGCTCGAGTGGACGGCAAAAACCCAACTATTATTACGTCGGTAGTAACGACAAAAACTTCCGCTCTCCTCTGGTGACAAGCGCTCTAATCTTGAAAATGCCTGCCCTCCAGGACCGAGTAAAAGGGGCGGCAAGGCCGTCGTGCTACACCAATTCGAAGAGAGAAAGATCAAGCCCGTGTCCCTTGATTCCCAAAATGCGTGTGCGATTTGTTCCGTTTCCTTAGCCATGCTGTGATTTCTTTTTTGCGGGAGTGCCTAGCAAGCGCAATACCCATTCCGGAGAATCTCGAAAAATCAAAGCCTTCAGATAGTTGACGCCAGTTGCGGCGACGACTTACTCTACGGCAGATGAAGAAAATCCTTGTAGCGCTCTCGGGCGGTGTCGACAGCGCCGTGGCGGCTTGGCTCCTTAAAGAGCAAGGTTACGAAATCTCGGGCGCCTATATTAGGACATGGATGAATGAGGAAATGCCGCTAGCCGATTGCCCTGCGCAACAGGATATCGAAGACTCCCGCGCGGTGGCCACGCATCTCGGAATTGACTACGAGATTGTCAATCTGGTCAACGAATACCGAGAGCACGTGGTCAACTACTTGGTCGACGGCTACCAACGCGGTATCACGCCCAACCCAGATATCATGTGTAACCGCGAGATGAAGTTCGGTACCTTTCTAGACTACGCGCTCGAAGCGGGCTTCGACGGGATAGCGACAGGGCACTACGTGCGTAAGCTGACCAAAAACGATGGCAGCCAAGACCTACTTGAAGGTCTCGACAAAAACAAGGACCAGACCTACTTCCTCGCTCTACTACGCCAAGCACAAATCCGGAATGCGCTCTTTCCTTTAGGCGAACTCAAAAAGCACCGTGTGCGTGCGATCGCGCTGGAGCAAAACTTACCCAACGCTACGAAAAAAGACAGCCAAGGTATCTGCTTCCTTGGCGACATGAATATCAGCCGTTTTTTAGAGCACTACATTGAAGACAAGCCAGGTAACATCGTGAACCCAGAAGGCGAAGTGCTTGGTCAACATCGCGGCCTACATCGCTACACCACTGGGCAACGACGCGGCATCGGCGTGCCATCGAATACGGATAACGAGTTCTACGTGGTGACTGGCCTAGACATGGAGCGAAACGAACTCATCGTCGCGTTTGATCAAATCGACTCTCCGGGACTCTTTACCTCAGAAGTCGAAGTCTATGGCTTGAGCTTTCTCAATCGTCCCGTGAGCAAGTCCTGCCGCTTGTTGGCTAAGCCACGCTACCGCGATCCTTCACAAAAAATTACTTACATGCCGATCGACGACAATCGTGCAAAGGTAACTTTCGACAAACCGCAACGTGCGCTCTCCCCCGGACAGATTCTCGCTCTTTACGACGGCGAACAACTGCTTGGCGGCGGCTTTTACAAATAAGCACACAGTCTAAAACCCGTGCCGAGATACACATGGAATGCCAGCCAGGTCGAGCATCATCGTTGCTAAGGCTAGCTTTAGAATTAAGGACTACGGCGTAATTTTTAAGACGCTCAATCCATTGAGAAAATTTTAATTGAGTTTGCGCTCGAAGGCGAGTCGACAGAAGCTATGCACTATGACGTCGATCAAACTAATTTCATGGAATGTAAACGGCATCCGCGCCGCTCTTAAAAAGGGATTACTCGATTTTATTGATAGCGAATCTCCGCACGTGCTTTGCCTGCAAGAGACTAAAATTTCGACCGATCTCGTCGGGGACTATAGCTTCGATGATTACCCCTATGTTTATTGGAACTGCGCTGAGAAAAAAGGATACTCTAGCACCGCCATTTTAAGCAAAACCGAACCGCTCAGTATCCGCAAGGGGCTTGGCATCGAAAAGCACGACAAGGAAGGTCGCGTCATTACAGCGGAGTTTGCCGACTACTTCCTCGTCACCGTATATACGCCTAACTCGCAGAACCATGACGAAAACAAGCGTCCTCGCCGCCTCGACTATCGCACAAAAGAATGGGATGTCGATTTCCTTGCTTACGTCAAAGGCTTAGAGAAAATAAAACCTGTAGTCTTTTGCGGTGACCTCAACGTCGCCCACACCGAAATCGATCTCGCCAACCCAAAGACGAATCGGAAGAACGCGGGCTTTACTGATGAAGAGCGAGCCCGTTTCAGCGCCATCGTCGAGGCCGGCTTTGTCGACAGCTTTCGCCACCTCTACCCCGATACCACCGATCGCTATACTTGGTGGTCCTACCGTGCCGCCGCACGAAAGCGTAATATCGGCTGGCGCATCGACTATTTCTGCGTCTCTGAAGGGATAAAAGACCGTATTGCTCAAGCCGATATCCTCGACCAAATTGAGGGTTCAGATCATTGCCCCGTTCTCTTGGAATTGGCTCCTATCGCTTAGTCAGTATTATTGATTAAGAATTACAAACGCCTATACTATATTAAGCCACTCGCGCTATCTCTTATTAAATATAATTCACTTCCACCCGTATCAGTAATGCTAAGCCGTTTCGACGAGGCAAGTTGGTAGATTTTCAAGCTCCTAACATTAAATGTTCACCAAAAACGCAGACGAGAGTATTCGCGGACTTGGCGAAGTCGCGCTGATCGCTCAGATCCGTCACTGGCTAGATGCCGCCTCGCCTAATAGCCCACAAGGGATGGGCGATGACTGCGCGGTGGTCGATCGGCCAAAAGGTCTGAAGCAAATTTTGACGACCGATAGCCTAAGCTATGGCCAGCATTTTGATGGTAGCATCTCCGCCCACGACGCGGCTACCAAACTAATCAAGCGCAACCTTAGCGACATCGCGGCGATGGGCGGACGCCCAGGCGAGGCATTACTCAACCTGCTTTGCGGTAGCGATCTCCGCACCGATTGGTTAGCAGCCTTTTTTGAAGGCATCTACCACGCTTGCCAGAAATACGAACTGCCCATCGTCGGAGGCGACATAAGCACTTTACCCAATGGACAGTTTACCGCAGTTCTCAGCCTGACTGGCTATTTGGATAACCCTCCCTTACTTCGCAAGGGAGCACAAGATGGCGATGCTCTCTACGTCACCGGCACACTCGGGGGTAGCCTTTTAAAAAAACACCATGATTTTGAACCAAGATTAAACGAAGGCCAATGGTTGGCCCAGTCGATGGCATGCAGCGCGCTGATGGACATAACTGACGGCCTCGCCAAAGATCTAGGTGAACTCATCCCCGACGAATGCGCAGCCTATCTTGAACTGAGTAAAATCCCTCTCTCGGATGCAGCCTACCAATGCGCCAAAGCGAGCGGTCGATCCGCAATGGAGCATGCCTTTTGCGACGGAGAAGACTATGAGCTACTCCTCGCTGTAAAAAAAGACACCCAGCTAGAGGTCTTTGAAAGGCAATGGCGGCAAAAATTTCCAGACACTCCACTCAGCCAGATTGGACAACTAAGAGAGAGCCAAAGTAAAGTCCCCTACATAGACTCTAAAACCCAAGAAGCCTTGCCGTGGATCAAAGGTTTTGAACATTTGATCGACCAATGAGTGAGCTAGAAAAAAAACTAATAGCCGGCATCTGTTCGAGAAGTGCCGCTGAGACTGAGGAGCTCGCAGCAAGGATAGGAGCGATTTTGCCAGTCGACACCGTACTCGCATTGCACGGCAATCTTGGCGCAGGTAAGACCACATTTGTTCGAGGGCTCGCCCGCGCGTGGGGCATTCAAGAAGCTATCACCAGTCCGACCTTCAACCTCTATAAGATCTACAAGGGCGACCGACAGCTCATCCACCTAGACGCTTATCGCCTAGGCTCAGGCGCCGATCTTGACGCCCTCATGATCGAAGACTTTTTGCAGCCTCCTTGGTGCTTTGCTGTGGAGTGGCCAGAGCGTATACCAGACGCGCTTCCTCAAGATGCTTGGCGTTTATTCTTAACGATTAAGGAAGATCAGAGTCACCAGATTAGATTGGAGTCCCTCTGATTAAGCATACCAGTTTAAGACCTATCTCGTCCAACTCAAAGAAGGCTTGGCATCCTTGATGCAAGCACTCATACCCCAAACCTAAGCCCTCTAGCTCTGTAAGGACTTCAGACTTTATGCTGTGACCTGCAGTCGCTTCATAAAACCAAAAACACGGTAAAAACCCTCGACAGTAGCCAACACAGAAACCTTAGTATATATCCATTATCCCCCAACGAAGACGCCACTAATTTAGAACGTTCACATTGTATCGTCTAATTAGTGAACAACCCGAGAGTCCCGACCTATGAAGCATTCAAGACAATTCAATACCGCAGATCGCAAGGGTGGTTTCAGCTTACTCGAAATCCTGATTGCCATTGCTTTGGTTGCATTGCTTGCGAGCGTCGCTCTCAACCAACTAACGGGTATTTTTGGCGAAAACCAAGAAGAAGCCGCTCGACTTTTTGTGACCAGTAATTCCGAACTGGCATTGACCCGATACCGCTTGGATGTAGGCAATTTTCCCACTACTGAACAAGGCCTAGATGCACTTCTAAAAGCACCTGCCGGCAAAGAAACTCGCTGGGGAGGCCCATATATCAAAGAAGCACCGATCGATCCTTGGGGAAATCCTTATCAATACCGCTTTCCGGGCGCTCGTAATATCAGCGGCAACCGAAGCTTTGATATCTGGTCACTCGGCTTGGATGGAGTAGAGAGCGGGGATGATATTGGAAACTGGACCAGCCAGTAGGCCTCGCTCGCAAGCTGGTTTTACCCTGCTTGAGATCATTATAGTTTTTGCGCTAATCACACTAGCATCTGGTGTGATCATCACAAATTTCACGGCCTTCCTGAATTTTGATGATAAAATTAATCCCGAAGATTCCTTGCGCTCAGCGATTCGTTCCGCCCGTTTTCAAGCCGCAAGTAACCGTAGCGTAGCGACCTTAATCTATGATGCTGAAACTGGGACCTTAGTCGTCGTTGGAGGAGAGAGCTTCCAATTAAACTCAAACTTCGGACGTGAGGGTCGCGGTGAAATACGTTTCTACCTAGTGCCGCCCGCCGAAGGTCTGGGTCGGTTTCCGGATGCCAAAAGCAGCCTAATGGAAACAAAAAAGCTTAGCTTTGCCTCAGATCGCAGCTCTAGCCCTTTTGTGGTAGAAATCGATACGGGTGAAGGCGCACCAAAGCGATTCATCTTCGACCCATTTTCCAGCTTAGTAAGGAGTGCAGAATGAGCACTAGTGAAGCTCAATACTCACGACTCGACACTCAACACTCGCCTAGCAAGCGCTTCGCTGCTTTTACCCTCGTTGAGGTTCTCATCGCAGTCGCAATCTTTGCGATGGCTGCGTCCGTTCTTATGTCAGCTTTTGTCAACGCACTGCTGTCGAGAGAAAGTGCCACCAAATACGACCTTCTCAATGCCGATATCCGCGCAGTGCGCATGCAACTGTTACTAGAACCCAACCTCGAGGATGCCGAAGACGGTGATGAATATGAAACTGTCCACAGCGGGGAAGCCTCCTGGGAAGCTCAGGTCGTACCGACGAACGTAGTCGACCTCTTTCAAGTGATACTTAGCATCCGTTTCAGTGAACCGCCTGCAGGTCTCGTCGCCGACTACACAGAAACACTTTACTTGCTGCGCCCCACTTGGTCTGAAAGCGACGAACGTTCCGATCTACTTCAAGATAAACGCGAAGCACTCGAAGACACCAGGAGGGATTTTGATTTCTGATGATACATCTGCGCACTCAGTTTAAAGAAATTTCTACCTTGTCAGTGAGAGGTGCTTGCTTTGCTCGACCGGAGAGAGGCTATCGCAGTAGTCAAAACTCTCCTTCCAATACTCGCGGCGTCGCTGCATTCACCTTACTCGAAGTCATCCTCGCCGTTTCGATTGCGGGCGCACTGCTCGCGGGTGCTGCCACCTTGATGGTCTCGGTAACGAATGCTTGGCTCGAACGACAAGACCAGCACTTCTTCGAAGATCATGTCGACGGCGTCACCGAGTTCCTCCAAGCCAGCTTCTCCATGGCCGGTACCGAGATCGTTCTAGGCGATGATGAAGAAAGTGGCGGATCGACCTCGAATGAATCAGGCAATAGCAATATCGAAACAGACGACTCTCAAGTGACAGTAGACACCTCTGGAAACAATAATTTGGAGGGCGCTACTTCAATGGAAGGCAATACAGAGTCCACAACTGGCAGCGGCCTCGTCCGTGTTTCCGAAGACCCCATCGATTGGTCAAAGCCACCCGGTTTCGCCAACTACCAAAACCCGCTGCTACACTTTAAGCTAAAAGACACTCCGCCACTGCTCGTGCAAACAGAAAGCGCACCCATCATCGGCGTGGAAGCCTTCCTCCATTTTGAAGACGACGAAGGTCTCAGCCTCCTTTGGTATACGCCGCTGCAAGAAGACTCCGGGGATCTCGATGACCTACGCCGCACTCCGCTAAGCGACCTCGTCACGAAAGTAGAATATGTCTATTGGGACGAACGCTTCGAAAAATGGGAAAGCGAAACCGAGCCCAAAGAGGGTGAAGGCGACGATCAATTTATACTCCCACGCTTCATAAAACTCACATTTGAATACGAAAGTGTCACTAAAGAGCGCACCCTTACGATCCCTGTAACATCAAGGAACGCATTTATCTTCTAGAATGATGGCTTACCGCGAACACTCATACGGACCTAAGCGAGGCAGCGTCCTTATCGCTGTCCTCGCCATCGTTCTACTCCTCTCCTTCATTGTCACGCGCTTCATCGACGAAGCAGTCGAAGACCTTGAGTATCGCGCCATCTTTAACGAGCCAGCGGATGTGCGTTCGTTTAGTTATAGTATGCTGGAAGTCGCGCTCGCAACGATCCACGAAGTCGCACTGATCGACGACGGCAAACTGTTTGCACCCGAACAAGGCTGGGCAGACCCTATCAACTACGCTGGCATCAACATTCCAAATGGATGGGGACTAGAGATTCAGATCCAAGACGAAAGTAATAAGCTCCCAATCAATACGATGGACGAAGCACTGCTTAACCAGATGCTGGAAGAAAGCTTTGGTTTCAACTTCGGCGCAGCTCGCGAGCTCAGCAGTATGTTACTCGACTGGATCGATCCCGACGAAAGCCGAAGACTCAATGGGGCGGAATCGGAGGACTACCTCCGCCGCAAGCCGGCTTACCGCGCCGCCAATAGCCCTCTTCAGAGTCTCGAAGAATTGCGCCTACTTGAAATTTGGGAAGACGAATTTTTCGACGAGAACGGTCTTCCTAACGAACTCTTTGCCAAGCTCGACAGCATGGTCTCTGTCATTAACGCAGGCGCCGCCAATATTAACAGTAGCTCGCAGTCAGTATTAGAACTGATCGCCCTGCAAGACGGCTACGACGAAGACCGCCTCTTTGATGGGCTCGACGATCTACCCTATCTGCAGCAGTTGCCCGAGTCAGCCAGTAGTGGTAGTGGCAGCGTCGAAGTTAGCCTGCTCCGCATCACTGTTAGCCTCTGGCGCGGCCAAGTGCCCTATACTGTTAGCGCACTGGTCGAGCCAAATTTTAACAACGAAGAAGGCGGCAGCGGCAGCGCACCTGGCGGCGATTCAGACGACGCGCCCAAGACTGGAACGCTCAGCGAACAAGAAGCCATCGCTTATCCATTTAAAATCCTCCACGTTTCCGAATACACTCAAGGACGATCAAGTAGCCGGCCCGCTCGGTATTCGGCGCTAGACATCGGTGAAGAAAGCGATTCATTCTGATTTAATACACTAGCCGTGAGCGAACCTACCCAAACAGCACCCGAACCCGAGAGCGTGCCCTTACCGGACGTGCTCGTGCTACCTGCGGAATACTTTTTCATCGAAAAGGTCGAAGTGCCAACCGCACTCGCCCCTGCCGAGCTAAGCGACTTTGCCGAATTAAGCATGGAGGCCGTCTCTCCCTTCCCGCTGGATCAACTACGCTGGGGATTTTCATCTGCTCCCGACGGTCAGCATCTACTCATTTACGCCGCGCTCAAAGACCGACTCAAACTCGCAGGCTACGCCGAGCTAGAAACCTACACTTGGGTGCTCCCAGATTTCACCACCCTGCACGGCGCGCGCTTCACCTGCGATACTGAGGTCGTCCTCGAAGGCGAGCACTACACCACCAGCTTTCTACTTCCTAGCGGCGAAGCGTTACCTGAAAACATCCGTAGCCTACCCGCAGGCAAGGATACCCCCCGCAGCACAAACCAAAGTGTCCACCTTAAACTTTCAGCCGTCGAGCTCAACGAACAAGGTATCCCTACTTACAAATTTGAAACAATCGGCGAATCGCCGGCCGGCGGCTTCTGGTCGCCCCTGGAGCCAGACGAAGCCTCACTTTGGAATGCCGACATCCGCCCGAATAGTTTCAAAACTGTCGAACGCAGCGCCCGCCGCACGACTAGCCTCGTTACTCGCATCATGGGCTACGCGGCCATCTTTGCCATCGTACTTATCGTGTTCGAAGGCCTGCTTTTCGCAGGTGAGTTCTGGCTCGGCACCCGCACAGCCAAAATCGACGAACAGGCCACCGCAGTACGTCGGATAGAAGATAAGCAAAGCCTTTTGAACAAGCTCGATCAAGTCGCGCAGAACGAGCTACGCCCCATTGCCATGCTCACTGCTGCAAATGATGTTCGAACAGCGCTTGGAAAAACAGGGATCGAATACGACGAAACCATCATTGAAAGCAACAATCGCCTCACCATCGAGGGCAAGGCCAACACAATCAACGAGCTCAACTTCTACACAAAATCGCTTCGTCAGTCAGGGAAGTTTCAACTCGTCGGAGACCCCAAGTACATTACTCGCGATAGTAAGACCACCTTCACCGTGACCCTCGATTACACCCACCGCGAACCCGAACCAGCCGCGACGAAAGGAGTCATGACTCCATGAGCGAGTTCAAAGACAAATTGCGAGCCCTCTATAAGCGGATGAGCCTGCGCGAGAAACTCCTCTCCTTAATCTTCGTGATAGTCATACTCTTCCTTTGGTCGAACAGCTGGCTCAGTCGCTTGTCTGATGGGAATGCGCAACGCAAACTCACTAGAGTCGAGTTACAGACTCAGCAGCAATGGCTCGACCGTAGCGAGCTATTTACCGAGCAACTCGCCGTCGCGCTGGAGCGTGTCGACCCTTCCAAAACATTTGCGGCCGCACAACTTTCGGGCCATGTCGACAACCTCATCCGTCGCAGTGGCCTCTCGGCAGATATCGACCCCGTCCGCACCCGCGAGGGCGAGATCTTTAATGACCACAACCTCCGTGTCCGTCTCGGTCGAATTTCCATTGCCCAACTGATCCAGATCAATAAGCTACTTCAAAAAGAGACGCCCTACATCAACATCCAGAGCGTCCGTATCCAGAAAAACCGCCGTAACCCCATGCAGCTAGATGTGCGCTACGAAATCAATTCTTTCGATCTAAAAGACCCGAATCTGTAATGCTCCGTTTACTTTCAATCATACCACTAAGCGCCCTTTTAGTCCTCGCTAGCCCAGGCTATGCACAAGACACAGATGGATCACGCGCCCGAGTCCTCGCCTCACCCCCTGTCCTCACTGAGGGTGTGATTGCCCCTGCCGAGCCCGAGCTAAAAGAGCCCGAAGCCATGGTCGGCGAAATCATACTGGTCGATGACACCGCCAATCAAGTGCTGGTCCTACTAGAGCAACTCACGGATAAAATCATTCTACGCCGCCAAGACCTGCCAGTCTCTAAATTTAATTTCAACTCTCGCGGCGCCATGACAAAGCGTGAGGCCGTGCTTGCCCTCGAAAGTTTACTGACCCTTAACGGCATCATGCTGACCGACATGGGAGGACGTTTCATGAAAGCCGTCCCCGCGACCAACGTAAGCAGTCAAGTTCCCATCATGCTTGCGGGCAGTAGCCTCGAGCTTGACGCTAGCCAGCAAATCTACGCCAAACTTTTCAAGCTCGACTACCTCAACGTAGTCGAAGCAGGCGCGCCCCTTGTGCAAAACCTCGTTTCCCAAAATTCCAGCATACTCCCCTTCCCTAAGTCCAATGCAATCCTCATCACCGATGCCCTCGTTAACTTACAGCGTATCGAAACCATACTCAAAGATGTGGACCGTGCGCAAGTCGTTCGCGAAGAGATCAAATTTATCAAGCTCGACTTCGTGCAAGCCACCGAGATGCAAGATCGTATTGAAAACCTCATCCAAGGCCCGCTCAAAACTTACCTTGAAGGGAATACCAGCGTGACTGCCGACGAACGGACGAATCAGCTCATTCTCATCACTCCCCCCGGCAACCTGGCAATCATCATGGACGTAATCCAGAGCGTCGACGTCGACGCCGCTCCACTCACCGCCAGCGAAGTCTTCCAGCTCCGCCAAGCTAAAGCCGAAGAGGTCGTCCCCATCATCGAAGACATCATCTCCGGACAAAAAGAAGGTCGCGAAGAAGACGCCCAAGTCGCCCGCGAAAATGAACGCGCGAACAACGCCAATAATCGCGGAAACAACAATAATAACACCAACAACACGCCTACCGTGGTCGTTAACGCACCGGTGCCCTCCCCTAACTTTATTGAAGCCAACAGTTCTCTCCAATTTTCAAATTTCGTCGGCCTAGCCGCGGATGAACGCACCAATGCTATCGTCGCTTACGGGACACAACAGGACTTAAAGACGCTCAAGGAACTCATCGAAAAAATTGATATTCCATTGCCACAGGTTCTAATTGAAGCAGTAATTACACAAGTTACTTTGAGTGAAACTCAGACCAGTGGCCTCAGCAGTCTGGGTTTCACTTACGATGGGCTAACATCAACCTTTGAGGCGATCAGCGCCGGGACGGCTGGAGGTATCAGCTTCACGAATGGCAAGATTAGTCTAGATAACCCAGCTGATTTCACCCTGGCTACAACTATCACGCCAACAAATAAAGATGGCAACACTCGCGTGCTCTCGGCCCCTCGTATCGTGGTCAGTCATAATGAAGAAGGTATCATCAATGTCAGTCGCTCACAACCAATCGTGACTGCATCCACTAGTTTCTCTAATAGTAATAACAACACTCGAAGCTCAATTGAGTATCGCGACATCGGTATCAAACTAACCGTTACTCCACTCATAGGAGCAGATGGCACAGTGCAAATGGTGATTGAGCAAAGCGTTGAGAATGTAGTGGAGACTATTTTTATCGACGATAACCCACAACCAATCATCGGTGTGCGTGAAGCGACTTCAACTGTGAGCGTTAAAGACGGCCAAATTGTGGTGCTTGGTGGCCTACAAGAAAATACGGGTTCAGATAGCAACGATTATTTCCCTGTCATTGGTCGACTGCCATTGATCAGGAATATTTTTGGCGGTTCAACCGAGGATTACGACCGAACAGAGATTATCATATTTATCCGACCTACTGTTTTACAAAATACGGACGTAGCCTTTGACGTTTCCAAGGGTTACATAGAAGCCGCTTCAGAAACAGAAGTCATTAAAGAATACATCGACACAAACTCAACGAACGATATCTACCTTGAAGGCAGTAAATTCGAGGGAGAAGAACCAAGAAAAACCAAAGGCAGCACCTTGCCACGCTTCTTGCGCCGTTAAATAATGATCCGATTGACTTCAGTTTTCGCACAATTCACAAAAAGAACATCTCGCAGAGGCTTTGCTTTCGCTCTGCTTGCTGGTGTCTCCGTGCTCAGCGCGGAATCACTCGAAAGCAGCAATCCTTTTCTTCCACCCGGGTTCAGCGAAAAGAAAGAAGCGCCAGAGCCTGTCGTGCAATCCAACGGCCCGATTAGTCGAGAGATTGAGTTTCGCGGACTCGTTAAGGTGAACGGCCAATATCAATTTAGCCTATTTAATAAGCGCGATCAAAAGAGCCACTGGCTGAAAGAGAATGAAGCCGCCACGCAAGGTATCTCCGTGCGTAACTACGACTCCAACTCCCGATCGCTCACCGTCAGTATGAGCGGTCGCACCGAGCGCCTCACCTTAGTGACCCCTAGCCCCGCGCCCCTTGCAGTGGTTACCTCCGTCAGCCCGCCGGTTAACACAAACGGCAATGCCAAGCTGACGGGGCTCCCTCCAGTATTACAAAACATTACCAAGCCAAATAATAACAATGACGTCAATCGAGCAGTCCCCCGCCGCCGCGTAATCTTACCTAAGAAGTAAGCCTAGCAATATTCTAGTTCATTGTGCTCAAGTCATTTCAAAAACCAGCGCGGTGGTATTATCTTTTCCATCCGTCTGCACGGCCTCGCTGACTAGGCGCTCTGCGACGTCAGCAGGGGCATCCTTCGACGGATTGCGAATAAGCCGTAGCATCCCACTATTCCAAAGACCCTCAACTAAGCCATCAGAACAAATCAGGAAGGCGTCACCCGTCTCGTAGCCAACACCTCCGAGCTGTGGGCTTAGGTTTTGATTCTTGCCGCCAAGCACCTGCTGAAGCCCGTTACGTCCTGGGTGGTTACGGGCTTGGGTCTCACCGAGTTTACCCTGACGCTGCTGCCAGCCAACATGCGTGTGGTCGTGGCTAAGCTGCTGGATACCTCCAGTCGCGGGCAAATGATAGATGCGGCTGTCGCCAACATGCGCGAAGTAGACCCAAGCTGGACGCACCCAGCACAGGCTGAGCGTGGCTCCCATACCGCTGAGCTCCTCGTAAGCCTGCCCCATTTTAGTAAGTTCACGGTGTATCTGATTAAAAAGCTCTCCGAGCAGATTTTGATAGTCGACCGCGATGTCACTCGCCGCTGCGCTGAAGGACTGTGGCAACAGGTGAGTGATTTTCTCCACCGCAATCTGGCTGGCAAATTCGCCCGCGTTCGCTCCCCCCATACCATCACTAACGGCATATATATAGTCACTCTCATTGAGCTCAGCCTCACCGTATTTACCGAGGCGGCGCACACCCTCGCCGTTGAGCGCCAGCGCGAGGAAGGCATCTTGGTTATTTTTGCGGAAGCGTCCGACATCGCTCAGTCCCGACCATTGGATGATCTGTGCCCCGCTTGATTCCTTTAACCCAGCTTTACCCATCGCGATCCTTTCGTTGCCAAGCACTACGGTCGGCGACTGACTCCATCCTGGGCGACGGCGGGTAGCCTGGTTCGAGAATAGTCGCAAACTCGAAATCAATCACGCAAAAGCGCCCCATTTGAGAATTGTAGGTAATGTTGCGCACCTCGGCATCGTCGTGGCAGACGCCATACTGCTTCAGTTCGGCAAAGATTAGCTCCTTCTTCTTATCGCTAAGGTGGTCAACACGTGCGCCACAATTAGTCGTGACGAGGTAGAGCTCAGGATTATCTTGTTTCACGACCTTAGGCACGAAGCTGCAGCCCTTTTGATCAAGAAACTGGAGCACGCGCAGCTCATTTTCGTAGCGCTCGCAGGCTTGTGGTCCCTTGAAAGTCTTGTGCACAAGTCCATCATAACCGATGCGAACGACCGCACGGGCTGTATTTTTGGCTTCTTCCATAAATTTTATAAAATTGCAGGGTTTCTCTTGTGCAAAGGCAAGATTTGAACAAAACATTGTAAAAAGTTCTATTTCTAGACCTTAACAAATATCCTCAAGTAGAAAGCATTGGCATGCGGACTGCTTAATTATTTCGCGGGTTTTCGGCTAAGTCCAGCCACCTGCTGAAACTCAACAGTCAATCAACCACCTGACAAAACACAGAATAACATGGCAAAAATTAAATTAGAATACCTCTGGCTCGACGGTTACACACCCGTGCCTAACCTCCGCGGCAAGACCTGCATTAAAGAAGGCGATGTCGAAAAATGGTCTCTCGAAGACTGCCCAATGTGGGGCTTCGACGGCAGCTCGACACAGCAAGCCGAAGGCAGCAGTTCAGACTGCATGCTAAAGCCAGTTGCTCTCTTCCCTGACAGCACTCGCAAAAATGCTTTCCTTGTCATGTGTGAAGTACTTATGCCAGATGGTTCAGCTCACCCATCAAATGCACGCGCAACGATTCCCGAAGATGAGGGTCTTTGGGTGGGGCTCGAACAGGAGTATTTCCTCATGCAGGATGGTCGTGCTCTGGGCTGGCCAGAAGAAGGTTATCCTCAGCCTCAAGGAAAATACTACTGTGGCGCTGGATATTCATCGGTCGGTGACATCGCTCGCTCCATCGTTGAAGAGCACCTCGACCTTTGTCTCGATGCAGGCATTAACCACGAAGGCATCAACGGCGAAGTCGCCAAGGGTCAGTGGGAATTTCAAATCTTTGGAAAAGGAGCTCACAATGCTTGTGACCAAGTCTGGGTTGCTCGCTACATTTTGCAGCGCCTATGCGAGAAGTACGGAGTGGATGTAGAGTATCACTGTAAACCATACACAGGTGATTGGAATGGATCTGGAATGCACTGTAACTTCTCGACCGACTACATGCGCGATACTGGCGGCAAGGAATACTTCCTCAAGCTCATGGATAAGTTCGAGGAATATAAGGACGAGCACATCGCTGCCTACGGCCCTGACAATCACATGCGCCTCACTGGCTTGCACGAAACACAATCCATCGACAAGTTCTCTTGGGGTGTGGCTGACCGTGGTGCTTCGATTCGTGTACCACACGGCTTCGTCAAAGACGATGCTTACAAGGGCTACCTCGAAGATCGCCGTCCGAACTCACAAGGTGACCCTTACCAAATCGTTTCACGCGTCTCCAAGACAGTCGCTGAAGTCGAAGCTAATTACAAGTAAGTCGACTGGATACCTCTGGAACGAAGTTCCGAGGACACAGCACTTTAATCAACGCCACTCTTCGGGGAGTGGCGTTTTTTTGCGCAGAGATAGTGCGGTGCGCCTGCGCATCCGAGCAATGGATACTTTCGTAAAGGGCAAACAAACGCAGACTCCCCTCAAAGCGTAGTATCTATCAACGCCCTTAATAGAAAGTCTGCTTGCCTCAAAGCTCCGGAAAGCCAATCTGCTACATCTTCATTTATACCCAACGAGCCTGTGATTGTCGTCGCCATTGCACTCTCTAATGAGGGGCTAGCAAACATCCCTTTTTGAAAAGACCAGTGCCATGGTAGATGAAAATTTACTCGGCGCATAACTAAAGACCCCTTAAGACAAAACGAATAAGTAAAGCCCATCCCTTCACTTACATGCAATTCATCGACATCAAAGCCATCCATCAAAAAAGCAGCTCTCAAATTGACGCCGCCATCGCCAAAGTCTTTGAACACGGTCGCTACATTAATGGTCCAGAGGTCTATGAACTCGAAGCCAACCTCGGCGAATTCCTTGGCGGGAGAAAACCACTCGACTGCGTGGCCGTCGCCAGTGGCACGATGGCACTTGAAGTCGCACTCCGCGCCCTTGGCATTGGTCTAGGCGACGAAGTCATTACCACCCCCTTTACTTGGATCAGCACGGCAGAGACCATCGCACTTGTTGGCGCAAGGCCTGTCTTCGCCGACATCGAAGCCGACACTTACAACATCGACCCTAGGGAGGTGGAGAAGCGCATTACAGCCAAGACCAAAGCAATTATAGCGGTCAACCTCTTCGGCCAAATGGCTGATTACCCCGCCCTCGAAGCGATTGCCGAAAAACATGGCCTCAAGATTATCGAAGACGCGGCCCAGAGCTTTGGCGCGGAACAAAACGGACGCAAGAGCGGCACGATCGGCGCTGTCTCCTGTACTAGCTTTTTCCCCGCTAAACCACTCGGCGCTTATGGCGATGGTGGTGCCGTCTTCACCTCCGATGCCCAACTGGGCGAAGCCCTCCGCGCTGTGACCAATCATGGCTGCAAAGAGCGCGAGTCGCACTATATCTTGGGCACCAACGGCCGCTGTGATAGCTTACAGGCCGCCATCATAAAGGCTAAATTTACCAACTTCCGCGACGAGGAGATTACCCTGCGCCAGCAAGTGGGTGCCCGCTACTCTGAAGCACTTAAGGATCACGTAACCGTGCCCGTAATCCATCCCGGCAACACTCACATTTACGCCCAATACACCATTCGCCCGCGCGACCGTATCAGTCTGGGCAAAGCTTTAAAAGCCGCCGACGTCCCCAGCGCTGTTTACTATCGCAGACCCCTGCACCAACAAGCCGTCTTTGCGGATCTGCCTTGTGCCAAAAAGACATTCCCAGAGACAGACAAAGCAGCGAAGGAAGTGATCAGCCTGCCCTTTCACCCTTACCTAAGCGAATCCGACCAAGACCGAATCATTTCTACCGTGATCGCGCACGAAAGGGCTTAAGCGACGAGAGCAGTGCTGTTCAAAGTTTACCACCTCTCAACAAGGCAAAGCTGCAAAAGCCGTCCCTGGCTATCTCAGTTGCCGCAAGCCCTCGTAAGTTACAATACCGACAGAGGTCGACAGATTGAGCGAACGCAGCGTGTCGTTTTTATGCGGAATGGTCAAACGCTGACCTTCCATCTTCGTATGCAGCCAATCGGGCGCACCATGCCCCTCACTCCCAAAGACGAGCCCATCGCCGTCGGCGTATTCGACATCCCAATACGCATGATCCGCACGTGTGGTCAAAAGCCAAAGCCGCTTGGGGGCTACGGGGCTGAGCTCGAAGGCCTCCCAGTTTTCATGGTGGTGGACGTCGAGCGACTTCCAGTAGTCCATTCCACTCCGCCTTAGGTGCTTATCCGTAATTGTGAAACCGAGTGGATGAATCAAATGTAGCCGACTCTCGGTGATCGCACAAAGGCGACCGATGTTTCCCGTATTCTGGGGGATTTCCGGATTAAACAGGATGATGTGCAGCATAGCTGTTAAGCGAAGAACGAAGAGCCGTTCAGCGCAAGCACCGATGCCCAGCGGAAAAGCAATTGAACAGACTCAGGAGGCTAGCTAAACTACCTATTCAGGCTTGCCCCTTGGAGCCTCCAAGCTTTCCTAAATCTATATGTCCATCTGGTTCAACCCATCCCAAGCGATCGATCAAATTTTGCGCCAAATCGCTGCCAAGACCGAAGGCTTCGGCGCAGACTTTGACCCCAGCATGCGTCCCGCTGACCCGAAGTTTGGAGATTATCAGGCCAATGGTGTGCTTGGCTTTGCCAAACGTCAGCAAACTAACCCTCGGGAACTTGGGCAAAAACTCATCGATGCCGCCCAAGCCTCCGGTCAATTTGATCCCGAACTCGTCGAGCTTTCGCTAGCCGGCCCCGGTTTTATTAACTTCAAACTCTCGCCCAAGTTTATCTGGGACTGGCAGCTCGCCTACTCCAACAAGGCCGACTACCAAAGCGGCGCAAAAGAACTCAAGAACGGGTGTAAAGTCATCATCGACTACCCTAGTGCCAACACCGCAAAGCAGGCCCACATCGGGCACCTCCGCCCGATGGTCATCGGCCAAGCAATTTCGCGCCTCCTCGATTTCTGCGGAGCCGATCTCATTCGCGACAACCACATCGGCGACTGGGGCACTAACTTCGGCACGCTGATCATGAAGATTAAACGCGACGGCATCGACCTCACCAATCTCGGCGACGAAGCCCTCGTCACTCTCGACCAGCTCTACAAAGACGGCTCCGCCTTAGAAACCGAGCAGCCCGAGCTACGCGAAATTTCCCGCAACGAGCTCGTCCTACTACAAAACGGCGACGCGGAGAACACTGCTATCTGGGAGCAAATAGTGGAGATCTCCAAAGTCGCCTTCGACAAACTTTTCGCTCAAATGGGCGTCGAAATCGACGTCACCCTCGGTGAATCTTTCTACCGCGATAAGGTGGAACGCATCTACGAAGAATTGACCGAGATTGGCCTCGCCGAAGAAAGCGACGGCGCACTCGTCGTCTGGCACGACGAGGTCAAAAAATTCGCTCGTAATAATAAGCGCCCCTACCCCTTCAACATACGTAAGAGCGACGGAGCCAGCAACTACGCTTCGACTGACCTAGCCACCGTACTCTATCGCCTTGAAGAGTTTAAGGCTGCAGAAATCATTTACCTGACCGACGCTCGCCAGCAGGATCACTTTCAGCAACTGTTCCTGACTACACAAAAATGGTTTAAGGCTAAGGGCTACGCACTCCCCGTCATGAATCACGTCTTTTGGGGCACCATCCTCGGGGCGGATAAAAAACCCTTCAAAACCAAGTCCGGCGAATCAATCAAGCTTCAAGCGCTACTCGACGAAGCCCGCAGTCGCGCCTACGAAGTAGTCACTGAAAAGAATCCCGGTCTCGATGAGTCCGAGCGCCGCGAGATCGCCGAGTCCGTCGGTATCGGTGCGATGAAATACGCCGACCTTTCTAGCAATCGCACACAAGATTACGTCTTTAATTGGGATCGTCTCCTAAGCTTTGAGGGCAACACCGCGCCCTATTTACTCTACGCCGTCGCTCGAATTAACAGCATCTTCCGCAAAGTTGGCGTTGATCCCGAAGCGCCGATCAAAGGCGCCAGTCAGTTGGAGACCGAGACTGAAATGGCGCTTGCGCGCAAGCTGATGGGCTTCGTCGGCGCGCTCGAACTCACAATCAACGATCTGCGCCCTCATTTCCTCTGCACCT
The DNA here is from genome assembly GCA_003331195.1 of Puniceicoccaceae bacterium. Classification (GTDB taxonomy): domain Bacteria; phylum Verrucomicrobiota; class Verrucomicrobiia; order Opitutales; family Coraliomargaritaceae; genus Thalassobacterium. Next base: position 6,466 of record QOOZ01000036.1, on the reverse strand, counting down.
ACCTCTACGAACTGACCAGTGCCTACAGCAGCTTCTACAACGCGGATAAGGTCCTAGTTGAAGATGCCGCCATCAAAGCGCGCCGTTTGATCCTCTGCGCGCGCACCCGCACGATTTTGAAAACGGGATTAGAGCTTCTTGGCATCCACCCGCTGGAGCGAATGTAGTATCACCCTAAGTAGCAAGAGAGTAGAATTTCAAATTATATTTGGAATTATTCTAATTATAGCTTGCGTCTTTGCAAATGCGTGCATATAATGTTTCAATAATTAGAATCATTATAATTAACACCAACCGTCCACATGCAATTAGAACCACAGTATAAAGAACTGCTAAACAACGCTTTAGAGCTTAGTGGCCAGCGTGCGACAAAGCAACGTGAGCATATTTATGCGCTCCTCCTACAGAAACGTAATCATCCCACTGCTGAAGAGGTTTACGTCCGTGCAAAAGAGGACATGCCAACAATTTCCCTCGCGACGGTCTATAATTGCCTCGAGGCACTGGCCGAAACAAAACTCATTCGCCAAGTCAATTTCGAGCGCGAGCCGACCCGCTATTGCCCAAATCTGACCAAGCACGCGCACTTTTACTGCCGTGAAAGCGGCGAAATCGTCGATGTCGACCTCTCAGACAAACTTCTCGACGAGCTCATGAAGGTCTTACCCGCAGGCTTCACCGCCAAACACATCGAAATCTCCTACGACGGTGCCTGCAACGACTGCCACGACTAATATAAAAAGCCGAAAAGCTGTTACTTAGGAAATCCCGAATCTCGAAATACCAAGCATCTTAATTTAGAAAAAATGAACCACTCTCTCGAAGTCAGAAATCTCCATGTTTCCATCGATGGGCAAGCCATCCTTAAGGGTTTTAATCTCACGGTCCCTAAAGGCGAAGTGCACGCACTGATGGGCCCCAATGGCACCGGTAAGAGCACGCTCGCTAAAGTCATGGCCGGCCACGAAGACTACACAGTCGAGAGTGGCGAAGTGCTCCTCAATGGCGTCAACATCCTAGGCCAAGAGCCAGACGAAATTTCTCACGCGGGTCTTTTCCTCGCCTTCCAATATCCGATGGAAATACCAGGTGTCTCCATCGCCAATTTCATCCGCGCCGCGAAACAAGCTCGCCTCCCAGAAGGCGAAGAGATCAATGCGATCGAATATTACAAAGACCTCTACGCTAAAATGGACGCACTCAAAATGGATCGTAAGTTCACTGCACGTTCACTCAACGAGGGCTTCTCGGGTGGTGAAAAGAAACGCTGCGAAATCCTCCAAATGGCCATGCTCGACCCTAAGTATTGCGTGATGGATGAAACCGACTCAGGTCTGGACATTGATGCGCTCCGAATCGTCTCCGAAGGAGTCAACCACATGCGCAGTGAAAACCGTGCATTCCTCGTCATCACACACTACCAGCGCTTACTTGACTACATCGTGCCGGACGTCGTCCACGTTATGTTCGACGGTCGCATCGTCCACAGCGGCGATAAGGAACTCGCTAAAGAGCTCGAAAGCAAAGGCTACGACTGGGTCAAAGAAGCCTTCGCGACAGCTTCAGCCTAAGATCCTACTCAATAATCAACGATTCAAAAACTATGAGTGATACAGACTTACAAGACCAAGCCATTCAAGTCGATACCGAGAAGGGAAACTTCAAGTATCCGGAAAACTATGAATTCGATGCGGGCATTGGCCTGACCGAAGACACCGTCAAATACATTAGCGACGTCAAAGACGATCCCGATTGGGTGCGCGAGTTTCGCCTCAAGGCACTCGAAGTCTTCAAAAAGAAGCCCATGCCGACCAAGTGGGCGGACAAAGATCTTGAGAACATTGATTTTGATAAAATCCGCTACTACCTTTCCAAAGGTCAACAACCTGCCCGCTCCTGGGACGATGTACCTGACGACGTCAAAGAAACTTTCGAGCGCCTAGGTATCCCCGAGCAAGAGCGCAAGTTCCTCGCTGGAGTGGAAGCACAGTTTGACTCGGAAGCTTCCTACTCCCGCATGAAGGAAGACCTCGAAAAAGAGGGTGTCATCTTCGTCGGCTCGAGCGAAGGCCTCGCCGAGTATCCCGAAATCTTCAAGCCCTACTTCGGTAAAGTCATCCCAACCGCGGATAACAAATTCTCAGCGCTTAACAGCGCTACCTTCTCGGGCGGTAGCTTTATTTACGTGCCCAAAGGCGTAAAGCTCAAGCAGCCTCTACAGGCCTACTTCCGAATCAACGCGGAAAACTTCGGCCAGTTCGAGCGCACGCTCATCATCGCCGACGAGGACTCTGAGATCACCTACATGGAAGGCTGTACAGCGCCTAAGTTTGAGACAGCTACGCTTCACAGCGCAGTGGTCGAACTCGTTGCCCTCAAGAACGCCAAGATTCAATACATCACTGTTCAAAATTGGTCGTCCAACGTATTCAACCTCGTGACTAAACGTGGCATGGCCGACGAAGGCGCTGAGGTCAAATGGATCGATTGCAACATCGGCTCACGACTCACGATGAAGTATCCGGGCGTCGTGCTCAAAGGCAAAGGCGCTCGCGGCGAAGTACTCTCCATCGCCCTCGCTAATGACGGTCAGCACCAAGACACGGGCGCGAAAATGATGCACCTCGCGGACAACACCACGAGTAACATTATCTCTAAGTCAATTTCGATTGGCAAAGGACGCTCCACCTACCGTGGCCAAGTCCACATGCCCAAGCATCTCAAGAATTGTAAGAACAATACCGAGTGTGACGCCCTATTGATCAACACGAACAGCCGGACCGACACCTATCCCGCCATCACCACGCGCGGGCAAAACAATACGGTCCAGCACGAAGCCAGCGTATCCAAAGTCAGCGCCGAGCAGATTTTTTACATGATGCAGCGTGGTCTCTCCGAAGGCGAAGCCATGAGCCTCGCAGTCAATGGATTCGTCAACGAACTCATGAAAGCCTTCCCGATGGAATACTCCGTCGAGCTTAAGCGCCTCATCGACATGGAAATGGAGGGATCTGTCGGTTAAAAACCGGCGATCCCTGAAGGCAGCGTCGGGTAAGCCTGACTAAACATTGAATTTAAAATAAAGAACAAGGTGAGAACTCCCCTCCTTCAAAAGGAATGATCGCTTAACGCAGTCGGGGTAGCCAAAGCCCGCAGCGCGCATTACTCACAAAACATGAATACCAGTTTGGAAACATCAACCAAGACCCTCTCCGCCAAAGAGCCTAGCTGGCTTGCCGAGCGCCGCAGCGCCGGACTCGATCAGTTTAAGAATCTCGCCATGCCGACAGCACGCGCCGAAGAATGGCGCTTCGCCAGCGTCGGCAAGCTGAGCATCGACAACTTCAATCCAGTCGCAGCGCCCAGTTCCGCCACGCTCGACGCCTTGACTGAACGCTCCAATCTCGTCTCCGATCGCGCTGGACTCATGGTCTACGTCGACGACGCGCCAGCTAACTTCGAGTGCATCGGCCGCGAGCTTGCGAAACAAGGCGTCATCTACTTACCGATCTCCGAAGCGGTCGAACAGCACCCCGAGTTGATGGAAAAATACTTCCTCCAAGAATCGACCGAACTCGGCTCGCAAAAGTTTTTTGGCCTGCACGCCGCCACGGTCAAGGCTGGCGCCGTGCTCTACGTGCCTAAGGGCGTCGAAATCGAAAAGCCATTCGTCAACTACTACTGGACGAGCGGTAGCCGCGCAGCCGTCTTCCCTCACACCCTCATCATCGCCGAGGATAATTCGAAAGCCTCCGTGGTCGACATCTTCTTTTCCGAAACAGAGGAGAATGAAGCGCTCAACATCTCTGTCTCCAACATCCATGCGGGAGCCAATGCCCAGGTCTTCCGTAAAGTGGTGCAAGATTGGAACGAAAAAACCGTCTCCTTCCAGCTAGACACCACCGTGGCTGATCGCGATGCACAGGTAAAAAATGTCGCGGTCAACATCGGTGCGCAGCGCGCCCGCTTCGAGAACCAGACCCGAATCGAAGGTGCCGGTGCCGACGTAAAGATGTATTCCTTGACCGTCGCAGAAGGAGCTCAGGAGTTTGACCAACGCACCTTCCAGACCCACAACGCGCCCAACGCCGTGTCCGACCTGCTCTATAAGAACGCTCTGCTCGACAAGAGCCGCACCATCTTCTCTGGTCTCATCAAAGTCGCCGAAGGTTCCCAACAAACCGACGCCTATCAGACCAACCGCAATCTCTTGCTCGACCCTTCCGCCGACGCCAACGCCCTACCCGGTCTTGAAATCTTAGCCAACGACGTACGCTGCTCCCACGGTGCCACCACCGGCAACGTCGACAAAGAAGAACTCTTCTATATGATGCAACGCGGCATTCCCCAGCGCGTCGCCATGCAACTCATGGTCTTCGGATTCTTCGAAGAAGTCATCGAAAAGATCGACAGCGAGGAACTCGTCGAAAATCTCCGCCAACTCATTCATCAGAAATTTTCTAGTAAAATTTCTTAATATACAGGACTGAATATTGATAATGATCCAGCACTGATCAGTCATCAGCCAACATTCACAGATAACAATGGACGATACACGCACACTCTCTCGCGAAGTCGAGGCCACACTCATCCCGCAAGGCACACTCATGAGCCTACCCGAAGGCGAAACTGTGACCATCACCCATCGCCTCGGCGGTAACTTCACCGTGATGACGCATAACGGCATGTTCCGTATCAAAGGCGTCGACGGCGATGCCCTTGGCGAAGACGTCAGCGCAGCCGCTGCAAGCGAAGACGAGCACGACGGCTCGCCGCCTGAAAAGGACGCGCTCTGGGAAGCCCTCAAAAAGGTCTTCGACCCCGAAATTCCCGTCAACATTGTCGATCTAGGACTCGTTTATTCGCTCAAGACCACAGAGCGACTCGAAGGCGGCCACAAACTCGACATGGACATGACTCTCACCGCTCCCGGATGCGGCATGGGCCCCGCCATCGCCGAAGACGCCAAAGGCCAACTCGAACGCGTCCCCGGAGTAAGCGAAGCTGAAGTCAACATCGTCTGGGATCCACCCTGGAACCAAGACATGATCAGTGAAGAAGGCAAAATGGTGCTCGGCCTGGTTTAAAGTGAGCAATGCCTACCGCCTGAGTCCCCACCGAGCGAAAGACTGGATTACGGTGTGCGCTAAAACAACAGTTGGAGCTACCAACACGGAAACCTTAGCCTACAGAATAATTGTGCCCCTTGTGTAATTTTACCGTCGCACGGAATCTTTTATGGGAAATAGTGATTTTTGCTAAATAATGTGTAATATTGGCATTACCTTCTATCGTAGAAAGAATATGCATGCTGAGCAAAAAACCTTCGCAAAACGTCAATCGGGCTTCGCACTGGTTGTCGCCCTTTCGATGATGGCCTTCGTGCTCATGCTGCTGGTCTCGATCACATTATTGATTCAAGTTGAAACCACCAACGCGTCTCGCGCCCTAGACCAACTAAGAGCACGAGAAAACGCCCGCCTAGGTCTAATGCTTGGACTGGGCAACTTACAGAAATTCGCAGGTGCTGACTTAATTGTTACAGCGACTGCCGATGCGCTCGGTGAACCTGGCGTGGACTACAGTTTCAATGCAAAGCACTGGACTGGGTTATGGACCTCTGATGAGAACGGTGGAGTTCTAGCTAATCCTATCTGGTTAGTTTCTGGAGATATGCCCGATCCACTTACAGGACTAGTTGCAAGTTCGGTAGCAATTTTTCCCGCGACCACAGACGACGCAGAAGTCAGAGTCCCCCTAGAACCGATTAATGGGCAAAACAACACAAATAGTAGCTATGCCTATTGGCTTACCGATGAATCAAATAAAGCACGCATTAATCTAGATTCAATTAGCGGTTCGATGACTTACTTGACGACAGATTTAGAGCGGCAAAACATAGATGAGGCTTATCTGTCTTTTCCCGCGCAGGATAAAATTTTCGATCTACTAGATCCGATTCAAGACACAGATACAGCCACTTTTTTTCGAATTCTTAATCCGGATCAAGTCCCGCTCGTTGAACCAAGAATCGATGTCCAAGATGCCTACCATAATTTCACCTTGGTCTCTCAGAGCGTCTTAACCGATATGATCAATGGCGGCCTCAAACAAAATCTCACCGGACGTAATCTAGCAGAGATGAATAATCTTCTGAGTGAAGCCAACTACCTGGACGACGACTATCTCGGAGGGGATTATCTCAGCCATTTCAATATCGACCCACTAACTGGGAACGCACTCGAAAATAATGGTAATGCCAATATCCCATTAAATCCGCAACCGCGCTTCAATAGCGACAATGAATTAATGCGCTCAACCGTAGCAGACTTCTACGATTACAAGACAAACCAAATAGACTCCTCGGATGGGATTGCGGAACCAGTCAGAAACATCATGCCTGTTATATCGGAAGTCTCTTTCCGCCTAGGCGCTTTTCATACTCAAAGTGACACAAAACACAGAC
>QOOZ01000035.1 GCA_003331195.1 Puniceicoccaceae bacterium | reverse complement strand
CACACCAGAAGGACATCGCACTTCCGACAAGCGCCCCGCAGTGATCTTCTTTTTCGGCGGCGGTTGGAATAATGGATCACCGGAGCAGCATTATTCTCATTGCGCCCATTTGGCATCTAGAGGCATGGTCGCGATGTCGGCAGAATACCGAGTTAAATCACGCAACCAGACCACACCAAAGGAGTGCGTCGAAGATGGTAAATCGGCGATTCGTTGGGTGCGCGCGCATGCGGCTGAGCTCGGGATCGATCCGAATCGGCTTGCCGCCGGCGGGGCTTCGGCCGGGGGCCATGTAGCGGCGGCGGCAGGCACGGTCGACAGCTTTGACGCTACGAGTGAGGATTTGAGCGTCTCTTCTCGCCCCGATGCACTAGTGCTATTTAATCCAGTATTTGATAACGGACCCGGCGGCTTTGGTCACTCTAGGGTGAAGGCGTACTGGCAGGAGATCTCACCGATTCACAATATTAGCGCATCCGCGCCCCCAAGCATAGTTTTTCTAGGCACAGAGGACGAATACATCGGTGCAGAAGTGGCCGTCCGCTATAAAGAGTTGATGGATCAATCAGGAGTGCGCTGCGACCTACATCTATACCCAGAGCAAGCGCATGGTTTTTTTTACCCCGATCGAAAAAATGGTTATTTCAAAAAAACACTCGAAAAGATGGACGACTTTTTGACTTCACTAGATTTTTTAGATCCGAAATCAGGGGAATGAATGGAGCACTTTTTCAGGGGTAGCTTATATCGTGAAAATGCGCTTAGATCAGGCACTAAGAGTTTCGAAATTAATGATTTTTATATCATTAATACTGGTTGATGATTCCAACGCTACTAGCTATTCTATCTCTTTTGGCATTATATGAATTATGAAAATTAGCAGCTCTTTTCACGCGCAACACTCCCCCATGGGAGCGCATAGTTCATTCACTGTTGGCATGTTTGGTGCAGAGGGAGGAATGGCGCTTGAAAAAGGAGGCCCAGCCGATGGTGGCTTACATATCGGATACCGGACGGAGTCGGGAAAATTTTATAAACTTCCATTTTATAAGGAAGCAGCAAGTGAGGCGGAGCGCTATAGCCAGTCTGATGCCGCGGATCAGAATGGAGCAGATGTTATTTTCGGCGAAGCGGATATTCAGCGTGATTACAAGTGGGCGACCGATCGTTTCCGTGCACCTAGCATTGAGTTTACGGTCCGCTCGCCATTTTTCTCCATACCCGATCCAGCGTGCGCCAGCGCGGATGACTTGAAATTTGCCAGCTGCCCGGTGACTTTCTTAGAGCTAAGCGTAAGTAATGACAGTGACGAGCGCTGGGAGGCATTCTTCGCCCTGGAAAACCGAAGTACGTGGATGCCGATGTCTGGGCGTGGCCCTTATAAGGGAGCGGTGACGCGCAATCAGATGGGCTTTGCTTGCCAAGAGGACTTCGTTGATGAATTCACCCATTTCGATATTCCCAAAGGCTTGGATATGCGACCGAATGGAGCCAATTTCCTACTGCCGCCGATCTCCGGTTTGTTTTTTGATGTCGAGCCTGGGGAAACTCAGACGATCCGGGTCGTGCTGGCTTATTATCTGGCAGGTGAAGTGACCTTTAATCATGCCGCCAGCTATTGGTATACGAAGTATTTCAAGAGTATCGATGAAGTCTTTAAATATGCTTTTTCCAATCAGGAGCGCTACTTGGCTGAGGTGGCGGCGCGTGATACAGAATTGGAGACAAGTGGTTTGAGTGAGGAGCAACAATTCCTCATCGCACACGCCACACGAAGTTATTATGGTTCGTCGCAATGGTTGGATGACGGTAAGCCGCTTTGGGTCGTGAATGAGGGCGAGTATCTGATGATTAACACCCTGGATCTGACAGTGGATATGATCTTCTTTGAATTGAAGTTTAATCCGTGGACGGTGCGCAATGTTTTGGAGCAGTTTGTGGATCGTTACTCCTATGTGGATCAAGTATTCTCGCCGGAAGATCCAGGGACATTGTATCCAGGAGGGATTTCATTTTCGCATGATATGGGAGTCGGAAATCATTTCAGTCGCCCGGGGAATTCATGTTATGAGTGCCCTGGACTGGATCGGAAGTGCTTTTCCTATATGACCTGCGAGCAGCTGACTAATTGGATTCTTTGCGCGGGGGTTTATCTGCACAAGACAGGGGATGTAGAGTTTTTGAGCAAGCACCATGAGCTCTTGCTCCAGTGCTTGGAAAGCCTTTTGAATCGTGACCATCCAGAGGCGAGTCAGCGGGATGGTTTGATGAGTTTCGAAAGCTCGCGCACTGAGGGAGGCGGGGAGATTACCACCTATGATTCGCTTGATCATTCGCTGGGGCAGGCTCGCGGCAATGTGTATCTGGCCGGGAAATGCTGGGCATCCTATTTGGCGCTAGAACAACTTTTAGGGCAATTAGATGAAGTCGAGGCTGCGTCCAGCGCACGCGCTGGCGCGGTTCGTTGCGCCGAGTCGCTCGAGGCAGCATACGATGAGTCCTTAGGCTTTATTCCGGCAGTTCTGGAGAACAATAATCAAAGTGCCATTATCCCTGCAGCGGAAGCGCTAGTCTATCCTTGGCAAATGGGGCTCAAGGACGCAGTCGATGAGGAGGGTCCATTTGGCGGGTATATTCGGATGCTCAAGCGCCATTTACAGAACATCCTTAATCCTGAGATGTGCTTATATGAAGATGGAGGATGGAAACTTTCCAGTAGTGCGGATAACTCTTGGATGAGCAAAATCAGCATCAGCCAGTTCGTCGTCCGCGAAATTCTAGGCATGTCTTACGATGGGGAGGAGCGAGCGGATGCGGCGCACGTATCTTGGCAGGTCAAGGGCTCGGAGTTTTATGCCTGTTCCGATCAGTTTGGTGCTGGTAAGCCCATTGGCAGCCTCTACTACCCACGAATTGTCGCTAACATCTTATGGATGGATTCGGATGCAATGACGACCCGCCCTTAGCCCGAAGAAAGTCCGTCTTCACACTGCACCCTCTAGCCTTTCCTCATCTACTAACCGATCATAGCTATGTTATCTCCTCTAAAAAAACGTGACATTTTCAATTTCAGTCTCGGAGACCTAGGCATCAACTTAAATTTCCAACTACTAAGTTTTTGGCTCATGTACTTTTATACCGATGTTTTCGGTATTAATGTATTACACGTCGGGGGCATTTTGCTAGTTTCAAGATTATGGGACGCAGCTAACGACCCAATGATGGGTATTATCGCAGATAGAACGCGCAATAAAATCGGCACCTATAAGCCATTCATTTATTGGGGCGCAATTCCACTAAACCTGATTCTTATCGCATGCTTTAGTATGCCAGAACTGAGCGATACCATGAAAGTTGTTTACTGCTACTTTGCATATATTCTACATGGGATGGTATTCACAGTAGTTGGAACTTCCTACAGCGCAATGGGGACCCTAGTGACGCAAGATCAGCAAGAGCGCGCAAAGATCTCTACGATGAGAATGTTTTTTGCCGTGGTCGTTGTTATCACAATAGTAGGCTCATACGTGAGACCGTTTGTGATGGGAGAGCCTATCGTTTTCGAGTTCATTGGTAAGGAATTGCTTACTTTGCAGGGCCCTAGTTTCAAAGATGAGGCCCAGGGGTGGTTCTACACTTCTATAATTTTTGGAGTCATCTCTACACTAATTCTTTTCTATACCGCTCTCACGACAAAGGAGAGAGTTAGTGAACCCGTGAAAAAGTATAAGCTAAAGGATATGAAAAATATCCTTTTTAAAAATGATGCATTGATGATCTTATCCTTATCGATGTTCCTGAATACAGCGATTTGGGTTATCCAAAACGCGGTATCTGGATACTATTTCAAATATGTAGTCGGTGCGGAATCTTTGTTGACTGTATTCTTCCAGTGGATGTTACCTGCGAATATAATCGGAGTTGTATTGACGCCTATTTTAACTGCAAAGTTTGGTAAAAAGAACATCTTTATTTTAGGGAGCCTAATCGTGTTCTTTGCTAATGTTGGCAGGCACTTTATCCCGATTCCAACGACTGAAGTTTATAATTTATTTATTGGACTTTCGATGGTCGGGTCTGCGTCGATGATGTTTTGCTCCATCTGCCAATGGGGGATGGTTCCTGACACAATAGAATACGGGCATTGGAAAACTGGTATAAGGGCGGAAGGCCTTCCCTTAACATTTTTTACTTTCATGCAGAAGTCTGCGATGGCTTTTGGAGCAGGTGTCGCCTCTCTCGTTCTTTGGGCAAGCGGATTTGTCGCGAACACGGAATTACCAGAATCTGCGCTAAGTGGCATCAAGTTGCTCTACAATATATTCCCCGGAATGTTTTCACTTACTTGTTTAATTGCATTACTCTACTACACGCTGAGCAAAGAAAAGTATGACCAAGTCTTGGCAGATCTTAAAGTAAGTTCACTGAGCAAAGAAGAGTATGACCAAGTCTTGGCAGATCTTAAAGTGCGCTCGCAGGACGAACCTGGCTCCTAACTGAAGGCATGAGCTTTAATTTCCTACGTCCTTAAATTTCAGGCTTACTTTTTTAATTCTGCTACACGATGGCCCTTTCGCCCCTAGCTCCCATTGGACAGCGCCAAGTACATCTAGATTTTCATACTTCTGAACATCTCGAGAATATTGCAGCTGCATTTAGTAAGGAGGGGTTTCAAGCGGCCTTAAAAATAGGGAATATTGACTCCATTAATCTGTTCGCGAAATGCCATCATAGTTGGAGCTACTACCCAACAGATATCGGGCGCATGCACCCGAATTTAAATTTTGATTTACTCGGAGCGCAATTAGAGGCCTGTGCTGAAATAGGAATTAAGACTCAGATATATTATACTTTTGGCTGGTCTGCAAATGATGCGCAAGCGCACCCCGAATGGTGTGTGCGGGATCGTGAGGGGAACTTTGTAACTAGCGTAAGCTTGCCCGAAGATATCGCTCCGAGTGATCCACTCCCAAGTTTCCATTGGAAACTTTTATGCCCTAATACAGATTATCACGATCACATTTTAGCTCAAGTCGCAGAATTATGCGAGCGTTACAAGACTGATGGATTTTGGTTCGATATTTATCAAGCGCATCGCCATTGCTTCTGCGACGCTTGCCGTAAGGATATGAAGGATGCTGGCATCGATCTTGACGACACGGTTGCTGTAGAGACGTTTAATGCCAGTAATATGAAAGCGCATTGCGCGGCTCTAAGGGAATTGATTGCAGGCTATCATCCAAGTGCTCGAGTCTTTTTCAACGGAACGACTGCGATAGAAGGGGGTATCAATTTCCGCCAAAGCATGTATGCGCAAAACACAGTTCAAGATCTGGAAGATTTGCCTACCGTTTGGGGTGGTTACGATAAGCTACCTTTGCAATCGAAGTATTTCTTAAAGGCGGGTTATCCAATCACTGCCATGAGTGGCAAATTTCATACCGCATGGGGAGAGTTCGGGGGTTTTAAGCATCCGAATGCGCTACGTTACGAAGCCGCATCAATGATTGCCTGGGGGGCGAATTGTAACTTCGGGGATCAATTGCATCCTTGCGGAGAGATGGATATCGCGACCTATAAAAATATTGGTGAGGCCTATGCTTATGTGGCGAAAATCGAGAACTATGGTGTTGGGGGTATCCCTGTGGCACGGGTGGGGCTCTGGCGCAGCTTGGATGAATCCCGCGATGAGGGCATGGCAAAAATGCTACTGGAAGCGCATATCAATTTCGATGTGGCTAATTTCTCAAAGGATTTCGCTGAGTTTGAACTTGTTCTGATACCCTCGGTTGCCTGCCTAAGTGAAGCCGACGCAGCGCGACTTAATGCATTCGCCAAAAACGGCGGCAGCCTCGTGGTGATGGGGGCGGGAGCCTTGGATAGCGAAGGCACGCATATGCTCTTAGATGTGGGCGCAGACTACCTCGGCGAGGCAAGGTACGATGTCGATTACTCGCTGGTAAGTGCCCCGGTGAGCGAAGGCTTAGTCGAAACCCCCTTCCTTAATTTTAAAGCGGCTCCGAGGATAGCAGCACATGCGGATAGCGAAGTACTGTCCAGTATCCGTGAGCCATACTTTAGCCGCAGCTATGCGAAGTACACTTCGCACCAGAATACGCCTTACCAATTGGAAGATGCGCCGCATCCTGGGATTATCCGGAAGGACCGTGTCATCTACATCGCTCACGACTTGGACAAGATGTATCATAAGCATGGCGCGCGTCTACATCGTGATTTGTTTGTGAATGTATTAAAGCTGATAAATTATCATCCTATGGTAAGCACTGAGTTACCAAGTGCAGGGCGAATCAGTTTGCTACATCAAGCACAGTATCAGCGCTATGTTGCCCATCTAATGTATGGACCACCCATCCAGCGGGGCGAGTGTGAGGTGATCGAAGATTTGCCTGAGTTAAGGGAGGTGCCGCTGAGCGTCGATCTACCAGAAGTGATAAAGCGCGCATTTTTGGTGCCAGATGAGCTTGAGTTGCCCTTGTGTGATGTGGGCGGTAAACTTACCCTTACGATTCCTGCCTTCTCATGCCACTGTGCAGTCGTTCTTGAATATTAATTGGGGAATGTGACCATGGCTTCTTACACTATAGGACTGGATTACGGTAGCAACTCGGTGCGGGCGATTATCGTTGATACAACGGATGGTAGGGTTTGCGGATCAAATGTATATGCCTACTCGCATGGTGACATGGGCGTGATTGGGGATGTTAAAGATCCGAATGTCGCTCGACAACACCCTGCGGATTACCTTGAAGGCTTGGAGCTGACTGTGCGAGGTGCCATGTTAGAGGCTGGCGTTGAGCCAGCTAAGGTGGTTGGCATCGGTGTGGATGCGACTGCAAGCACACCATTGCCAGTGGATGCGCAGGGCCAAGCACTGGCTTTGACGGATGCTTTTAAGGAAGATCCCGATGCCATGGCTTGGCTATGGAAGGATCACAGTTCGCTTGTCGAAGCTAATGAAATCACTGCCAAGGCGGCGGCGCTGCGCCCAGAGTATTTAGCTAAGTGCGGTGGGACCTACTCCTCTGAGTGGTATTGGTCCAAAATCTTACATTGTGCCCGTGTTGCGCCAAGGGTTTATGCGGCTGCGCATGACTGGATCGAGCTGCCCGATTGGATTCCCTTTGTATTAACGGGTCAACTGAGCCGCTGCCTCTGTGCCGCCGGGCACAAGGGGCTCTATTGCCCAGATTGGGGTGGCTATGCAGATGCGGAGTTTCTTGCTGCGGTTGATCCGTGTTTGGTGCGTATCCGTGAAGGGCTGCCAGATCAAGCATACCACATAGGCCATACGGCTGGCGGGCTCAACGCAGAGTGGGCGGGTAAGCTTGGCTTGCTAGAAGGAATCCCTGTCGCGATGGGGATTATCGATGCGCATGCTGGTGCGGTTGGATCAGGTATCCAGCCCGGCACAATGGTGAAAATTATGGGTACTTCGACTTGCGACATCGCGGTCGCTTCGCTCGAAAACAAGCTGCCTGATATTCCTGGCATTTGCGGAGTAGCGCATGAGTCAGTCTTGCCTAGTTGTTATGGCCTCGAGGCCGGACAAGCCGCAGTCGGCGACATTTTCAATTGGTTAGTCCATAAGATCGAACCAGGGCAAGGCATGTCGCATCAAGACTTGGGCGATCGAGCGGCGATGCTTCAACCTGGAGAATCTGGTCTTCTGGCGCTGGATTGGAACAATGGCAATCGTTCAACTTTAACCGACCCCGAACTGACGGGAATGATCCTCGGACTGACCTTACATACCACACCAGCGGAAACTTTTCGGGCTTTGGTGGAAGCAACGGCCTTTGGGGCGCGGGTGATTATTGAGCGTTATAAGGAGTATGGGGTGCCGATTGAACGGGTCATTAATTGCGGAGGCATTTCAATTAAGAGTCCGATGACAATGCAAATTTATGCGGACGTGCTGGGATGCCCCATGGAAGTCTCCGCGAATGAACAAAGTTGCGCGCTTGGAGCTGCGATGGCTGGCGCTGTTGTGGCAGGTATCTATCCAGACTTTGGAACTGCTGCGCAGGCAATGACGTCCGTGTCGGAGACTGTTTATGAGCCAATCGCAGCCAATCAAGAGATCTATGGGCGCTTGTTCAGACTGTATCGGCGCTTACATGATCTGTTCGGAACAAAGGACTATGCCGAAAATCAGTTCGACTTAATGAAGGAGCTCATTGCAATCCGAAGCGAGGTGCGCTGTCAGGCAGACTAGTTTAATTTGAACCTCATATGAGATCTTTCTGCGTAAATCCAAAACCCATTTAGTTGATTCACAAATCCAGATTGCCCAATTGTCGGTCGTATCCTATATTCTAAATTTTAATGTCTAAAAGTTTATTACTACCCCTAGTCACTATATTCTGTTTAAACTTCGCTTCTGCAGAGCAGGTTCCGTGGAGGCTTGATAGTGCTCAGGATCGCATTGAAGCGATCCGCCAAGGTGACTGCCACTTGCGCTTAGTGCTGCCAGATGGGCAAACTATCCCGAAGGAGTCGGTCTGCTCATTAAGCCAAACTCGGCACGCATTTAATTTTGGCGGATCCTTGGCATCGGATTGGCAGGCTCCAAAGCAAGATTGGTATGATGATTTTAAAGCACAGTTTGCCAACTTGTTTAATTATGCGACGATCGATTTTTACTGGGCCGTCCATGAGAAAGAGCCTGACGAATGGAGCTATAATACTGATTCTAGGGAAAAACTTAACTGGGCAAAAGCGCAGGGTATGACTCTACGGGGGCATCCCCTGATGTGGCACGAAGTATTGCCTGATTTTATGACCGACTCGGAGCGCGATACCTCGGCCATAGAGGCTGACATCGTGCACCACGTAGACCGCTTATTGACGAGCTTCCCTGAGATCGATGAGTGGGATGTCTACAATGAAGCCCCGGGCATCAAATGGCGTAGCGAGAAAGAGGGCGTGAGGCGCTGGTTCGAATCAGTGGGTGGTCCTTCAGAAGTGACTGAAAAAATGCTTCGTATGGCTCGCTCCATCCATCCGAATGGGCGCTACATTCTCAACCACTACACCGACCTTGACGTGGAATACGAAGAATCCATCGAGCATTGCCTCTCGGCAGGAGTTGATTTTGAGGTTATCGGAATCCAGACTCATATGCACACAGAGATGGACTCCATTGATGAAGATCGGCTCTGGAAGGCATTGGAAAGGTATGGCCGTTATGGGAAACCTCTGCATCTTTCAGAAATTAGTATTTTAAGTTGTGAGCCTTTTAGCGACTGGGATAGCTTCAACGCTTGGAAGGATAAAGTGGATGCTTATGACGCTAGAGGGCAGGATCGTCCGACGATTCCAAGCACCCCTGAGTGGGAGCAATACCAAGCCAACCTTGCGCGTGATTTCTATACCCTAGCTTTTAGCCACCCCGCGGTTGAATCCATTATCTGGTGGACGATTACCGATCTAGAGCCGTGGCGCGGCATGCCCGCCGGATTGCTTGATGCAGAAGGAAAAGCAAAGCCAGCGTATCACGCACTGGATCAGTTGATCAACCATGAGTGGAACACTCAAATCGAAGTGACTACCGCTCAGGATGGTAGAGCGCAATTCCGAGGATTTTACGGCTCATATACGGTCACGGTGCAATACGAAGGTGAAACCTGGACGGGTGAATTTGATCTGCGTCGTGGATCACGCGACGTGCAAAATGTCGCGCTACGAGTGACGCCGGATCGTGGTTGGTTACGATAGATTTTAAACAAATAACTTAATCTCCAAAACATAGAAAAGAATGAAACATTTACTGAGTATTGTATCTATCTTGGCAGCCTCGACGGGTGTTTTGCTTGCAGAGGCCACAGAGTCAAAAGAGCGTCCGAATTTTCTCATCATTATGGTGGATGACCTAAGCCCAGAGCAGTTTGCTTGCTACGGCAATGAGGTGAACCATACACCGAATCTGGATGCGCTTGCCGCAGGTGGCGTGAAGTTCAATACCGCATGGGCCACGCCGATGTGCTCGCCAACACGTGCGCTCTTGGTGACAGGCCGTTACGCCAGTCGCACCGGCGTCTGGCACAATGATTTACGCCTCAATTGTACGAAGCAGACACGCTGGAACTGGGTGAGTAAGCACCTGACATTCCCACGGGTCTTACGTGAGCATGGTTACCGGACGGCGATTGTGGGTAATCCAATGGCATTGGGCGGCTCCATCTATTCCAAGGATGTTGGCTTTGACGAGCAATGCGTCCGCGCGCTGACTCTGCAGGACGTGCCCGAAGGTTCGACCTTCACTGGGAAGTTCGAAGGTAAATACAATTTCCCTGATGCGAAGCCCGTGCCCGCTCGCTACTGGCACCCTTGTGTGATTCGTAATGGCGAGTTGATGGAGACAAGCGCCGAAGACTTTGGGCCAGATCTTTACGCCGGCTACTTGATTGATTTCATCAAGCGTCACGAGGACCAGCCATTCCTCGCCTACTATCCGATGAACCTGGTGCACGATATGGCAGGCGGGGGGATACCGACGACTCCAGTTTACGGGACTCCGGGGAGTAATAAGGGCGGAAGCCTTCAGGGCTTGGTGGAATACATCGATATCTTGGTCGGGCGCCTGATGGATGGCTTGGAGGCAGCTGGACTGCGTGACAACACCATAGTCATCTTCACCTGTGACAATGGCGAAAATGGTAAAAAAATGCACGCGAGCGAAGACGGTCCTCGTGTGCCCTTCATCGTTAATTGCCCAGGCCTAATCCAGCAGCGCGGGGCGACTGATGAGCTGATGGAGTTCTCTGATATTTATCCAACGCTGATGGAATTTTCTGGAGCGAGTGTCCCCGATGGCTATGCCTTGGATGGGCAGAGTCTGGTGCCTTTCTTGACGGGTGCCACGGACATGCACCGGGAGTGGATCACCAGTTACATTGCGACCGCACGAATGGTGCGGACTGAGCGCTGGCTACTCGAAGCGGTGGACCCTGTATATGGTGATGCAGAAGGCCGACTCTTTGACTGTGGAGATGCGCACCTACGTAGTGACTACAAAGACATTACTGGTTCGCCCGAAGCGTTACCAATTCGCAAAAAGTTGGAGAAATTACTCGAGAATAACCCTTGGCCAGATTTGTCCGATCCTGATGTTGTCGCGGAGGTTAACAGTTACGATACGATGCCCTACAAGCATTTCGTCAATGGCCAGTTAGTGAAGGAACAAAATGATCGGAAATAGGAGAGCGCTTACTATGAAAGGACTTCTAAGCAAATTAGCCGCGCTCTTGCTTGGCGCAGGACTCATCCAAGCAGACGGAGATGGGCGTTTTCAGCTAGGCAAAGTAAACGGGCGGGATTGCCTGATTGATCCTGACGGAAAGCCCTTCCTGAGTCTTGGAGTGAATCATATACAAAACGTCTTTCAAGGAGAGGGAGCTTTGCTTGGAGATCACAGGCAGGCCTGCGAGGACATTCTGCAAAGGCTCACATACTGGGGCTACAATACCGGAGGTTACGGCACGCCAGAGCCATTGTGCCGGATGCTGCCCAGCTTCGCCCCAATGTATCTAACAAAGAATGCCAACTACATGTCGGATGAGCAGTTTGAATACTGTGATATCTTCGATCCTATAGTGCAGCAAAAAATGCGCGAAGTCATCCAATACGAAATCGGCAAGCAAGCGGGTAATTCTATGCTTATTGGCTACTACTGGACCGATACGCCGCAATGGGACTTGGAGCGCACACGCAAAAAACGTGGCACTGACTGGGTTTCCATGATTCGCGAGTTGCCAACAGGAACCCCGGGGAAGATGCGCTACGAGCAATTCTTAGCCGATGGTGGTCACTCGGATGAAGCCTTTCTGCGGGTGATCGCACGTGAGCTCTATAAGGTGATTGGTGAAGAGACGCGACGCCTAGCACCCGATGTTTTGATTTTTGGGGAGCGCTATTTGGCCCATGACCATCCGGATTGTGTGATTGAAGAAGCCTTACCTTATATTGATGTTCTGTCTATCCAGCCGGGAGGCGTGCAATTCGAGGCAGCCTATTTCGACCGTATGCATGCGAAGTTTAAAAAGCCGATTTTAGTTTGTGATCACCAGAGCAGTTTCCCAACGCCGGAATACCCAAAGACAATGTGGCAGCAGCTCGAGAGCGAAGAGGCGGTGGGTATGGCTTATGAGCAATACCTGAATGATGCCTTTGAAAAAAGCTACATTCTCGGGTATCAGCGATGTCAATACATCGACCGCTACGCTGATGGCGCAGGTATGCTGAAGCAGGGAATCGTGCGTGAGGACGGAACTGCATACAAGATTTTGACCCAGGCAGTCCGCCAAGCAAACCTACAGGCGCTTGAGCGCTTTCAATCACATTGAAAATTTAAATAAGAAAATACAAAACGACTATGGAAAAAATACCCTTAATACTATTCGGAGCGTTTACTTTAAGCGCACTTTCCGCGGCTGCGGAGCGGCCTAATATTCTGTTTATTTCTGTGGATGATCTGCGCCCGGAGTTGGGTTGCTATGGAAATACTGCAATACAATCACCTAACATCGACCGCTTGGCAGAGAGCGGCATTGTCTTTGAGGAAGCATACTGTCAGGTGCCAGTCTGCGGGGCGACGCGCGCCAGTTTAATGACGGGGCTCTACCCCACAGAAAACCGGTTTGTGACCTATTATACCACCGCTCAAACAGATGCTGCCGGCATTCAGGATATCCCAAGTTGGCTTAAGGACTTTGGCTATACTACAATCTCCAATGGCAAAATCTATCATGACCGCAACGATAACAGCAGTTCCTGGGATGATGTCTTCCGTAGCAAGGATTTCAAAATTTATCATAATCCCGAAAACATCGCCTTGCCCGATAGCGAAAAACCAGCCTACGAGGGTGCAGATGTTAGCGATCTGGATTATGCGGGTGGGCCAGTGATGCAAAAGACCATTGAGGACCTGCGACTCGCGAAAGAAGCGGGCACACCATTTTTTATCGCTGCTGGATTTACAAAGCCACACCTGCCGTTCAACGCGCCTAAGAAATATTGGGACTTGTATGAACGTGAGAGCTTAGAACTGGCGGATAATCCATTGCCACCCGAGGGGGCACCCCAGGAAGCGATCCACCAGTGGGGGGAGCTACGCACCATGTATGGCGGTGTGCCGGAGCAGGGTGCCTTGTCGGATGATTATGCGCGCAAACTGATCCACGGCTATTATGCCTGTGTCTCCTACACCGATGCGATGGTAGGGGAATTGCTAGATGAGTTGGATCGCCTCGAACTGCGCGAGGACACCATTGTCATCTTATGGGGCGACCATGGTTGGCAGCTGGGTGAGCATTCGCTCTGGTGCAAACATGCGCTCTTTAAAACCTCACTCAACGCTCCGTTGATTATCAGTGCTCCTGGATATAAGGCGGGGCAACGTTCTACCTCCTTGGTTGAGTTTGTAGATATTTACCCAACCCTATGTGACTTGGTTAATGTCGAATTACCGACGCACCTGCAAGGCAAGAGCCTGGTGCCGATCTTGGAGGATACTTCGACTTTGATTAAGGATGCTGTATTCAGCCGCTACCACTCAGGAGATGCGGTAAAAATGGAGGGCTATCACTATGCCGAGTGGGGCAATGGTGCTCAGATGCTTTATGACCATTCGCGTGATCCAGACGAAAATCTTAATGTTGCGAGCAATCCGGAATATGCCGAAGTCATTGACAGGATGTCGCGCCGCTTGAAAGAGCACCGCGAAGAGATTTTAGCGCTGGAGCCTGCGATTCGGGCGGCGGCAGGCGTCGTCGGCGACAACAGCCCGCCTGTGTGGCAAAGCCGAACCTTTCAGCAGAAGGGTGCTATCGTAGGGCAAGCGCTACAGATCTATGTGAACTGGCGTGCCTCGGATACTGACGGCGATCGTTTGATGTATTCTATGGTATCTGGTCCAAGTTGGATCAAGTTGGCCAACAAGGAGTATGGTCGATTTGATGGTACCCCGCCCGCCGATTATCTGGGAGAGAATGTTGTGATCGTCAGTGTATCCGATGGTTTCAACCCTCCAGTGCAAGCACGTATGGAGCTCAATGTTGAGCCAGCGCCTTAGCTTAATTCGCGGACAAAATGCACTTACGTATCATTCTGATTCTGACCCTTTGTGGCTTGGCTTGGCTGACGACTGCGGCCAAGGACACACGGCCCAATGTCATCCTGATCATGGCGGATGACTTGGGGCAGGAGTGTATCGAAAATTATGGAGGTGAGTCTTACCATACCCCACGCCTCAGCCAACTGGCGCAAGAGGGTGTCTGGTTTTCCAACGCTCACTCCCAGCCGATTTGTACGCCTTCGCGGGTGCAAATCATGACAGGCAAATACAATGTTCGTAACTACATCCGTTTCGCCACGCTAGATCGTAGCCAGGATACCTTCGGGCATGCATTCAGAAATGCCGGATACCGCACTGCCGTTGTCGGTAAATGGCAACTGGGGGGCACTTCGGAAACCATCCATGAGTTCGGCTTCGATGAACATTGCCTTTGGAATATCCGTGGCGCGCAAAACGAGCGCTACGTCAGTCCGACACTTCTGACTAATGGCAAGACGAAGGATTTTAGCGGACAATATGGTCCTGATTTACAGCAGGCATTTGCCAAGGATTTCATCAAGCGCCATCAGGGCGATCCGTTCTTCCTCTACTATCCAGCAACCTTGCCGCATTACCCCTTCCAGCCGACTCCAGATTCGCCAGACTGGGATCCGGATCGTGATCCTTGGTTCAACGATACGCGCTATTTTGGTGATATGGTTACTTACCTTGACAAACTCGTGGGCGAACTCGTCGATTTTGTTACGAATGAAGGTCTTGCAGATAATACCTTGGTCATCTTTACCTCGGACAACGGCACCGACCACAGAATCATCAGCTTGCAGGGCGGCGTATCGGTGAAGGGTGCGAAGGGTAAGATGACAGTGGACGCCACGCATGTGCCTTTCTTTGCGATCTGGCCTGGCACCGTGCCTGCGGGGCTTCGGATGGAGGGTTTGATTGATTTCAGTGATGTCTATGCCACCTTAATCGACCTGGCGGGTATTTCGATCGATCCAAAGGAGGACGCTGAAAAAGACGGCATCAGTTTCCTACCCTTGCTCAAAGGCGTGCCCACTGCGACGCGCGACCACAGCTTTTGCTGGTACATGGAACGCACCGACATGACGGACATCAAAACCTTTGTCCAGAACACCCACTACAAATTGCACTCCGACGGACGCTTTATCGATAAGACCCAAGACCGCTTCGAGCAGCACCCCTTATCTGAGGCGGCAATGTCTGAACAAGACCATGCCCTTAAAGAGCAATTTTCTCAGTGGATGTCGAAGTATGATGCCCTCCGCCCGGAACGGATTCCCTACAACGACGGCCAGCCGGTAGCGATTCCTGGTAAAGTGGAAGTCGAGCGCTATGATTACGGTTATCCCGGTGTCACTTACCATGACACCACTGAGGGGAACTCAGGAAAGGGATTCTACCGCTCTGATGATGTGGATATTGTATCAGAAAAGGGGCGACATCGTGTGACCTATACGGAGGCGGGAGAATGGTTGGAGTATTCGGTCGATATTAAACAGACCGGCACTCACATGTTATCAGTTAGTTATGCGGGCACTGAAGCGGGTATCATTCGTTTTGAATGCTCAGGGCAGACCTTGATAGATTCAATCGCGCTTAAACCGACAGGAGCGATGGATCGCTATGAGTCTGTTAGGGTGGACGACGTGCGCCTAGAGGTTGGTAGACAGGTGCTCCGACTCCATATTGAACAGGGCGGCATGCAACTTAACCATTTTACAATTACAGCGAATTAAAAAAAGCATGTGGGGGCATCGCCTGATCCTCCGATTCGCAGTGAATGCATTATTCTTTAGTAAGTCCGAGATAATTGAACCATGTTTTGAGCAAATAGGCATTTCGGGTTTCATTATACGATATTTTTAGCTCACAAGTTATCATGGACGTATACCTTTGAGTGCATTATTTTATACCACCCTACATGACTATTATCCCTCACAATTTCTATTAAACGCGCATCGAGATCTATTATAATGAAGAAGTATCAGAAAATAACAGGGGCATTGGGCATGACTTACGCATGTGCCGCACTTTCGGCTTGTGCTGAAGCTACCCTTAAAGATGGCTACGCTGACGAGTTCCTGATTGGGACAATTATGCCGGGCGGATTGGATCCAGATGCGACTTTCACTGACGATCCTATCGAGCTCGAAGTCGTGGCGCGCGATTTCAATGCATTGACTGCAGAAAATTGCATGAAGCCGATGTTCATGCAGCCTAATGAAGGGGAATATTTCTTTAAGGCGAGTGACTATTGTGTCGATTTTGCAGAAGCAAATTCGATGGCCTTAGTTGGGCACACCTTAGTCTGGCATGCAATGACGGCAGACTGGTTTTTTAAAGATGAAGCCGGGCAGCTACCAAGTCGTGAGCTTATGCTAGAGCGGATGCGGACACATATTGATACCGTAGTCGGTCGCTACAAGGGGCGCATCCCCTATTGGGACGTAGTCAATGAAGCAGTTCTGTATCAGGGCGCGGGCAACTCAGCGGTATTTAGAGAATCCCCGTGGTTTAAAGCGATCGGTGAAGATTATATAGAGCTCGCGTTTCGTCATACACATGCGGTTGATCCAGATGCAAAGTTATATTATAACGACTATAACATGACCAAAAAAGAGAAGGTCGATTTTGTGCTGGAGATGGTTTCTGAAATGCGGGCTAAGGGAGTGCCCATCCATGGTGTGGGCATGCAGGGGCATTGGATGTTAGAATGGCCGTCCTTATCTGACATTGAATATGCATTACGCACCTTTGCAGATGCAGGCATACCAGTCAGCATTACAGAGTTGGACATTACGGTGCTGCCTGATCCTCCCTCGCATAGCGGAGCTAATGTCACAGATAACGTGGAGTATGCGGAAAAGTATAACCCATATAGCCAATCAATCCCTGATGAGGTCTTAGAGAAACAAGCAGATCGCTATCAAGAAATTTTTGAGCTGTTCTTAAAATACAAATCAAATATTGAGCGAGTGAGTTTTTGGGGCACCTCGGACTCTCAATCCTGGAAGAACAGCTACCCGATGAAAGGTCGGACCGATTACCCACTGCTCTTTGACCGTAAATTTAACTCTAAGCCCGCCTATCACTCTTTGCTAAAACTTTCTAATGAACAGTAAGCATACAAAACTTTACTCATTATTGAGTGCCTACATTTTTTCGTCTGCGGCATTTATTGCCCCGGCATTGCTTGAGGCTCAAAATACACCAAATATTTTGATTATTGTTTGTGATGACCTTAATGACTCGATTGCTGGCATGGGGGGGCACCCGCAAGCGAAGACGCCAAACATCGACCGCTTGGCTGCGCGCGGTGTCACCTTCATGAACGCTGCTTCGAATGTACCTTTGTGTGGCCCTTCACGCGCGAGCATGTGGAGTGGCTTACTACCGACGACAACGGGTTACTATGGCTACAGTCAGCAAGTCAATCATTGGCAGCGAAACCCAGTATTATCCGAGTCAAATTCTCTGTTTGAGATTTTCACGCAAAACGGATACCGTAACTTTGCCACCGGTAAGATTCACCACAATGGGCACGAGGTGCTTAAGATATTTGAAAATCCGGATGGTTATCCTGGTTACGGAACAAAGCCGAATTTTGGCCCGATTCCCAATGATGGAAAGCCTGCGAATAAAAAACACGGAGTGCTGCCTCCCTGGATGCCAGGTGGTGTTCGAGCAAATGGTAGCTGGGGAGATGGTTTTGGTCCGATACAAGATTTAAAACAATATGGGGATGAATACGGGTGGACTTTATTTCACTCTGGTGAGCAATGGGAATACCGAGAAGGGTACAATCGGGATCTCATGCCAGATGAGTTGTGCGCACAAGATGCTGTGCGCTTTCTGAGAGAAAAACACGCCAAGCCATTCATACTTACAGTTGGTTTTAGCCGACCGCATTCCCCGTGGTATGCGCCACAGGAGTTTTTTGATAGGTTTCCCTTAGAATCTCTTGAACTCACGCCCTTACTTAAAGGAGATGCGGATGACGTGTCGAAAATCTTGTCGGTTGAGCAGGACATCGCTCAGCCGTGGGGTTGGTCGAAATATAAGAAGATCGCCAATAATGGTGGTGACCAGCAGTTGTTAAAGTGGACGCAGGCATACCTCGCATGTGTCGCCTTTGTAGACCATCTAGTGGGAGAAGTTTTAGGCGTGCTTGAATCGAGTGAGTATGCTGAAAATACCGTTGTTATATTTACTGGTGACCATGGTTATCATATGGGCGAAAAAGACTATTTGTTTAAGTATTCTCCGTGGGAAGAAAGCGTGCGTGTGCCCCTCATTTTGGCGGGCCCTGACATCGCCGAGGGGGGGATCAGTCGCACGCCAGTCTCGCTCGTCGATCTATACCCGACCTGTATTGATTTCGCTTCGATCCAAGCGCCCCATGATCTAGATGGGCACAGTTTACGTGGATTACTCAAAGATCCTCAGGCGGGCACATGGGATGGCCCAGACTTCAGCTTAAGTGCTTGTGCTTCAAAGGTGAAAGTAGAAAAAAATGAGCCAGCTAACGCGGGCGATCAGCATTTTAGCATTCGGACTGAGCGTTATCGCTACATCCACTGCCGCAACGGCGAAGAGGAATTGTATGATCATCTGCAAGATCCAAACGAATGGAAGAACCAAGCCAATAACCCCGAGTATCAGTCCGTGATCCGAGCAATGCGAGCTCGTCTACGAACCGCTGCGGATATTGGCAGTTAATTTAACGGTCAACAAAGATGGCCAGCATTAATAAAAACGATTAAAAACAAAATTATGAAAACTTTTTCTTCAGAATTCAAAACCCTTGCTCTGTTTCTTTTGGCGACGACCAGTTTATTTGCCGCAGACGCGGTTAATTTTAATGCGAATACAGTCACGAAGGCACTCTACAGGGACATGGCTGTTCATTTCCTTGACTCAGTCCCAACCATATCTTCGAACACTAGTCACGGATATACGGGGCAGCCTGTTTATTGTGCATTCCAGCCCTCGGGTGAATGTTTGCTGTCTGCTGGTGCGTATGATGATGCCGGTTTGAAGATTCGTTGGAATGGTAATACAGGATCTGCAGGAGACCATGCCTCTGCATTGTTTTTGTTTAAAAAGGCAAATTTCTTGAACGGCTTTAATGCAGGATCAGTCGCTTTGTTGGATGGCAATGATACCGTGCGCATACTATTTGGTTATATGAATCCAGGTAAGACCGGGTCGGATCAGCCTGTAGCTGAAGCTAGCTTGCGCTTGGTAATTAAGGATGATCGTGGATATCACATATCAAGTAGTTTGCCCATTGGATCGGCTAGTGAGCTTAGCGTTAAAGCCACCCAGCAAGTCTATTATCAATATAATCCTTCATCGCATGCAGTTAATGAAGCCGGCACTACGGGACAAGCCTCTGTCCCATCATTCAAAAATATTGAATTTTTGGGCTTTCGGATCGACGCGGTTCGCGGCAATAAAATCATTGCAGGTGCTAATGTCGGGGTCGTAGAATTTTCTGTGGCGGCGACTAACCAGCAGTAATTTTGAGAATCACTAGCGCAGCTTCGATTATATTAAATTTTTGTAATGATAAAAACACATAAGGCTTCACCCCATACCCCCTGTTCTCGAGGATTTACACTCATAGAGCTACTCACAGTCATAGCGATCATCGCGATTCTGGCTGCAATTTTGATTCCCTCTATCAGTAAAGTTCGTGAGCGCGCAAGAGAGACGTCGAAGCTCTCTAACTATCGACAATATTTTATTGCCAATACCATGTATGCCTCAGAGCACGATGGATTTTCTGTTATAGCAGTTGATAAAAGAGATGAAGAATACCGTACAACTCAATATGTAGCTAATCCTGGTAATAGCGATCCTCATTGGACCTGGCTACTTGCCCCTTACATGAGTGTGACTACAAAAGGCCAGTGGCTATCGTGGTTAGATGACGTTTGGATTAATCCTTATTTTGAGGGCTATGATGTTGCCCAGAGATGGTTTATTGGTACAGGACTTAATAATCGCTTAAGAAGGAATGGGTCTGGTGATGGGAGATGGCATATGAATTGTTATTGGGCATCTTGGGAGCCTGAAGATACGAATTCTGGCCCCACCCTTCTTTCTGCCGTCACTTTTCCAGAGTATCGATTCTTTGTCGGTGATACGTATAAAGAATATCACGTAAGTGGCCCACAGCATATTAACACTACGCAACATGACGGGAAGGGAATGTTCGTGCTATTTGATGGAAGTGTTGTCTACTATGACCAAGAAGAGGCGCAACTTTCGCTTGATGATCCATTCAAGTTGCGAGGTCGCTGATTCTTAGTGCTATAGCCTAATCGTAGCGCGCGTGCATCAATGCTAGCGGAAAGTGCTTGCCCGGGCAGACGGTTTGCTCGCCCTTGAGTTCACGGTGGCCTGCAAAATTGACCTTCCTACCCAATGCGACTCCTTGGAGCCAATCCATCAGCTGAGTAAACGCAGCGAGCTGCTTCTTACTAGGATGCGTCTTTTCAAAGTTACCAATCAGGCAGATACCAATGGCTGTTTGGTTGATTAAGTGGTTTTTAACGTGCCCGCCGGCTTGCTGCTTCTGCCAGCGGGGCCCGATTTCAACTTCGCCATCGCCGGCATCTATGCCGTTACCGATTAGAAAGTGATAAGCGAGGCCATTTTGCATCCCTCGGAGGCGGTGCGCGGCATCGTATTTTTCGACATTCCCATATTTGATGGCACTATGGTGGACGACGATGCGTTGCCATTTGTCGCGTTGCACTTTGATACTTGCGGTTCCAGCGCGTACCTTTGCCATTAGGTCTTCTGTTGGGGCAGTTTGCCTGACCGCACTCCTCGGGATCCGTAAATTTTGACCAACTAGGATGAGGTCGCGGCTTAGGTTGTTCGCGGCTTTGAGTTCGCGAATACTGATGGCATGGCGTTGCGCGATCTTGCCTAGTGTGTCACCCTTGACGACAATATAGTTGCTCATTGCGATGGGACTGAACCCTGCTAGGTTAGTATCATTGCCTGTTGGGATCGTGAGCTTTTGACCGACCTGGATAAGGTCACTGCTTAGATTGTTTGCGCGTTTGAGCTCTCTGATGGAGGTATTCAGATCGGTTGCAATTTTCCCCAGCGTATCGCCTTTTTTCACCTTATAGCTAATTGCTTGTGCCCATAGTGATGGGGGAAGTAGCATGCCCCCTGCGGTTGCGAGGAGTGCGGATCGAGTAAACTGTCTGCGGTTGTTGTGCATGCGATTGATCTGGGGCTTGCTTGGTAGGTTGAATCGTAAGAGACTTTCTGGCAGTCACGGCAGTGGTGCAATTAAGCTTGGAAGAAGAATCGATTAACTCATCCCGAAATATGAGGTCAACACGCTTCTTAGAGAAGAATACCGCGATCGTTCTTTCATTTAACGGGTGCTGTAATTTGCGATGCTTATTTGTAATAATAATGCTGTCGTATTTCAATGTCTCGAAGCTCGCTAAATCGGGATTATACCTTTTCAGTGAGCCTACAATATGAGTTCACTCCGTCATTTTTCATTGGGCGAGCCTTGCCCTGCGAGCCCACATGCTGTGGTCAGTAGTCTGCCAACGATGGCGGATGTGCATGCTTATGAACAGCATGAACCGCGCGTGGTTAAAGCGCTGGAGTCGGGTTATCCTCGGTTTGTGGAGCATACTTTCATCAAGGAACTAATCTACTTTTACCTAAATCGTGCGGGTCTTGAGGGCTGCGGTGGGGTCTTGATTCCGGGTCGCCGAGCGACGCAGGACCTGACCGATTATATCGGAAAAGGAGTATCGACGCTGAAGCTTGAGGACGCCTTATTTTTGGTTTATTTCGATAAAAGCGATGAAAAGCTAAGTCAGCTTGTAGGCAAGTTTGTTCAGCATACGGGTTGTGGTATCTCTTCACGGCAAGCCGAGGATATTTTGGTGATGCATGGCCTCCATGATACGATTTTTGAGGAAGCTTCCATACATATGGGGGCGCAAAATAAAGTGGAATCGGATTTAGCTGCGCTAATAGGTTGTGAAACGAAAGACGTGCTGGTTTGCGCCTGCGGGATGAATGCTTTTTACGCGGGCTTCCGGGCCGTCCAAGAAGCACAGTTAGCCAAAGGGCGCACCCAGTGGCTTCAACTGGGCTGGCTCTATCTGGACTCAGGCTGTGTGCTAAAAGAATTTTTGTCCGAATCGGAGGCGCTTGAGTGCTGCTACAATGCGACCGATACAGAGTCATTGATCAAGAAGATTGAGTCCTTCGGAGATGCGCTGGCTTGCGTCGTCGTTGAATGCCCGACCAACCCTCTTGCGCAAGTCTCCGATCTTGGACGGATCGCAGAGGCGGTGCGCCGTTGTGGCGGGGTGTTGATGGTCGACCCGACGATTTGTTCAATCTATAATGTCGATGTGCTAACACACGCGGATATTTTGGTAACAAGCTTAACCAAATATGCGGCCTACGAAGCGGATGTGATGATTGGTGCCCTTACGATTAACCCTAGCTCGCCGCACTACGGAGACTTGGTGCTGCGCGCTTCTAGCTATTATCAACCGGCCTATAGCAGAGATCTCGCTCGCTTGGCCTATGAAATGGATAAGGCCCCCGAGGCGGTCGCCCGGATGTGCGCGAATGCCAGATTGCTTGCAGATTTTTTAAGCGGGCATGCTGCCGTTAAGAAGGTTCATTATGCGGGCGATTCGGAGCACTTTGTAGAAGTGGCTCGTGGCGCTGATACAGGAGGGGCGATGGTCGCGATTGAGTTGCATGAAAAAATCCAACCATTTTTTGATGCATTGAATGTGATGAAGGGCCCCAGCTTTGGGACCAAATTTACGCTAGCGTGCCCTTTCATGTATTTGGCGCATTATGACCTAGTGACGACGGACGAGGGGAGGAACTTTCTCAGATCCATTGGTATCGATCCAGATTTGATCCGCATATCAGTTGGTACGGAGCCGATTTTGGAGATTATTGAGGTCTTTGAGGAGGCGCTGGCGTGTTTGTAGGACGGAGTGATGCAAGAAGATTGGCGGCCTTAGCTGGCTCAATGCATGAGCAGCTTCAGCCCGCAGCCGAAGTAGTCGAGCCGATTCATATGAGTAATCCTCGCTCACAAATCTGTATCCATATCTTGAATACATGACACCGATTAGTATTATACGTCACCCAAAGGAGCGCCGTAGCAAATGTAGCTTGACGCCGCTGGAAGGACGTAAAGACATTAGCTATTATAAGGCGCGTGATGGTTGGAGTTTTGATGTAACGGGCTTCACGGTGTTAGCGCTGGGCGCGCAGGAACTGTCGGTGAATGATGCGGGTCGACCGCTACTCCTATTAGATAGCACTTGGCGTTTATTACCCCAGCTAGAGGCATGCCTGTATGGTGAGGGAGTGCGACGCACGCTCCCGGCAGTGGCCTCCGCATATCCGCGAGTGAGTAAGATCGCAGAAGATCCGCATGGTGGTTTGGCTTCAGTTGAGGCCTTATATTTTGCGAAGCTGTTATTAGGAGAGCGTGATGATAGCCTATTAAGCGCCTACTATTGGCGAGAAACTTTCATCGAGACTCTAAAATCGGATCAACGATTACGCTAGGCAGAACTAGTATAGGCAAAAAAGACATTTTCTTTAGGCTATAAAGTGATGCTTTTCATAGGGTTACGTGAGCGTAGCAAAAAAAATGAGATTTTAATGAAAAAATACTTGATCGCGGGGAATACTTTGCCCACTTTCTGCGACCTTCCCGTCTAACGGCACGCAAGTGTACGAGCACAGAAGTTGTTCTCAATCAAATACTTAAGTGCTAAAATTCAGTTATTGCGCCTTTAGCAGGTGAATAGGCGAATTACATTATGTTTTTCACTAGGAGCGCGCTTGGTTCAATTCCTTAGCTAATTTACCAAAAAATGAAAATGGTATTGACGGGTAAGAATTATCTCAACATAGATTTGAGTTTCGTCTCTGAAAAGAGCGTTCTTTGAAAGTTTACTTTATGTGATTGTCGGTTTTACCGTCAATTCATCGTTTGAAGGCACAGAATTTTATTTCCGTGCTGGAGGACAAATTTGAGAAGTAAATTACATATTTAATGTAGTTTACGCACAATAATACTATTTATAGTAGTTCATATAGAATCATACGGATATGAACTCCTGAATTCAAAATTAAATTTGATTCGGAGAGTTTGATCCTGGCTCAGAGTGAACGCTGGCGGCGTGGTTAAGACATGCAAGTCGAACGAGATTGTTTAATTTGACGCTTCGGTTGATTTTTAAACATGAGAGTGGCAAACGGGTGCGTAACACGTGAACAACCTACCGTAAAGTTTGGGATAGCTCGAGGAAACTCGAATTAATACCGGATGTGGTTAAGAAACTCATGTTTCTGATACTAAAGCTTGTAATGGCGCTTTATGAGGGGTTCGCGGCCTATCAGCTTGTTGGTGAGGTAAAGGCTCACCAAGGCTAAGACGGGTAGCTGGTCTGAGAGGATGATCAGCCACACTGGAACTGAGACACGGTC
>QOOZ01000034.1 GCA_003331195.1 Puniceicoccaceae bacterium | reverse complement strand
ATGCTAGCTACATCTCGTCAAGATCGACCATGATCTCACGAGGGCTGGAGCCGTTTTCGGGCCCTACGATGCCACGCTCTTCAAGCTCCTCCATGAGGCGAGCCGCACGGTTGTAACCGATACGTAAACGGCGCTGAAGCATCGAGGTAGAGGCGCGCTTCGTACTGCGGAGAACGTCGATCGCCCCAGGCAAAAGTTCGTCCCCGTCAGTGGGGCCACCGTCGTCGCCCATTGCTCCATCGTCACTGCCGGCATCAATTTGCTTCTGCACTTCTTTGGCGATCTCTGGCGGATCGTTATTCTCTTTAAGAAATTCGACAATGGCTTCGATCTCGTCGTCCGAGACGAAAGCGCCTTGGGCGCGCACTAGATTCGAAGTACCGGGAGGGATGAAAAGCATATCGCCCTTACCAATCAGCGCTTCGGCACCACCGCCATCGAGAATCGTGCGGCTGTCGATCTTGGAAGCTACTTTGAAGGAAATGCGGCTGGGTAAATTCGCCTTGATCACGCCTGTGATGACATTCACCGATGGCCGCTGGGTGGCCAGAATAAGGTGGATGCCGGCGGCGCGTGCGAGCTGAGCAATACGCGCGATGCAGGTCTCAATATCTGCAGGAGCGACCATCATTAGATCGGCCAATTCGTCGATGATACAAACGATATAAGGCAGCTTTTTACGAGGTATCTCAAAAGCATCATCATCACGGGGGACTTCCACTTGCTGAAGGGCGTTCCGCTCTTCGGGGCTCATGTCCGATTCCATCGCTTTGGCCTTAGCCTGCTCCGCTTTATCTTTCAGGAGTTTGGCATTAAAGCCTGCAATATTGCGTACGTTTGTCTTAGCGAAAATCTGGTAGCGATGTTCCATCTCGGCAATCAGCCATTTGAGGGCAGCAGGCACTTTCTTGGCCTCGGTCACCACAGGGATGAGCATATGCGGCAGTGAATTATACATCTGCATTTCCACTACCTTGGGGTCGACCATAATGAAGCGAAGGTCCTCAGGCCCGGAGTGGTAAAGGAGCGAGGCAATAACGGCATTGATACAAACGGTCTTACCCGAACCAGTGGAGCCGGCAATGAGCACGTGAGGCATCTTAGTCAAATCCATGACCATTGGCTTACCTGTCACATCTTGCCCCAAGACGACGGGAATCTCGGCGCCAGCATCGTCCCACGCTTTCGATTCAATGATGTCACGCATACAGACGGCTTGCGCAATCCTATTGGGTACTTCGATGCCGACGGTGCCTTTCCCGGGAACGGGGGCTAGTATTCGCACGGACATCGCCTTGAGGCCGAGGGCGATATTCTTATCAAGATTGACGATCTTTTCCACCCGGACACCCGCCGCAGGGGTGACCTCATAGCGCGTGATGACCGGACCAGTGTGAATCTCGCCAGGAATAACTTTAACCCCGAACTCTTCGAGCGTGCGCACGAGCGCGTTCATCGTGCCCGCATGATCTTCGGGGGCGGCAGCGATGTTGTCGGGTGCTTCAGATAAAAGTCCGCGCGGCGGGAAGATATAGTCGCCTCGTCGTTCAGGAATATTAGCTACGGACTTTTCTGTTTTTTCACCAGAGATAATCTTGATGGTGGCAGAGTCCAGAGCGGGTTTCTTCAGCTCGGGGTCTGGGGTTTGAGGCTTGGAGATGAGTTTCTTTTTAGGCGGAGTCTTGCTTGCGACGCTACCATTGGTTGCGGGCAAGGGCGTAGGTGCGCCTCTAAGTAGTGAAGGTTTGCGATCATCTTCGAGGGTTTCGTCCTCCTCTGCATCCTCTGTATCCTCCTCTGCTTTTTGAGCGGGCTTCTCGGCTTTGTCTGCCTTGGCGGCGGCCTTGTTTGCCTTGGCCTCGGCTCTGGCGAGCGCGGCCTCCTCTTTAGCGAGGCGCTTTGCTTCGGCTTTCTCGGCTTTGCGGACTTTGCGGGCTTCCTTAGACTCAGAGCGGTTGGCAAGGAAGTTGCGGTAAGTATTTTGAAGATACTCTATGAAACGCCCAAGGTTGTCCGTAAAAACGAGGATCGAGCCGATGATGAAGCCCATCAGCATAATGAGAAAGGAGCCAAAATGACCAAGCGGCGGAAAAAGTACTTTATGATACAGGAACTCGCCAAGGACGCCTCCTAAATAATTTGAAATTTGATTTTCGAAGATGCTGCCCACTCCGCTAGCAGAGGGGTCGATCCATTCGATAAGTCCTGCCGCAAAGAGAATCGCGATAGGTGAAGCGATCGCAGCCAAGACGCGCTTACCACGCTCCTGCTGGATGAGTAGCCGAATACCAAACCAAAATAGAAATAGTGGGATTAAAAATACAGCGATTCCGAAATAGTGAAACCCGTAGAAACCGATACCGCTACCCACTTTCCCGACCGCGTTGATGTCAGAGGGAGGGGTTATATTGTGTTGACCCGAATTGTAGTCAAAAACCGAAACCGCGACAAGGGCCGCGATCGTAATGAGAAGCAAGGCCCAGACCGGCCGCGACTGCGCTTTTCGCGGCTCTTGGGAGAGAACTTTGTTTTTTGCGACTTTCTTCTTTGCTTTACGTGCCATATAGTTGGAATGAAATTAAGCGCGAATACGTGAAAAACAAGGTTCGATTGAGTATCGCATCCCCCTAGAAATCCAACAATAAAACTTTCATGGAATTAATGTCCTTCACCCCACTCTACATGGAGCGCGTTTGGGGCGGTCGTGGTCTCGAACTTAAATTGGGGCGCAAGCTCCCAGAAGGCAAAGTGATCGGCGAGAGCTGGGAACTGGTCGACCGAGAGGGTGAGCAGTCAATCGTTGCCGAAGGCACTCACAAAGGAAAGACCATCCGCGAGCTATTGGAAGGCGGCGCGGCGGACATCCTCGGGCCAGGGCGCGAGGGTTCGCGGCCATTTCCTATATTAATCAAATGGCTTGATTGCCAAGATCGCTTATCGCTCCAAGTGCATCCGCCTGCCGCAATCGCACCCATACTAGGGGGCGAACCAAAAACCGAGAATTGGTACATTGCTGAGTGCGACGAAGATGCCTCGCTGATCGTAGGGCTGAAGCAAGGCGTCACCCGTGAACAATTCACTCAAGCGCTTAAAGACAATGAAGTGGCCACCTGCGTGCATCGTTTCCCCGTAAACCCTGGCGACTCGATCCTAGTGGAGAGCGGCCGTATGCACGCGATCGACGCGGGTAATTTGATTTTGGAGATCCAGCAAAACTCAGACACCACCTACCGGGTCTACGACTGGGGACGCGTTGGGCTAAACGGTGCCCCACGACAATTACATATCGAGCAATCGCTCCAATCGATCGACTTCGACGACTACGAACCGGGGCCGCTCAAGATCCTGCCTGGGGCACAGACGCTGGCCGATTGTAGAGAGTTTCGCATCCAAAAATTCGAACTGAAGCCTGGCGACGACGCGCTGGAGCTCCCAGCCGGCGAAGGTGCACGCCTCATCCACGCAGTGGAAGGTAGAGTGATCGACAGACTAAGTGGGACCAAGCTCGCGAATGGCGGCAACTATCTTCAGCCATATGTGACTGGCGCAAGCCTGAGCGCTAACGAACCTGCAACGGTTTTAGTCACGGATCAGTTTTAGTAGCTTGCATCTCTAGCTTTCAAAGAAGAGCCCCACCTATTTAAATTGGTGGGGCTCTTTTACTTTAAATCTTGGGCTAATTTAGTTCGAGCAGCAATCGCCCTCTTCGCTTTCTTTATCCTCACTGCAGCATTCACCACCTTCACTTCCCCCTCCGCAGCAACCTCCACCCAGATGAGTGTGGCCATGGGCGATCTCCTCTTCGGTCGCCGTACGAACTTCCTGCACAGTAACGTTGAAGTTGAGGTGCTTACCCGCGAGTGGGTGGTTGCCATCGACGGTGACGTCATCGTCATCAACTTTGACCACACGAACAGAGACAGGTCCTTGCTCTGTGTTCGCTTGAAATTGCATGCCCACTTCAAGCGATTCCACGCCTTGAAAACGGTCGCGAGGCACCACTTGTTCGAGCGAAGGATTGGTCACGCCATAGCCATCCTCAGGAGCTACACGGACTTCCACAGTTTCGCCTGCAGCTTTTCCGACAAGAGAAGCTTCTAAGCCAGGGATGATATTTTTGTGCCCATGTAGATAGGTAAGTGGCTGCCCAGGTTGGGATTGATCGAGTAATGTTCCTTCGTCGTCTTTGAGCTCGTAGTCCATTGCGACGACTGTTCCGTCTGCGATTTGCATAATGTATAATATTTAGATTTTTACTTATGAGAGCGCTTAGCGGTAACAGAAAGCGATACGGGGTCAAAAGCGAAAGCAATTTATTTACCGCGGCTCTAACAAGCTAGCGAACTCACTTGACGCGAAGCGCAAAAATGAGGTTCTTTGAGCCACTCAAGCACTTTCACGGCACATGCCCATCCAAGATAACTCGCTCTTTCGTCGCCTTCACCAACACGCCCAGAAGCGGTTGATTTTCGATCCAGGCGTTTCTCGCAGCAAGCAGCTGCCCGCCTACAAACGCTACGTGGAATTGGAAAATGTCATGCTAGAGCGCATGCACCGCAAGGGCGAGTCGGGGCTGAAAGTATGCCAAGCGCGCGCCGCGATGATAGATGTGGTGATCGAAAACCTCTTTTTAGCTGCACTCGATCTTTACACGACCGAACAAGGAACCTTGCCCTGCAAAATGGCCATTCTGGCGACAGGTGGCTACGGGAGGCGGGAGCTGAACCCGCATAGCGATATCGATCTAATGTTCCTCTACCCTCTAAAGGCAGGCGGTAAAGCCTTTAAAAAGTTCCAAGAGATTGTGGCTGAAGAAATCCTCTACCCTCTTTGGGATCTAGGGCTGAAGGTAGGGCATGCCTCGCGCAATGCCAAGGAGGTGATCGACGAATGCCGCAAAGAGATACAATCAAAGAACGCTATTTTGGAATCGCGCGTGATCTGTGGCTCCGAGCCTCTCTACAAGAGAATGCGTAGCCGCTTCGAAGAGTTCGTTAAGTCGGAAAACTCGGAAGTTTACATCCAAGAACGCCTCGAAAGTGAACTGCTTCGCCATGCTAAATCAGGCAACACCCTTTACCTGCAGGAGCCGGATATTAAAAATGGCGTCGGCGGCTTGCGCGACTACCAGAATATCCTCTGGATGGCGCATATTAAATACGGCTTTCGATCCTTTCGCGACTTAGTCAAAGCGGAACTACTGCGCAATGACGAGCGCGAGGCATTGATAGTGGCCTACGACTTCCTACTGCGCACCCGAACGGAGCTGCACATGCAGAATCGTCGACCGACCGATAAACTCGACCTAGATCAGCAACCCGTCATCGCCGAATATTTAAACTACCCGCAAGAGGATATCTTCGAACGCGTCGAATCCTTCATGAAGGATTACTACACCGCGGCCCGCACAATTTACCAGAGTAGCGAAATGCTGAAAGGGCGGATGGCATTAGAAACTTCGACAGGCCGAATCAGCTTTCGTGAGGCATTGCGTGCGCGCCAAAATCTGCTAGGAAGGAAAATGGAAGGCTTCCAACTGTATGAAAAAGTGCTCTCTGCTCAAAACCCGAACGTTTTTCAAGACGACCCAGTTCGCCTGATCCGTATCTTTCGCCTCGCTCAGCAGTTCGGCGCCAAGCTGGACTCCGACCTGCGCTTCTTAATCACGCGGTCGATTCCTCTGATCGACCACTCGATCATCAACAGCGCCTCGGCGGCCAAGAGCTTCTGCTCTATCCTCCGCAGCTCCGGCGAAGTCTACCCGATCCTGATGCAGATGCACGAAATGGGCGTACTTGGGCGCTATTTGCCAGAATTTGGCGAGCTAACCTGCATGGTGCAGCACGAATATTACCACCGCTACACGGCCGATGAACATGTGCTGCGTACGATCCGCCACCTCGATCGAGTCTTTAGTAAGCACGACGACGAATACGGCCGCTATGAAAAGGAACTGCGGAAAAATGATGACCCCTTATTGCTCTATTTGATCTTGCTACTACACGACATAGGTAAGGCGGAGGGGATGAAAAACCACGACGTCGCGGGCGTGCGTATTGCACAGCCCATACTTAATCGATTCAATATCGGGCGCGAGCAACAGGAACAAATTTTGTTTATTATCCGCAACCATTTGAAAATGGCACGATTCTGGCAACGTTTTGATTTAGATGATCCCAAAACAGCGGTCTCCTTCGCCAAATTTGTTGAGGATCCACATAAACTCAGACTTCTCTACGTTCATACCTACTGCGATGCGCGCGGAACGGGTCCTACACTTTGGAATAACCATAAAGATACCTTACACCGCGCCCTCTATGTTCGAACGCTAGAGCAATTTCAAGATGACGAAATAATCGAACAAAAACGAAAAGACTTAATCAGCATGCTGCACCAAGAAATACTCGAAAAAAAGATCGGAGACATCTCGAAAGAAGAAGTCGAGGCGCACTTCAGTCTACTTCCTGAGCGTTATTTTATAAACACCGACCAGGAAGACATCG
Organism: Puniceicoccaceae bacterium; assembly: GCA_003331195.1. Lineage (GTDB taxonomy): Bacteria > Verrucomicrobiota > Verrucomicrobiia > Opitutales > Coraliomargaritaceae > Thalassobacterium. The sequence goes on along the minus strand of QOOZ01000034.1, from coordinate 74,470 downwards.
AACTGCATCTTCGCATGGTCAACAAGCTGCTGACCCAGATTCAAACTGCCTACTCGATGGGCACGCTCGCACCGATCATCCATTGGCATGACGATATCGACCTCGGCATGACGGTAGTTAATGTCGTCACATGGGATCGTGCGGGACTCTTCTACAAGCTAGCAGGCGCGCTCACCCTTGCGGGAGTGAACATCGTTAGTACAAAGGCAATCACTCGTAAAGACCACATCTCGATCGATACTTTCTACATCATCGATCCAGGTGGAGGCGCCGTGAGCAACAAAAAGGCACGCAAGGTCTTCGAAAAGCGCCTCGAAGAAGCTTTGATCCAGGAAAAGGAACTCATGCCTGCGATTGATGAGCGCGAAGCCAAAATCGCAGAGCAAAGAAATGATAAGGACATGCTTCCCGCCCCATTCCCGCCAAGTGTCGATGTCTACCACGAGCTATCCCTCAAACAAACAATTATCGAGGTGCAAGCCAGTGACCAAATCGGGCTGCTATATAGGATCTCACGGCTGATCACTCAGATGGGTTTCGATATTAGCTTCGCCCGCATAGCGACCGAACGGGGCGTAGCAATGGATACTTTTTACATAAAAAATGAAAAGAGCGAAGAAGACACGCACACCTCCGCCCTGATAGAGCTTCGCGAAGAGCTTGATAAGATTGTAAAGGAGTAAAATCGAGGTTCGACCTGAAGTTCGAAACCCCCGAAACTTAGGCGTAAATGAACTCTAGCCTTACCGAACAGACGGCGATCGATTCGCTTTACCGAATCAGTAGCCTCGTATCCGATACCGATGTGCCGGAGGAAGCCTTACAGCTGATTCTCGACGAAATCGTCCGAGTATTACAGCCTAGTAGCGCCTCCATTTCACTGATCAATCCCGACAACAAAGTCCTAGAGCTTGAAGCCTCCTTTGGGCTAGCCGATGACTGCCAAGATCTGAAGCTCTCGCTCGGGCAAGGCATCACAGGCTGGGCAGCACTGCACGGACGAGCGCTGATCGTTAATGATGTGAGGGACGAACCACGGTACATCTCTGTGCGACCGAATATACGCTCCGAGATGGCCGTACCAATGGAAGATCACGGCATGGTCATCGGGGTGGTTAACGTCGACAGCGAAGAGCTTGATGCCTACGGGGAATCATCGCTTAAAATCCTCACACTGCTAACCAATGAAGCCACCCGCGTAATCTCTAGGCTTTGGCTGATCATGCAGCTGCGGACAAAGGCTAATCAGCTTGAATCACTCGTGGTAGTGAGCCAGCGGCTGGCTGGCGAAATCGACAGTGACAAGCTAATAGAAACACTCGCTCGGCAAGGCAGGCACCTAATGGACGCAGATGGTAGCGCATATTTTGAGCTCGGGACTGAGGGCGAAAAGCTGCACCTGCATAGCTTGATCGTAGAGGATGAAACGATCAAAGACCCCGTCACGATTCCTCTCAGTCAGAGTGCGCTTGGCTCGGTCATTTATCGGAGGAAACAGGTCGAGGTCACGGATTTAAATTTCACTGAAGAAAATGATTTTTTGCTTATTTTACAGAGGCAAGGCTTTGTCTCCATGCTCGCATCGCCGATCATTTTTGGAGACGAGGTCATTGGCGTTATCATTGCCTATACCAAACAGTCGCACCGTTTTAATAACGAAGAGCGTAAAGTCTTCCAGACGCTGGCTGAGATTGGAGCACTGGCCATTCAGAACGCGCGCCTCTACTCGCGGATCTTCGCGAGCGAAGACTCTCTGCGGCGTAATGAAAAACTGACCACTCTAGGAATGATCGCGGCAGAAATCGCGCACGAGATACGCAATCCATTGACCGTAATCAAACTCCTATTTGATTCGCTTGACCTGCAATTTACCAATAAAGATCCGCGCCATACAGATGTCCAAGTTATCGGCGAGAAGTTGAACCAGCTAGAGGAAATTGTCGAGCGGGTGCTGAGCTTTGGTCGCACCCGCGAAGGCATGCATACACGACAAGACCTCAACGCCTTGGTTGATGACACACTCAAACTTATGCGCCTTAAGCTCCACCAACAAAAGATCGAGCTTCAGTTTGAACCAAAGGTGGGCAGTATTCATGTCGATGTGAACAAGGGACAAATTCTCCAGGTGATGCTTAACCTCGTGCTCAATGCCACGCAAGCCATGCCTGAGGGCGGTCGTATCCGACTTGAAACTTCGGCGGACGAGACTACAGCGCATCTGACGATTACCGATAATGGCAGTGGCATACCTAAATCGATTCAGTCAGACATCTTCGAATCCTTTCTCACTGACCGCCTCGATGGCACGGGGCTAGGCCTATCTATCAGCAAGCGCATCCTTCGCGGCCACCGCGGAAACATCGAATTAGAGCATTCCTCGCCCAAAGGTACTAGCTTTCACTTCTGGCTACCGCTCTCGCAGTGATAGTGTAAAGCATGCTCCTGCATGACTACAGTGAAACGATACGTGAAGCGTGCCCCTCCATTTAAAGACATAAATAGCCGCTTGGACAACCAAGCGGTTTGTAATCTTATATCAAGTAGATGCTAAACTATAAGCGAGTTTAGACTAGAAATCAATCGAAGGCTGCGGAGTGAGTGGGCTGCCAGTTACTGCAATATCTGTTCCTTGGGTGATTGTAGCAGGATATGTTTCACCAGCGACTGCATCGAGAGAATCCACGTAGGCATCCTCACCGACAATATCACTTAGCAGCACTGTAGTCACACCGTTTTCAATGAAATACTGGTCCGCGCCCGAAGCGAGTTGGCGGAGGTTGCTACGAATCGCTTTCTCTAGTGATGTTTCGCGAACCTTTTGGAAGGCCGGGATAGCCATTGTTGCGAGAAGGCCGATGATAACAACCACGATCATAATTTCCACGAGAGTGAAGCCTTTTTTGCTTTTTGCGTTCATGTTGATTCTCCTTTTTTCAGATTAGCGTTTTTATAATGTCACGATGAGACTTTATAAAGCATACAAAGGGTAGAACAGTAGTAAGGAAATTCAAAACAAAAAATGCAGATCGAGGTTTCATAAATTTTCAAGTCCCCTCCCCCAAATCTTTACACCCACAGCTAGAAGCGGATGGAACCAGTGAGCCATACAAAGAAAAAGGGCAGCAGAATAAAAATCGCCATCACTAGATAAATGATACGCACCGCTCGCCTCGTTTTTCGAGGGAGCTCTTCGACCCTAGGGGACTGTTCTTGCGATTCCATGCAACACAAGGGACTTAACTAATAGAGGAGATCACAAGTTGTTGCCATGGGCAGCTTCCATTAAATTTTAACAACGATTCGAAAACCCGTCAAGCGATTGCGCTCGCCGCGGGGTGCTTCACGCAAAGGAACGGTGAAGAGCGAGTTCCTGCTATCTAGCGCGTGCCCACCGATATGCCGCGCGCCCTCAGCCTCAAAACGGTCGATTGACTCGAGCCACTCGCTAGTATTACCCAACAGATCGTAAAAGCCGCTAGCAAATGGTTCTTTTGTGCCGACAGCTTGCGGCACGCCGTCAGCATCTGCAACGCTCCATACGTGATCCTCAAGCACTACATAGCGCAGGCGGCCGAGGGCTTCGCGGAACTCATTCTCTGTCGGTAAGCGCACAGGCTGCCCTAATATCCATGAAAGGCGCTCACAAAAATCCTTCGCATCTGTCCAGCTGATTGAGTCGACTGGGCAAACGTCGCCTTTATTACGGCTAGGGTTCGTGCCCATGATAAGGGTGTAGAGCACTTGTGGCACTTCAGTGCGGAGCATGCGCCAACCCTCGATCTCGGGGATAGGCAACAACGCCCCGTAAATACGGTCTTGAATGAAACCGAGGTCGCTCTGCACGAGGTTTAAATAACGAATTTTGAGTTGCAGGTCATCGTCATTCAGCGAACTACGAGGAAAGGCCTCTTGCATCTGTCGGACATCCCGGCGAAGCGAGGCGATCACCTCGGCAGCCTCAAAGGTGCGCCGCTCGGAGAGCAGTTCTTGCATAAAGTCGTGCTTGCGCTCGATCTCTAGGCCGAGTTCGAAGCTCTCTGAAGTCTGGCTTTTGCGCTGATATTCAGCGACCCGTTGAGACGAGGCGTAAGGGCTGTCACGGTAGGCCTCATTTAGCTGAAGTTGAAGGCGCGCCGCTTCTTGGTAAAGGGCGGCTGCTTCGAGGTTTTCGCTAAGAGCGAAGCGTTCATCGGCAAGCTCTGCGACTCGCTGTACTTCCACATAGCTTTGCCCAGAGCGAATGCCGACTAATTTAACGCGAAGGCCCTCAAGGCGAGACACGCTGGCCTGATTAGTCCCCCGATACTCGCGATTTAGCTTATCCTGCAAGTCGATCGCCATTTGTAGGCTCTCTTCGGCCTGTCCCCACTCCTTGGCTTCGATGAGAAGGGATGCTTCGTTCTCAAAAGCGAGGCTGCGCTGGAGCAAAGGTTCTGCCGTGAAATAAAGGACTTGCCGCTGCAGTCGAGTCGCGCGACCCACGTTGTAAGACAAACTAAGGGGGAAAGTTTCGTTGATCTGCTTCTGCTGCTCATAGGCTTCTCGGTATTTCGCGGTAGCGTTCTCATAGTCTCGGCTAGAAGCCAATGCCTCCGCCTTCGACTCTAGATCCAAACTAGCAGCTCTTAGAGACGCTGCTGCAAGATTCTGGTAGCGCTCCTCGAGATTCATTTGACGATTATAGCCCTCGGAATCAACTGCAGTGGTCGCGGCCAGATACTCTTCCTGCTTATCCAGAGCCTTTTTTAGCAAGTTAATATCTTCAAGAAGTGGCTCCCGTAAAACAAGCACTTCCTCAAATTGCGCCTCCAGTTCAATGCTCTCTTGCTGGATCGCTTTAATCGAATCAGACGGCTCTACATTAAAGTCCAAATTACGAAAATCGACATCTTTAGGCCCTAACTGGCTCAAAACCCAAAATCCGCCTAAAACACATAGAGCGATTACGAGGAGGAGCAGTCCTTTAAAGAACTTTTTAACCCCACTTTTTTCGCGGAAAAGGAGTTTACGGGAGGACTTCTTAAAAATTGCCATTGGTAAATTGAGGCTGGCGCTACAAAAGTAGCCTGCCTTAAATGAACAACAGCTTTGAATGTCGCAAGGCTAAAGACTCGTAAGCACGCCTATCGCGACACGCATTCTGGATAAAATTTTCTCTATTCATACATGTTTCAACAAATTTCCATACTTGGCCCTGGTCTGCTGGGCGCTTCACTTGCTCTAACAATGAAAAAGCGCGGGCTCTGCCAGCGAGTGCATTCTTGGTCACGGCGCTCGGAGACGCGCGCGCAGGCGATGCAGGCGGATTGGTGCAATGCGGTATTTGATCAAGCAAGTGCAGCCTGCGAGGGCAGCGACCTAGTCGTAGTCTGCACCCCCGTCGAAACGATTGTTCCTTTAATCGAACAGATCGCGCCTTCACTACGACCGGACGCCCTAGTCACTGACGTCGGCAGCACAAAGAAATTGATTAGTCGCGAGGCGCAAGGCATCGCAGTTAACTTCATCGGCTCGCACCCTATGGCAGGCTCAGAACTCAAGGGGATGGGCCACGCCAGCCATAATTTGTTCGATGATGCCGCCTGCTTCGTCACTCCGCTAGATGGTGACCGCGAATCTGAGATCGTACGGCTACAAAATCTCTGGCAAGCCATCGGCATGCGAGTCGTCACCACTACCCCGGAGAAGCACGATGAAATTGTAGCGCACATTAGCCACCTGCCCCACCTATTGGCTTCATGCTTGTGCGGCTACCTTGCGGGGATGGACGCCAACTGGAAGAGCCTAGCCGGCGGCGGACTTCGCGATACCACCCGCATCGCAGCAGGCGACTCAACGCTCTGGAACCAAATCCTCGAACAAAATCGCGAAGAAATACTTCAAGCGATCGACGGCTTTGAAAGCGAACTCCAGGCTCTTAAAGGCGCTCTGCTCGATAAAAAAACATCCGAACTCATCGCACGCTTAGAACGAGGCAAACAATTCCGAGATAGCCTCTAGCTTTAACTAGTAGCATTCACAAATTTCCGTTTTCAAAAACATGCCCGCCCCACTTCCGATTCAACCACTCGTCTGCACCCTCGACCACAGCTTATCGCTTCCCGGCTCAAAGAGTATCACTAACCGCGCCCTGATCCTCGCCGCTCTAGCAGATGGTGAGACTCAGCTTGAAGGTGCACTTTTTAGTCGAGACACTCGGATCATGCTAGCCGCGCTCGATCTACTTGGCTTCAAAACCACATCTGATGAAGCTAGCGCCAAGATCACGGTCAATGGCCAAGGTGGCCACATACCTTGCAATAGCGCCCACATTGACGTCGGCAACGCAGGTACTGCGGCGCGCTTCCTAACCGCCTTCCTCGCAATCAGGGATGGAGGCGTTTATCACTTAGATGGCGATGCAGCCATGCGCCAGCGCCCAATGGCCGGCCTACTCGAGTCTCTGGTCTCTCTCGAAGCTGCTGATTTCGAATTTCACGGCGAACCCAGCCACTTCCCCTTCACGCTCAATGCTAAAGGCTACAAAGGGGGCAAAGTCGCTGTCGACGCGAGCGCGAGCAGTCAAATCCTCTCTGCCCTGCTCCTTGCCGCGCCAAGCAATCCAAAAGGCGCAGGAGAGGCAGGAAGCCCCATCAAGCTAATCTGCCCCAAGGTTCGTCCGCATTACGTCGCGATTACTTCGAAAATGCGTGAAGACTTCGGTGCCGCTCCTGTCGTGGCCACCGAAGCCGGCGAATACGCCATTCCCCTAACCTCATACTGTCCCCCCGCCTCGGGAAACTACACGATCGAACCAGACCTCTCCGCCGCCAGCTACTTTCTGGCACTCACCCTCATCCAAGGGGGCAGTCTGCGTATCCCAGATCTGAGCGGCGATCCGCTGCAAAGCGACGCCCACTTCGTTGAAGTGCTCGCCCAACACGGCCTCCAAGTCGATGCCGCCCAAAGCGAGTGGACGGTTACATGCAGCGAAACCAACGACCTCCGGCGCGGCCACCGCGAGATTAACTTTAATAGCATCTCTGACACCTTCCTTACCTACGCTGCAATTGCGCCTCTATTGGGCGACTCCGTACGCATAACAGGCATTGCCCATACCCGGCACCAAGAGACTGACCGTATCGCAGGTATGGCTGCTGAACTCTCCAAACTCGGCCAGCTAGTTAAAGAAGAAGAAGGTGCCCTCACCATTCAGCCCAAACCCAACGAGCTTCGCGCCCGTGCGATGCAGGCACGCAAGGCCGGCAAGCTACTCAGTATCGACACCTACGAAGACCACCGCTTCGCAATGAGCTTTGCCGTGCTTGCTAGTTACGATCTACTCGGCGATGGCAAGCCCTGGCTTGCGATCAAAGATCCCACCTGTTGCGCAAAAACCTATCCTGGCTTTTTCGATGCCCTCGACTCACTCCGCCATGCCTAGCTCCAATACTTTTAAAATCATCACCATTGATGGGGGCGCCGCCGTGGGCAAATCATCCACCTCCAAAGGACTCGCCGAGCGCCTCGAGCTCATGCACGTAGACACTGGCTCGCACTACCGCACTCTAACTTGCGCGATTCTTGGATCCGGGGCAGACGCCGAACAAAGCGAAACCGTTTCAAAAATCCTAGAAGCAATTAAGCTCAGCACTCAAATCGATGGCCGTACTGCCAGACTTGGTATAAACGAGGTAGTCCCCGCAGACTCCGATCTTCGCTCGCCCGAAGTGAATGCGCAGGTATCCAAATTTGCCGCGATCCCCGAAGTGCGCAAAAAACTTTTCGCCTATCAGCGTTCGCTTGCCGACCTCGCTCGTGAGCAACAATACGCCGGCTTGATAATGGAAGGACGCGATATTGGCTCCATCATCTTCCCTGAGGCTGCTTATCGTTTTTTCCTCGACGCCGACGAGGCGACACGCGCCGCTCGCCGTGCTAAAGAGGGGCAAACCGACTCTATCGCTGCCCGTGACAAAATGGATAGAACACGTCTGGCAGCCCCGCTCGTCTGCCCCAAGGGAGCCACCCTAATCAACACCGCAGACCACACCCTCGAAGAAGTCATCGGAAAAATCACCCACCTCATCGGATCTTAACAGGTATCCGCCCCCCGTCATTGTTCAATGTCAGAAAGCTCCATTCCAAACCCACAGCTTTACGAACTCGTACGCGTGCTTGCGTCGTGGTATTTCTCCACCTTGTACGATTATACCCAGAGCGGCCTTCAAAATGTGCCTAAGCAAGGTCCCGTCATCTTCGCCGCCAACCACGTTAGCTTCTACGACCCGCCCGCTATCGGTGCTTGTATCCAAAGGCCAATCAACTACTTTGCGCGCGATACTCTGTTTAAAGGACTCTTTGGCAAAGCCCTACGCGAGATCGGCACCATCCCCGTAGCCCGCGAAAATGCTGATATTAAATCCCTCAAAGCCATCTTCCGAGCACTCAAATGCAAAGGCATTGTCGCTATTTACCCAGAGGGCACACGGTCAATGGACGGCCAACTTATGGAGCCCAAGGCAGGTGCGGGTATGATCGCCTGCAAATCAAAAGCTACCGTTATACCCACCCGCCTCTTTGGTACCTACGAAGCCTTCGGTCGCGCCGAAAAAGCCCCAAAAATAGGTGGGCACATCCACATCACCTACGGCCAACCCATGGCTAATGCCGAGATTGATCCCGGCAAAACACACCCCGATAGGTACTTAGAAGCCTCACGCAGAATCATGGCACGCATCGCCGCACTTCAAGCCCCCAGTCAGGCGATCTTTTAGACCTTCAACCTAATTTAATTAGCGCCCAGCCTACAACGAACAATTATAAGGAACTCATTCTCCACTTCAAAAACCCAGTTTACAGTGGCAGATAGTTGCCCAGAACTCATGATTTACCGAAACAAACTGCCCCCCTGCATAAACTTCTTAGTCATAACATAAACTAACGGTTCTAAATAGCCGCGCCACAGATTCCCCATTTTTAATGATGAACTCATCCGATCGTTACGCCCAGCGCGGTGTCTCTTCCTCTAAGTCCGAAGTCCACGCCGTCGTAGACAACCTTGACCGTGGCATTTTCCCCGGTGCGTTTTGCAAGATCGGTGCCGACATCCTCACCGGCAGCGCAGATAAGTGTAACATTATCCACTCCGACGGTTCTGGCACTAAGAGCACCCTCGCCTACCTGCACTATCGCGAGACAGGTGACCCCGCGGGCTTTCGTAAGACCGCGCAAGACAGCCTCGTAATGAACATCGACGACCTGCTCTGCGTCGGCGCGATTGACGGCATTCTTATTTCCAGCACAGTCAACCGCAACGCCCGCGCCATTCCTGGCGAAGCACTCGGCCAGCTGATATCCGGGACCGAAGACTTCCTAAACACTCTACGTGAATACGGAGTTGGCGTCCACAGCGGCGGCGGCGAAACGGCCGACGTTGGGGACTTGACCGGCACCGTGACCGTCGATTCCTGCGCGGTCGTCGTTATGGATCGCGCCGATGTGGTCGACAATGCCAAGATCCGCCCAGGTTTAACCATTGTCGGCCTCGCATCATCCGGCCAAGCAAACTACGAAGCATTCGAAAATTCCGGTATTGGCAGTAACGGTCTAACCAGCGCCCGCCACGATTTACTTTGCGATTACTACTTAAACAAGTACCCCGAGACCGTCGACCTCAGCACAGACAAGCAATACCTATACTGTGGACCCTATAAGATGGCCGACCCACTGCCTGAGTCCAATATGTCAGTCGGCGACGCTTTACTCAGTCCGACCCGGACCTACGCTCCCATCATCAAGAAGTTGCTCACTGAAAATCGCGACGGCATCTACGGTATGGTTCACTGCTCGGGTGGTGGCCAGACGAAGTGCATCCGCTTCGGCACGGGCGTGCATCACATTAAAGATAACTTTCTGCCGGTCCCTCCGATCTTCAAAGCCATTCAAAAAGCCAGTGCCACAAGCGACGAGGAAATGTTTCGTGTCTACAATATGGGGCACCGCATGGAAATCTATTGCGACCCCGAAGCTGCTGAAGCCATCATCGCCCAAAGCGAATCTTTTGGTATACCCGCACAAATTATTGGCCGCACTGAAGCCACTGAACGCGCAGACGGGCAGAATCACGTCACCATCAAGCACGCCGGAAAAACGCTCACTTACGATTTAGAACATTAAGCGAGTTCAGCTAGTAGATTGGGCTGCTGACTATTTCTTGTTCTTTTTGCCGCGCTTTTTCTTTCTACTCTTGAGTAGCTTCTTCACCTTGGAGCGCTGATCTTCGCGTACGATGTAGCCGGTGCAGTTACGGGAGCCACACTTGCAAGGATGGTCAAGGAAGTGTTCCATGTCGTAGCCGTAATCATAGACGAGCTCATCGCCTTTTTTGATGTCTTGAATTGCTACGATCCAGATTTCGCCATCGAAATTGATCGCTTCGCAATTTCCATCGCAAGAGTGGTTCATGTAGCGGGCGGGATTATCGCCGAGGCGCCCGTCGATGTCATATTTGTCGTCAAGCTCGAAGATGTAAACAAGGCCTTCACCTGTTTTGCGAGCTTCCTCCTCCCATGCGAGAGCACGCTTCTTCGATTCCTTCTTCGTTATTTTTTCACCGACGTATTGGATAATCTGAGTCTCCTCATCGATGTCCACTGTGGCGTATAATCCGCGTCCATGGATCTCAGAGGTTTTTACTTTGCAAAGTGATTTTGGCATGAGTCATTGAGTAGGGAATACCTATTCTGCTTTCAAGTCGCGGGTCATTAATTGCTGCATCGCAGCCAAGGGATCTAGGCCACTGTAGAGTATCGCATGAATGATACCAAGTATAGGCGCGTCCACTTTTTTCTCCGCGCAAATTTGTTGGAGACATTTCGTCGCAGTGTAGCCTTCGACCACCGACTTCTGACTTTCGACAATCGCAGTCGGCCTTTCACCCTCGCCTATTCTTTGTCCAAAGGTCCGATTACGACTCCACTCGCCAGAACAAGTCGCCACCAGATCACCAAACCCACTAAGGCCAGAATACGTTTCTTTTTGCCCACCCAGTTTCACTCCAAGCCGCACCATTTCATTCAGGCTTCGCGTAAGTAAGGCTGCTTTTGCATTATCTCCCAATTGCAATCCATCGCAAAGACCCGAGCCGATGGCGTAAATGTTCTTTAAAGTTCCACCCAGCTCCGTGCCACGCAGATCATCAGAAAGGTAGGCACGTAGCCCCGAATTGCTAAAGGCGCTTTGATATCGCTCGGGGTCTTCGCAATCGCTGCCGACGGCGAGCACGACGGCTGTCGGTTTACCCTCGGCGACCTCGCCAGCATAAGTAGGGCCCGACAATACGCCACATGCGATGCCGGATAAGGCTTCTTGCGCGATCTCAGCGGGTGTTTTAAAAGTCTCTAATTCGAGGCCTTTGCACATAATCAAACAAAGTTTTAACTGCCAAGCCCCCCCAAGGTATGGCTGGATCGACTCGCAGAGAGAGCGCATCGCCTTTGACGGACAAGCAAGGAAGACCACCTCGGCCTCCATAAGAACGGGCCCTACCTCACAGCCAATTTGAATGGTGTGGGGTAGTTTGTAACCAGGCAAGTAGTCACAATTTTCACGCGACGAGGCAATCTCGAGCGCATGCTCCATACGGCGCGGGACTAGCGTTACCGAATGGCCGCAGCGGTCGAGGTGGAGAGCCATTGCGGTGCCCCAAGCACCGGCTCCTAAGATGCAACAATTCATAATGGTATGGGTTGTAAATAATTAACCAAATTCTAGGGCATTAAGGATTTAAAATGCGACTAATACAATGAACCTGAATGCCTGATCTACGTTTGACAACTCTTTGTCTCTACTGGAGCAAAACCATGTTTGTCGTTCCTACCCCAGTTGCTCTGTCAAATCCTTGAAATCCCTCGGGAGCGGAGCCTCAAAAGTCATCAGTTCGCCGCGATCGGGGTGCTGGATGCGTAGCTCTGTCGAGTGAAGCATGACGCGGGGCACTTCAATGTCCTTCAAGCGCCCAGGCTTGAAACCATAGGTCGTGTCGCCGAGCAGCGGGAATCGAATTTCGCTCATGTGAACACGTATCTGGTGAGTGCGCCCAGTGTATATGATGCAACTCATGCGTGTTGCCTTCTGGCCGTAACGCGCCTCTACCTTCCAGTCGGTATGGGCAGGCTTGCCACTATGCACGACTGCCATCCGGGTGCGCACCACGGGATGGCGCCCGATGGCTTCTTTAATTGTGCCACGACTTACCTTTGGAGTGCCGAAAACCAACGCGGTATAGCGCTTGTAGATCTTCCTTTCGCTGAAGGCAGCAGCCAGCTTGTGATGTGCCATGTCGTTTTTTGCGACGATGATTAAGCCACTGGTATCTTTATCCAAGCGATGAACAATCCCTGGCCGATCCGGTGCGCCAACCGTGCTGAGATTTTCGCCACAATGATATAGCAGCGCGTGAACAAGCGTATTATCCTCGGTGCCGTTCCCGGGGTGCGTAATCATCCCCGGTGCTTTATTCACTACTAAAATCGACCCGTCTTCATAGATCACGTCGAGCGGTAAATCGACGGCGTTCGGTGCAGCATCAAAGGTCGGTTCTTCGAGTACGGCACGGAGCAGTCCTGATTGGCTTACCTTAAAGCGTTTATCGATGGTCTTACCGTCAAAGGTGACTTGCCCCGCATCAAAGGCGCGCTGTAAGCGAGCGCGGCTGACATCATTAAACTCGGCCGCGAAGACCTTGTCTGCGCGCCCTTCTTTAGCGCCGTGTGGCACTGAAAATTCTATGATGCGCTCAGGCATAATCGTTTGTATTGTATTTGCTTACGGGGTGCCTTTGTTGAATTGGAAGATTTAGTTGTGTGATAACATTGCCCGGAGTGCTTGAAAAGCGGGCACGCCATGTTTGATAGAATAATCACTCAGCCAACTCCTTCGCCGTCACGCAATCTTTCGCAATCTGGGCTTTCAACTCCTCCGCCGAAGCAAATTTTTGCTCGGGGCGGATGAACTTTAACCACTCGACCTCAATCGTATCGCTCATACTTAACTTTGTCGTATCTAAGGCATGGACTTCGAGTGCGGGCACTTGATCCGCCTTAGACACAGTCGGCTTTACACCGTAGTTGGCCACCCCCACTTGCCAAACCTCTGATCCACTCTCACGGAAACTTACTAGATAAACTCCATAACGCGGCAGGCACTCTGGCTGCCATGGAAGATTCAATGTAGGAAAGCCAATTCTGCGTCCCAGCTTTGCGCCACCCACGATCCTACCCCTTGCGGTGTAATTGTAGCCGAGTAAATCGTTAACGGCCTCGATCTCGCCCGCTTCGAGTTCTTTACGAATACGCGTGCTGCTGATTGGTTCGCCGTTATGTTTAATACGTTCAGCGCTGAACACGCCAAGGTTCAAAGCGCACCCAGATTCAACCAAAGTTGCCACGTCTCCCGCGCGCTTTTGGCCAAAGCGAAAGTTTTCGCCAACATAGATTGACTTGAGGGCGGGCAAAGCGCCCTTCAAATAACTAAGAAACTCCTCGGCAGGAATCGAGGCAAAGGCATGGTCGAAGTGTTTACGAATCACGCAGTCGACTCCGAGATCCTGAAGCATCGCGGTCTTCGTCTCAATCGGCATGATGAGCCGTGTCGCATCTTCGGGACGAAAGAGACGACTCGGGTGCGGATCAAAAGTTAACACACCCGCAATACCGCGCCGGGCTGAGCCTGTCCGGAGGGGGCTTTGTCGGGCTGCTGCAGCACCTGAGCGGCGTGCGGAAAACACGGCCGATTCAATCACAGCCTTATGCCCGAGATGCACACCGTCGAAGACACCAATGGCCAGATGCAGTTCTCCCTTTAACTCGGAGAGTGCTTCAAAGTTATCAACGGCGGCTGGGAAGTTCATGTGGCTTGCTTAGTTTTGGGTTACGCGCTCTAGAGTGCATGAGTGGGCACGGCTTGAATCACGGGGATCAGTTGTTTACGCAGGGTGGACGGCGACATCAGTTCCAGCTCTTCAATCTTGGCGGCATTCTCGATGCGAAACTGGCCGACGGCGGTCCTACGAAGCTCATTCAAATGGCCGCCACAACCGAATTTTTCCCCGAGGTCGTGCGCAATCGTGCGTACATAAGCGCCTTTACTCGTGCCTACTATAAAGGAAACTTCGGGCAACGCATACTTGGTCAGCTCAAAACGACTAATGTGGATAACCCGTGGCTCGCGCTCGACGACCTTACCCTGGCGAGCTAGCTTGTAGAGCTTTTGGCCATTGATCTTCTTCGCTGAAAACATAGGGGGTGTCTGATATTGATCACCCATAAAGGTCTTTATCTCGGCTTTCACTTGCTCTTCTGTCAGCTCGGGTACAGGGCGCTCTTCTGTAATCTCGCCCTCAGCATCTTGCGAGTCAGTACTCACACCTAGCTTGATGGTTCCAGTGTACTCTTTACCGAGGCTCATCAGATATTGCGAAGTCTTTGTCGCCTTACCAATCAAGATGAGTAACAAGCCGGTGGCCATTGGATCTAGCGTCCCAGCATGCCCTACCTTTTTCATGTGGTAGACTCGGCGGATTTTTGACACGACATCGTGCGAGGTAATGCCTTGCGGCTTATCTACTAGAAGGATGCCTTCCGGCGCGTCGGTAATTGCTTGGGACATGATGAAATGGTTGATCGCAGGGCTTTACTTTGCTGATACTAGGGTGGCAAAGGATCGCCCTCGCCCGCCTAAGAGCATTGCGCTAGCACGAGTCCTAAAGAAATAAAATTATAAATTCTTCAAATGTTCGCCGATGGCTTGCATAAGTTGCGGATAAAATTCTTTGATCGAGCTGTTTTCGACATTGAGTCCCGCCGCGCAAGCGTGGCCTCCGCCACCAAATTGTTTGGCGATTTGATCGACGCGATACTTCGGGTCTTTCGCGCGGAGGCTGCCTTTGAGGGCTCCGGCGCGATCTTCGATTAACACGCCCACTTCGACGCCATCAATGGCACGAGCATAGTCAACTAAGCCCTCAGAATCGTCAATCGTAGCGCCAGTTTCTTCGTAAGCGCCGTTTTCGATTAGGCCAACACAAACGCGGTTCTCAAACTCCATGGTAAGGGAATCAAGGAAGTTCTGTAACAGTTTGATTTTGGCAAAACTCTCGCGCTCGTAGAGTTCATGCGCCGCTGCAGAGGGATTTGCACCACACTCGCAAAGGCGGCGCGCGATTTCGAAGGTATCGGGCGTGGTTGAGGAGAACCGGAATTGCCCCGTGTCGGTCGCTATACCTACATAGAGTGCCTGGGCGGTAACGGCATCAATATCGTAGCCATTGTCTAGGTAGAAGCCAGCTAGGATCTCGGCGGTGGCACACGCCGTCGCAATGACTAAATTTTCCTTACCATAAAGCTTGTTAGAAATGTGGTGGTCGACGTTCAGCGTAACTTCAGGAAAGAGCTCATTAAGGCGATCGCCCACGCGCTTGAAGTCAGCGCAATCAACAGATAAAGCCACGTGCCCATCGGGTGTAAAGTCGGCAGCTAGAGCCATCGGGGTCTCGCCAACAAAAGCTTTAAGGGTCGCTGGCGTGGCGTCGCGATTTAGACCAATGGCCTCGATCCCGAGGCTCTTTAATACACGAACGACGGCAACGGTAGAACCAATACAATCTCCATCAGGGCGCTGGTGGCCAAGGACAGCAACTTTTTGTCCCTTTAACTTTTCAATCGCGGCAGCGAAGCGCGTACTGCCTTCGGGGTAGAACTTTTTATCTGTCATTTTGATTCTTGGTCGAGTTGATCGAAGATTTCGTTGATCTCCGCCCCGCGTTCTAGCGATGGATCGTAGGTATAATAAAACGTTGGGAAGTATTTAAGCGTGATCTCGCGGCTCACCCGCTGGCGGATGTCTTTACCGATCCTACGGAAAAGCTTCTGGCTTGCTGCGATCTCGGCATCGTCGCCGAGCACTGAGTAATAGATTTTGGCATTACGTAAATCAGCAGACACAGAGACATCACTAATTGTAATCGCTGCAGTATCGGTGCGATAATATCGCCGCATTTGTTCACTGATCTCACGTTGAAGTAATGCATTAATGCGTGTGATGCGTTGTGACATGATAGCTAATAACTAGGGCGAGAAATATTTAATTCGTAGCGTTTTTGTTTCCGGATGCAAAAAATAGCAACTATTGCTGCGTGGGCACGAAAGGGGACTCGCCACGGGAATTACAGGGACGCGCGCTGTTCTTCGACGGCAAAGCATTCGATCGTATCGCCTTCTTGGTAGTCGTCGTAGCCTGCCACGTTAATGCCACATTCGTAGCCTGCTCTGACTTCTTTGACGTCGTCTTTAAAGCGTTTCAGTGTGTCGATTTTGCTCTCATGGATGAGCTCGCCACCTCGCATTAGACGGGCGATGCAGTTGCGCTGGATGAGCCCTTCTGTCACCATACAACCTGCGACCTTGCGCGTCTTACCTACAGAGAATATTTGGCGAACCTCGGCTGCGCCGGTCTTCTTCTCTGTGTATTCGGCGTCGAGCAAGTCAGTCATAGCTTCTTCGACTTGGTCGATGAGTTCATAGATAATCGCATGCTGGACAATACGAATATCGTGATGTTTAGCCAGGCTCTGTACGCCGTTATCGAGTTTGACATTGAACCCAACAACTACCGCTCCTCCCGCGCTAGCGAGAGTGATGTCGTTCTTGGTAATATGACCAACGCCTTTACTGATCACGTCGAGTTCGACCTTATCGCTCTCGATGGCTTTGAGCGCCTGAACCAGTGCTTCAGTCGAACCGTGCACATCGGACTTTACAATCACGCGGAGGCACTTCTTCTGCTGATTTTCGATCGCAGCGAAGAGGTCTTCAACGGTAGCAGCGCCCCCTTCTGTGTTTTTCTGTTGAGTATTGGTTGCGTCATGGAGTTTACGCACTTGAATATTCTCCTCTGCGCAGCGTTTGGCTACTTTTTCGTTTTTCTCAGTGGAAAACTTGGTGCCGGATGCGGGCACGTCTGACCACCCGGTGACTTTAACTGGTGTCGCGGGTGGCGCGTCTTTGAGCTGTTTGCCATCGGCATCGGTCATTGTTTTGACTCGACAATAAACCTCGCCGCAGAGTAATGCGTCACCTTTCTTAAGGGTGCCGCGCTCGACGATGACGGTAGCGGAGGCACCACGACCCATTTCGATCTGAGATTCTATAATAGTGCCAGATGCGGGGCAGGTCGGGTTGGCCTTGAGCTCAAGAAGTTCGACTTGGAGTAGAATCATGTCGAGCAAGTTGTCGATGTTCGTGCCCTTGAGGGCGGAAACCTCAACAGCAATCGTTTCACCGCCCCAATCTTCTGGAGCGATGCCCTTTTCCTGCATCTGCTGTTTGACACGATCGATGTTGGCCCCCTTAGAATCAATCTTGTTGATGGCTACGATGATGGAGTTGTTGGCTTCTTTGGCAAATTTGAGTGCTTCTTCGGTCTGTGGCTTGAAGGCGTCGTCGGCCGCGATCACAAGGATCGAGACGTCGGTTACATTGGCACCGCGCGCTCGCATCATGGAGAAAGCGGCGTGACCAGGAGTATCGATAAAGGAGATCTTCTGCCCCTTGTGATCGATCTGGTAAGCACCGATGTGCTGAGTGATCCCGCCGGCTTCACCTTTAACCACGTTGGCTTTGCGTATCGTGTCGAGCAGTGTGGTCTTGCCATGATCGACGTGACCCAAGATGCAGACGACGGGAGGGCGGGGCTTGAGAAACTTAGGGTCGTCGTCGTCGAGCTTTTCCACTTTTGGCTTAGACCCACTTTTTTCGGCCTGCTCGCCACGGTGGTGGATCTCTAGTTCGCATCCATGTCGGCCTGCGACTTGCACCGCAACGCTCTCTTCGATCGTTTGGTTCATCGATGCGAAAATGCCCATCTCCATTAGCTCGGAGATGAGTTTGAAAGGCTTGAGTCCAATCTCGCCCGCAAAGTCGCGCACGACAATCGGGGGTTTGACGTGGATCTTCTTCAGCGCTCCGGCTTCAGTCGCAGGAGCATCGAGATCTTCGCCTTCAGCAGATTTGGAAACAGGTGCTTGCTCCGCATCAGCTCCTTTGGAAGCAACGGGCGGCTTGGGTGGACCAGCAGGCGTCGGTGCGGCAGTTGGCGTAGGGGGGACGGGTTTCAGATTAGGCGCCTTTGGTGAAATCGCAGATGAAGTAGATGGCGCAGGGCTGACCTGCTTGGGTGCTTTAGTAGCCTTTTCTACTTCCTTGGTATCAGATTTTTCTTGATGCTCACGCTCTATGTCAGCAGCGGATTTGACGAAGGCGCCCTCAGGTAACTTCGGCGCGACTGGCGCTTCAGTTATGGACTCGGCCTCGACAGGCTGCGCCTGAGGCGCTTGCGCGGCGAACTCCTCTCGGAGGGCCTCGGCGGAGATGTTGTCGACGGTACTGGAAGCGCTCTTCACCTCATAACCACGACTCTTCAGAAGCGCTATCAGCTCCTTGTTCTCCATCCCGATGTCTTTGGAAAGTTGGTGTATGCGAACACTCATAGATGAGATATTTTTTAAGTCTGGTTATTGCGGAAGGGATGGCAGCACGTTCGCTTAGCCTTGTTGCTGGAAAAATGCGGCTACCTTCGAGATCACATCTGCGGCTTCTTCAGAAGTAAAGCCTGCGTCTATCAGGTCGTCGGCTTCGACGCCTTCAAATACTTCGGGGCTAGCAAAACCAACCGCGACCAATCGGGAGGCCACTTCAGGGTCCAATCCGCTGATGGCATTAAGCCCTTGGACGGCTTTAGCGACCTTTTCGTCAAAACCGACGGCCTCTTTCTCCTCCTTGCCTATGTCGAGCTTCCAGCCTAGAAGACGAGAGGTGAGCTTAGCATTGAAGCCGCGGCGTCCAATCGCGATAGAAAGGTCGTCTTCCGCCACTTCAAAGTGAATACGGCGATCGCCTTCGTTTACGTTGATATTCTTTGGGACGGCAGGCTTGAGCGCTTCCTCAAGCAATTGTAGCGGATCTTGATAATAGCGGATGATATCGATCTTCTCGCCGCCGAGTTCGCGGACGATGGTTTTGACGCGCGCACCACGGGCACCGACACATGCGCCGACGGGGTCAACCTTCGGATCGTTGCTGTTCACTGCGATCTTCGTGCGATAGCCGGGTTCGCGAGCCATCGCTTCGATCGAAACAGTGCCATCCGCGATCTCGGTGACTTCAAGTTCAAAGAGACGTCGTACGAAGTTTAAGTTAGATCGGGAAAGAATGATATCGGGGCCGCGATTAGTCTGCTCGATCTTAAGTAGTAGGCAGCGGATGCTTTCGCCAGGAGCGTAATCTTCGCCGGAAACACGCTCGCGAGGTGGCAAGATCGCTTCGGCCTTACCGAGGTCGACTACCAAGTCGCCGCGCTCGCGACGACGGACGATACCGGTGACAATGTCGCCTACAGTGTCTTTATAATCATCGTAGATACGGTCTTTTTCAAACTGGCGTATGCGCTGCATGATCGCTTGGCGGGCAGTCTGCGCGGCGATACGGCCGAGGTAGGCCGGATCGATTTCCTTCTCGATAGTCTCGCCAACTTGAACGTCCACGGTGACTTGACGTGCCTTCTCGACGTGAATTTCAAGATCATCATCTCCCACGGAGTCCACGACCTGTAATACAGTCCATGCTTTGAGAGAACCGGTCTTTGGATTAATCTCCACACGGATATCTTGACCCACACCGACACCCTTTTGGGCAGCGCTCGCGATCGCACTGGAGATGGCTTCGATCATGTCTGGGCGACTGATCCCCTTCTCTTTTTCCATGTATTCTAAAACTGATAGTATTTCGTGGCTCATTGGGTGCTAAAAATAAAAAAAGCAGGCATGAGGCCCGCTTTTAAAGTATTACTAAATTTAAAAGTGAATTCGGCAGAATATAGTGCGCTTTGCCCTTGTCAAGGTACCTGTATGGAGGAATTAAGTTCAGAGAACCGAAGCCCACTCCCTTCATTTATACTTGCAGCGATCCAATGGATGCACATCTTCCGCAATTAACTTTTGCCCTGCTAACTGAATTCCCAGGGCTCCGCCATTCTGGCACACCACTGAATTCATGAAAACCGTCATTGTCTATTCTGGGGGCCTCGATTCGACCGTCCTCCTCTATCACTTACGTCAGGCAGGCCATGACCTCCACGCTCTCTCTGTGGACTACGGCCAACGCCACCGTTGCGAGCTCGAGCGCGCCGCCGCGATCTGCGAAGAGCTAGACATTCCCCAGCCCGTCGCGAATCTTTCGGCCCTCCAGCCACTCCTTGCAGGCAGCAGTCTAACCTCATCAGAGATCGAAGTTGCCGAAGGGCACTACACGGAAGAAAATATGAAGAGCACGGTCGTGCCGAATCGTAATATGATCTTACTCTCCGTCGCGACTGGTCATGCTCTCTCAATCAAAGCGGGGCAAATTGCCTACGCCGCCCACTCTGGTGATCACGCGATCTACCCCGACTGCCGTAATGAATTTGCCGACGCTATGGCCAATGCAATCTTGCTCGCCGACTGGGAACGGGTCGAACTGATCCGCCCTTTCGTCGACTGGACAAAAGCCGACATCGTGCGGCGCGGTGCCGAACTCAGCGTGCCTTTTGCTAGAACATGGTCATGCTACAAGGGCGGCGACCTCCACTGCGGTCGCTGCGGCACCTGCATCGAACGCCGCGAAGCCTTTGACCTCGCCAAGGTCAAGGACCCCACCCCCTACGCCGAAAACGCCCCAAGCGTCGCAAACCTTCGCGCAAACGACTGGCGACTTTGAGCACTAGAATCTGCCTATCTCCAGCAAAGCGCCTCTTTCATATCCCATCACCTAAATATCATGCTAACCTGTAGCAAAACCTACCGCGACATCCCCTTCGCTCATCGTCAACACTGGCACGGCGGCCACTGCTCCCTCATACACGGCCATAACTGGGCAATCACCCTCACCTTCGCCTGCCAGAAAAGTGATGCCAACGGTTTCGTAGTCGACTTTGGTGACTTGAAATATCTCAACGCCTGGATCGCCCAAAATCTCGACCACGCCTGTCTTTTCAATGAGAGCGACCCAGAGAGCGAAGCCCTGCTTGCTCAATTCGGGCACCTTTTTAAAGCATACATTTTACCCAACACCTCCTGCGAAGGCCTGGCACAACATCTCCATGGAGTTTTTAACCCCATGGTGCGTGCGCAGACAGAAGACCGCGTCTGGGTCACAAAAGTCGAGGTCGAGGAAGATTCTAAAAACTCAGCCACCTACCTGCCTGACTAAGCGCAATACTAGTAGTTACTATCGAGATATTTCGCCCAGAGATAACTGAAGGACCATGCAAAGTCACGCGGGCGATTACTAAGCCAATTCTTCAACTCCTCTAGATCAATCCAGCGGCCTTCGATCACCTCAATTGGATCTAGTATGAAAGGCCCCTCCGATTGGCAGGTGTAGACCCAGACAAATTCATTACCAGTCGGCTCGCAGGGGGCTTCTTTAAAGAGGCGCTTTAGATCGACAGGGTCGCGCAAGCCAAGCTCTTCAATTAGTTCTCGTCTGGTCGCTTCGTCGTAGTCCTCGCCAGTATCGACATGGCCAGAGCAGGAACTCACCCATTTGCCCGGTGCAGTATCTTTGGCCATAGAGCGACGTTGTAAATAAAGTTGTCCCGCTTTATTAAACACAAAGACATGTATTGCGCGGTGCAGGAGCTTTTCACGGTGCACAACAGAACGTGGTTCTTGTCGGAGGACCCTGTCGCTCGTATCGACGACGTCGAAAATATCGGTTACGGGCATGATCGTAATTAGCTAGAATAATATGAACTGTCTTTTGGGGGCGCTCATAGCCTCCAAGCCTTATGGTAAGGAGCGAGCCAAAGTTAGTGACATCTCGTAAACAATTTATGAAAGGCCACAATCAAGAGGGCCTACTGGGGCATCTCAAACATCCATGGCATAAGGCCTGAATTCACTTTAAGGTCATTAGTCGTGAGCGAGCTAACCCATTCCCCATTTTCAAAGTTTTCAATTTGCTTCGCGATGAGCATGCCCGACTCTCGAACGTAATCTTTGTAAAAGACGCTAGACACTAAACCACTGCGAAAGTCAGTGTGGACGGATTTAAGCAACTGATATTTGCGTATATCGATAAAATAATCAACCTGAAACTCACTACTTAGCGTCACACGAATCAGGTGGCAAAGATTACCTTCGATGGGGACTGAATCGACATATTGGATCTCTTTTCCATTCGCATAGGGATAAAGCAGAAAACTGCCGAACTGGGCACCGTGTATAAAGCGTCTAGCCTCGGCCTCTCCCATCAATTCAGGCTCAGTATCTCGGCCCGGCATTCTTTGCCAAGCGGTGACGCCGTCGAAGCCCATCTCTAAATCTCTCTGATTGTGACGAACCCTCATCCTAAAGCGGTCTGGTTTTTTTTGGTAGACAGTCAACTCGAACTCACCAGTCGCCAATGCGATTGTGCCAGACACTTGAAGGCTCGAGATCTCATCCCATTTTTCTGCGCCTCCAAGACTTTCATTGTAGTAACGGGTAAGAATCCTTGAGAGTCGCCCTTCCCCCAGATCAGGCATAGCGCTTTGCCGCATAATGGTATTGATCTGATCGGTGGGCATACTCAAAGTATTGCCCAATGATATTGAGTCGCTCTCGCCCAAAAGCGTGACAAAAAACCCAAGTGAACAGAGAAGGTAAGTGGCAGAATGGGTGATGTTCATTATATTAGTTTAACATTTTATAGTATTTCTGCAGATGAACATTTCGCCATTATGCATGCACTTTTGTAGTCGATCCCGCTGAAGTCACCAAGTAGATTAAGGTTTTATATTCCGTGGCTTGGGCCCACGCCGTAGAGTCCATCCAGACGATATACTATTTGCAAGAGTGGTTACGATGTATAGAGAATAAATCGTAGCTGATTTGAGAAAGTTTCAGCTGATTTTGTGGTCAATTTTAATCCAAAAACAACTGAATGTTATTATTAAAAATGTTATATATTTCTTGTATTTGCACATCCTATGCCAATTAGTTGATCAGCATGCTGATTCATAGCTTCCAGTGTGCATATCTGTCACAATAGGTCGAGTATTGTTCCACACTTACGCTAGAGCTCTGTAACAAATACGAATCGACTCAGTCGATCTTTTGAAAACGAAAATAGTGGACTTGCTGTCCTCAACAAGACACTCCTCTGGTATTATAAATGGCAGTTTTTGACTATAAAGCGCGTGAGAAAGATGGCACGATTGTAAGCGGCACGATCGAGGCAGCCGAGCGCCGCCTCGCCATGCAGCGCCTACAAGCGAAAGGGCTCAGCCCATTGACCTTAAAGGAAGGAGCCACTGGGGCACCTTCTGCCTTGGCTAGACTAGGCGAACGCACAAAGGCACTACGGAGCAACCGCAGTGAAAAAGACGGCAACGAAAATTCTCAAAAGACCCGCGGAGCCAAAAGTGAAAGAGTCGGCCTCCTCATACTAAAGCGCTTGATGGAGCTCCACGGTTCTGGTTTACCCGTCGGCGACTCCATCCGTATACTCAGTCAACGCCTCAGCGATAAGGAGCAACGTGCCACTGCGCAAACGCTCTGGCGCGACCTCAGTGAGGGTTCCACATTGGCAGGGGCTATGTCGCGCCAAGCTCGCTGCTTCCCAAGCTCGATCAGCTACGTAATTGAGGCTGGCGAGGCAACCGGCAACCTAGGCCCTATTTTGAGCAAAGTAATCGATTACCTTGAAGAAAAGGAAGCGATACGCAAAAAGATGATCGCGAGTATGGTTTACCCAGCCTTCATTTGCACAGTCGCAATTGCAGTCGTCATCCTTTTTATGACGGTATTATTGCCGCAAATTCAAGGTATGCTGGATCGTCTGGGTGGTGAGATGACTTGGAGCGCTCGCATATTAATCGATGGCTCATCCTTCATCGCGCAGATCGGTCCCTTTTTTCTGCTAGGATTAATTATTGGTATTATAGGTTTCCAGCAATGGCGGCGTACCGAATCTGGACTAGGTCGCACCGACTCATGGCTTTTAAAAGTGCCACTGCTAGGCAAAATCTTTTACTTAGGCGAACTCTTCCAAGTCGGTAACTTGATCAGCACATTGCTAGAAAGTGGTATCAATACAAGCGAGACCTTGCGCCTAACCGAGCGTACTGTGAAAAATACCAAACTGCGTGAACGCTTCAACACTGCACGAGGTCAGGTCAACGAGGGGCTCTCAATCGCACAGGCCTTTCAAAGAAACCAATTTATGCCCGACCTCGCGGTCGACATATTAACGGTCGGTGAAAATACCGGTAATCTTGCCCACAGCATGAACGAAATTACCAAAGGGTTTCGCAATGAATTAACGGCGCGCCTCACCAAATTGACTACACTTGTTTCAACCGGCGCCTTGATCTGTGCTTTCATACTCGTCGCTCTGATCGCTATGGGTATTGTTACCAGCGTATTCCAGGTCAGCCGAAGTCTCTCCTAGTGGTTGAGTCAGTTTGATCGGCAGTCTAAAAGACATGCGCGTGCCCTCCCCCACTTTACTCTCAGCCGCGACTGTGCCGCCGTGTAGCTGCACGATATGCTTGACAATACTTAGGCCAAGCCCAGTGCCACCTGTCTCCCGCGACCGTCCTTTATCCACCCGATAAAAACGCTCGAATAGGTGCGGGAGATGCTTCTTTGGAATACCAGGACCATCATCAATAACGGAGCAATGCGCATCTCCCGATTCAGGCTCGAGCACAGCCTCCAATCTGATTGACCTAAACTCTGGCGCATAGCGAAAAACGTTTTCTACAAGATTATCCAAAACTTGATGGATCCGATATCGATCAAAAGAAAACGGGTCCACCGCCTCATCGACCTTTACTTCAATTCTCTGCCCACTAACATCAAGCCGACTATAATAACTTTCAGCGACTTCAGTAAAAAGAGATTCAATGGACTGCTCTACCGGCTCGATTAAGTAGGGCTGCGACTCTAATCTTGAAATAGTTAACAAATCCTCGACGAGCCGGTGAAGGCGCCCCGCGTTTTTTAAGATTTTCTTCGTAAAGCGATCTCGCATCTTGCTATCAATCGCCGCCTTGTCGTCGGTCAATGTTTCCGCGAACCCTTTAATGATAGTCAATGGCGTACGTAACTCGTGTGAAGCATTGGCCACAAATTTACGTCGACTGGCTTCCAGGTCTTTTTGCTTTGTAATGTCATGCATGACAAGAAGCGTCGAGTAAGTGCCCTCGGGATACATGCCCTGCACCCTCGAGCAAGAAACTTCAAACCATAGTTTTTTCTTTCCCTGATTGATCTTGATCCGTGTTGGTTCGTTGTCGTCTTGAGTCGCTGCGGAATCTAAATGTTCCAACAAAGCACTCGAACGAAGCACTCCCTCTAGACTCATGCCTTGGATTGGAAGGCCCTCATGAAATATCCTCTCCGTAGATCGATTGGCGTATTCCACCACATGATCTTCGTTAAATACAATCACTGCTTCCTGAACTGCGCCTAGGATGACGTCAATCTGATCTGAATAATCGTTCTTTTGTATGATGGTCTGATTATTTGAATCAATGAGTTCGTTTATCGAATCAACAAGACCAAGTGCTCCGATTTTTCGTAAAGTCTCTCTAGAGACTTCCGGTATTAAACGCCTTTGCGAACAGACCGAATCTTCAAGCTCATGTAAGAGACGGCTCAATCGTAAGATGTGACGAAAGAGTAAAAGCGATAAGAGCAGCAATAAAATTGTAGAAAACCAGAGCATATTAGACGAAAGAGCGAAATGACCCAGTTATAAGCCAAATCCAAATTATAAGACAAGTTAATCAGCAGCTGACTAAGCTCAAGTAACTAAGGCAAGGTCCCCTAGTTTATTCGCACTAGATATCGACCGCCCGGTAACCGACGCCACGCACCGTCTCAATCATGTGCGCATGTTGTCCAAGTTTCTCCCGTACGCGGCGCACATGGGTATCTACAGTACGTGTCTCGATATCTGTATCGTAATGCCAAACATTAACCAATAGATGATCTCGCGATTGCACGCGTCCCTTTCGCTCCATGAGAAGTTTGAGTAGACGAAATTCGGTCGCTGTCAGTACAACATTTTCACCATCAACCGTCAGTTGGTGCAAATCCTCGTCGATGGCCACGCCCGCGATCTCAATTCGCGACTGCCCAGCGGGTTCCGAGGGCGCGCCTGAGCGCTTGAGCATTTTGCTAATCCTAAGCATCAACTCATTGGTATTAAATGGTTTAGATACATAATCTTCGGCTCCGGCTTCTAAGCCTTTAATTCGGTCCTCGACCTCACCGCGCGCACTCAGAAATATGACGGGAATATTCTTCATCGAAGGATCCGCGCGGACAATGCGGCATAACTGTATGCCGCTGAGTTCGGGCATCATTACATCTAAGAGCATCAAGTCTGGTTCAAACTCGCGCACTTTGACAACAAAGCCCAAGGGATCGTTTAATGTCGCTACGCGATACCCTTCTTGCTCAAGTCTATACTGTAAAAGTTCAGTAACGTCAGACTCATCGTCTACGACCAAAACACGATGCATTTTTTGCGCGCTCATACTTGTTTATAGTCAGCTATGCAAACAGTTGGATTTTTAAAGGCCTAGAAATTACGGACTTGTTATTAAAGCTACCTCATCCACCAAAAAACATGATGGGTCAAGCTTAAACCCAAGTCCAAACCCTTTCCGGCCGATTTAACCTGGATGGGGCTCCGCCGTAACACAAATGAGACAATCGTCCAGAAGGCTTTTCCGTTGAAATTGTTTGTTAATGCGACTTTTCGCCAGAGCGAGCCTCCAGATGCACCATTAGAATGCTGATGTCCGCGGGGTTCACGCCACTGATACGACTCGCCTGCCCCAAAGAGCTTGGAGCAATCTCGACCAGCTTCTGAGCGCTCTCGCTGCGTAGCCCCTTAACTTCGGTAAAATCAAAGCCCTCGGGTAACTTGATCTTGTCAATATGCTTTAGTTTCTCGATCTGCTTCAGTTCGCGATCTAAATAACCTTTAAAAACTACACGGTAATGCACCTCTTCGCGAACTTCCTTAGATTCTCCCTTCATGGCGTCGGGGAAGTCCTCCTGGGAATGAGATCGCCGCAAATGTAAAGCATAGCTCTCACCTGCCCTGCGCTCGAGCTCAAGACGATCCGTCCATTCAAGCACCTTAGAAGACTTCTCCTTAATTTTCGCTAACCTTTGTTCATCAACGAGTTGCAGTTTATCAATCGTATCGACTAAGCGCAACTCTGCACTCGGATGGTTGAACAAGAGCCGGTGTTCTGCGCGGCTAGAAAACATACGATATGGTTCTTTCGTGCCCTTTGTCACTAAGTCATCGATGAGCACTCCAAGGTAAGCTTCGTGACGCTTCAAGACCAAGGCTTCCTGCCCACGAATCTTTTGCACAGCATTGACGCCTGCGATTAGCCCCTGCCCCGCTGCTTCTTCGTAGCCTGAGGTGCCGTTGATCTGACCCGCAAAGAAAAGGTTCTCCACCTTCTTGGATTCCAGTGAAGGAAAAAGCTGCGTCGGAGGGGCAAAATCATACTCCACTGCATAAGCTGGCCTCAGCATGTGGACATCCTCTAAACCCTCAATGCTTCGCAGCATATCTAACTGCACTGCAAAAGGTAAACTCGTAGACAGCCCGTTAATATACCATTCGTTAGTGTTACGCCCTTCAGGCTCTAGGAAAAGCATGTGGCGCTCCTTATCAGCAAAGCGGACGAATTTATCTTCAATACTGGGACAATAACGCGGCCCTGTGCCTTCGATCTGCCCCGAATACATCGGTGAAAGGTGTAGATTGTCCTCAACCACCTGCCGCGTGTCCGCCCCCGTGTAAGTCATCCAGCAGGACACCTGATCCTGGCCAGGTAACCACCCCAGCTTTCGTTGATGCGGCTGTTCCACGTGGAACAGTTCGTGTTCCGAGTCCAGGGCGCCCTTCTCCGATTGTTCCACGTGGAACACGTTTTCGATTCCACGCGTATCGTAAAACGCAAAAAGCGTCGGGTCTAAGTCGCCCTTCTGCTCTTCTAGGTAACTAAAATCAATGCTACTGCCAAGAATCCGCGCTGGTGTGCCAGTCTTCAGGCGCTCTAGCTCAATTCCTGCCTCCAAAAATGACCCAGAAAGCCCTTCCGCCGAAAAATCGCCCATTCGCCCGCCTTTATTCGTATTCTTACCTACATGCATTAAGCCACGAAGAAATGTGCCCGTCGTGACAACTACGGTCTTCGCGTAAAATTCAACTTCCAGATTAGTCCGAACGCCAACTACCTTATCGCCTTCATAGATAAGACCTTGGACCATAGCCTGAAAAAGGTCTAAGTTATCCTGCAACTCAATCACATGCTTCATGCGATATTGGTAAGCCTTCTTGTCGCATTGCGCTCTAGGCGCCTGGACAGCAGGTCCCTTAGAAGCATTTAATAGACGAAACTGAATCGCTGTGGTATCTGTGTTGATTGCCATCTCGCCGCCAAGTGCGTCGATCTCTCGAACCATGTGACCTTTGGCTTGGCCGCCAATTGCAGGGTTACAGCTCATTTGAGCGATCGTATCGAGGTTGCCAGTCAGCATCAGCGTGTCGGCACCAAGCCGCGCAGAGGCTAGGGCGGCCTCGCATCCCGCATGACCGGCTCCACAGACAATCACGTCATAGGGTTGGACTTTACCAAACTTTAATCCTTTGCTCATTTACCGATGCAAAATTGTTTAAAAAGCCTATCAAGCATACGCTCATTATCGACGCGTCCAACAACTTGCCCAATGTGTTCTACTGCCTCACGCATGTCAGCCACAATCAGCTCAGAGTGATCGCCTAATTTCAACTTAGATGATGCAAGTTTCAGTGCATCAACAGCTTCTCTAAGTGAAGCGGCATGCCGTGCGTTAACCACCACGCCATCATTCTGCCCATGCGTCAGACTGGCATCAATAGATTTCTGCCAGATTTCGCGCAGATCCGCGAGACCCTTCCGCTCGAGGAGGGAAGTGCGTACATGCTGTAGATCCGGCAGGAAATCAGCACACGATTGAGCGCTGGGCAGATCTGTTTTGTTCTCGATCACGATCGTATTAGCCGGATTAATTCGCTGCAGTAAAGAATCCGGCAGAGTGGGGTAGGGCAGGTTGGCATCAAGCACGAGCAAGAAGAAATCCGCTGTCTCGGCTTGCTCAATCGTGTGGTCAATCCCGATCCTTTCAATCGCGTCGCCAGCCTCATGTAAACCCGCTGTATCCAAAATCTCGATACGCCATGACCCCAGCATCATAAAGGCCGAAATGTAATCACGTGTTGTGCCTGGAATATCACTAACTATGGACCTTTCGGCGCCTGTTAGTGCATTAATCAAACTACTTTTTCCTACGTTAGGTTCGCCAATAATTAAGGTTTTAATTCCTTCATGGAGCAGGGCGGAATAACGCTGCGTTTCCATCAAATCGCCTATTTCCTCGATCAGCTTGCGAAGTTCAGAAGCAGGGCCAGCTTGGTCTTCACACGGCAAATCTTCTTCAGGAAAATCTATGTAGGCTTCGAGCTGTGCCATTACGCCGAGTAGCCGCTCTGTCAGTTCGCTCATCTTGCGACCAACCGACCCATGCAACTGGCGTTGTGCCACTTCAAGGCTGCGGTCAGAACGTGCACGAATCAAATCAGATATGGCCTCAGCCTGGCTCAAGTCCATGCGACCATTTAAGAACGCTGTGCGCGTAAACTCACCAGGCTCCGCGGGACGGCATCCCCGCGCCATTAAATCCGTCAGTATTTTTTGCACAATCATGGGATTGCCGTGAGGCGCTATTTCTAGCATTGATTCGCCTGTAAATGATTGACCATAAGTATAATAGGTAATAACGCACTCGTCGATTTGTATTCCATTAACATCGATATACTTAGCAAAATGCGCATAGCGCTTCTTGAGCGGCTGACTGCGCTGTGTGATCGCAAGAGCCAGTTCCGCACAAGCGGGCCCAGACAAGCGAATCAGCGCAATGGCAGATTCGCCTGAAGGCGATGAGAGAGCTACAATTGTATCAGCGACAGGCATGGAACAGGCTAAGTTCACCGAATCCGCGATTGCGTCAAGTGAGTACGTAGCGCGCCAGCTTCCTTGCGCCAAAATTTGCCTAGAGGCGAGGCTAAATCGAATAAGCTAAGGCGCTACAATTGCCCGATGACTGATGAACGAAATCGATCTATTTTTGCTTCAACAAAGGCCTTAACGCTAGGTGCATCATCTTCAATCAGCGGCGTCAGGTCCATTGCGAACCACAACTGATCAAGCGCATCAACCGAATGAGAATCGTAAAAGGTCGCATTCGCACGGCGGCGGCCAATGACGGCCTTTCCGTAGTCTTTACCCCCAGTAATCTGCGAGGCGAAGCATGCATTCAGTTTCTCAGCTAATTCGGGATAAGGACTCACATCAAGCGCGATCTTATCCTCCGGCTCAAGCCAGTCGAGATCACGCCAAACTTCACAGCCGTAGACCTTCTTTGGGCGAGAGTAGGGCGGAATCCTAAGCAGCGCCTCAATCACTGCGTGAAATACAGCCACGTGAGTGGCGTGCTTGTCGGCGGGATTGTGCGTATAGAGCACTTCGGGCTGAGTGTAGATTAGATGTTGCTCCAATTGATCAACTAGTTTGCCACGGGTTGCGGGATCCTTAATTGCCGCGCTAGTAAAGCCAAGCTGCCCTACATAGCTGTATTGGCCGATTTCCGCCGCACGGCGTTGCTCGTCGGCACGGATCGTTTGCATCTCGGCGTCCGTCTTACCAGCAAAGGCTCCGGAGCGAGCGCTACCGCCACCATCTGTGCAGGTGATGCCACTAAACCACGCGCCATCTTGACCATAGCAGGTGGCGATGCCATGAAAGGCCATAAATTCCAAGTCGTCTTGGTGCGCGCCAATGCCGAGGTGGGAGGTGCGCGCCTGTGCTTCGGGAGTACTGATCTGGTCAGGAATAAAGAGGTCGATATTCGCGTGCATAGATAAAGTTAGCGGGAGCATGTCCATCGCCGCAAGAACCTTTGCCACTGCTAACATACGTAGAGCCGCTCCTTGACTTTAATTAAGGTGAGCCAAAACATCCAGCAATGGCTAAATTTACGATTGGACAACGCTGGATCAGCGAAACGGAGCCAGAGCTCGGGCTCGGGATAGTGGAAGAAGTCTCCCCACATCAGCTTAAACTCGCTTTTCCGGCGTCTGCGGAAGCCCGGCTCTATGCACGAGCCAATGCGCCCATTAAGCGCGTCGAATTTTACGTGGGCGACACCATTCACTCCCAAGGCGGTGAACCCGTCGTGATCGAGGCGGTGAAAGTGGAGGAGGGGATCATCACTTACCTTGCTGGGGCGGTCAAAATCACAGAAATGGATCTCGCGGATACGATCAGCTTCAGCAAACCCGAAGATCGCCTCATCCGGGGACAAATTGATCAATCGTCCGCCTTCAACTTGCGCTACGAGGCCATCACCCGGCTGGCAGATGCCAAACAGTCGGACGTGGCTGGATTCGTAGGCGGACGTATCGACCTGATTCCACATCAACTTTACATCGCCTCTGAAGTCGCTAGCCGCTACATGCCGCGTGTCTTGCTCGCAGACGAAGTCGGTCTTGGCAAAACGATCGAAGCTTGCTTGATCTTGCACCGACTCCACCTCACAGGTCGAGCAGAGCGCATCCTCATCGTATTGCCTGAGTCGCTTGTCCATCAATGGTTAATCGAGTTGCTGCGCCGCTTTAACCTGTGGTTCACGCTGGTCGATGCGGCGCATTGTGAATCCGTTACCTCTGTGGACGTGGCAACCAATCCCTTCAACACTGAACAACTCGTGATTTGCAGTATTAAGACGCTACTAGAGCATTCGCGTTGGGCAGATTGTGCGTTGTCGGCGAAATGGGACATGCTCGTCGTCGACGAGGCACACCACCTCGAATGGACGCCCCAAGTCGTCAGCCCGGAGTATCAACTGGTCGAGGGTCTAACAAAAAGAAGTCACGGCTTGTTACTGTTGACCGCCACACCCGAGCAACTCGGCGCGGAAGGACACTTTGCCCGTCTCCGCTTGCTCGATCCTGAGCGTTATCCTGATCTGGATAAATTTCGTCAAGAACAGTCGGGCTACTCTAAGGTCGCGGCGGTGGCCAACAAGATGTTTGCCCATAAAAAGCTATACCCTGAAGATCTCAAATATCTTCGTGAAGTCTTCGAAGAATACACCGACGACGAGTTTAATACACACCTCGAAGACCAGCAATCCATGCTAGAAGAGCTAGTCGATCGACACGGCACGGGGCGTGTGATTTTTCGCAACTCGCGTGACTCGCTAACTGGCTTCCCAAAAAGGGAAGGGCTGCCATCCGCACTCATGCCGCGCGCGAAGCTACCAAAGGAAGCGCTTGAGAAACGCCTACTCCATGAGTTTGAACTCGATACGTCCAAAGGCAAGGAAGAGGCCGAGCCCTACGACTTTCGCCACGGCCCACGCATCTTGTGGTTGGCCGAACTAATTAAAGACCTCGGAGAAAATGAGAAAGTCCTCCTCATCTGCTGCACTCGCGAAAAGGTGCAAGCGGTCCACGACGCACTACTCGAAGAAATCAACGTCAAAGCTGGCCTTTTCCACGAAAAACTGACACTGCTCCAGCGAGACCGCAACGCGGCATGGTTCGCTGAGCCCGACGGCGCGAAAATTCTCCTCTGCTCAGAGATTGGCAGCGAAGGGCGTAACTTTCAGTTCGCCCACCACCTCGTGCTCTTCGACTTACCACTCAACCCCGAATTACTCGAACAGCGCATTGGCCGTCTTGACCGAATCGGGCAAAGCGAAACCATCCAAATCCACATTCCATTCCTAAAGAATAGTTGGACAGAACTACTCATGCGCTGGCACCACGAGGGCCTGAACGGCGTCGAGCATTCACTCAAAGGCGGCTATGCCTACCTGAGCGAGTTTGGAGAGTGTCTCCGCTCGCTGGGACCA
This sequence comes from Puniceicoccaceae bacterium, assembly GCA_003331195.1. Classification (GTDB taxonomy): domain Bacteria; phylum Verrucomicrobiota; class Verrucomicrobiia; order Opitutales; family Coraliomargaritaceae; genus Thalassobacterium. The sequence goes on along the minus strand of QOOZ01000034.1, from coordinate 41,418 downwards.
CGCTACCACATTGTCGATAAAAAGACGCTGTCTGAGGCCGACCAACTGATCGAGGAAAGCAAGGTGTTCCGCGCAGACCTAGAGAGGCAACTTAGCCAAGGGCAGGATCGGCTCATCGCGCTGAACTCCTTCCGTAAAGAAGTCTCCGACAAGCTCGTCGGGCACATCCGTGCCCTCGATGCCGACTCCACGCTCGACCAATTTATGAATCGCATCTTTGATCACTTCGGCGTGACCGTCGATGATGTCGATACTCGCACCTTCCGTCTTACGCCGGGACAGTTGTTTACCGATTCCTTCCCCTGCTTGCCGGAAGAGGGGGCCACTGTGACTTGCGACCGCACTCGTGCACTTGGTCGCGAAGATATCGGTTTCTTGACATGGGATCACCCTATGGTCCGCGGTGCGATCGATCTCACGCTCAGCTCGGAAAAAGGTAACAGCTCTATCGTCGTCTGGAAAGATCCCAGTGTCCAAGCGCCCGCTATTTTGATCGAGGCCATCTATGTGCTCGAGAGCGTCGCGCCACCACGTCTCCACGTGGATCGCTTTCTGCCCCCAACACCAGTGCGCGTGCTCGTCGATCTCAGCGGCAAGGATTGCAGTCAGCAATTCACACACGACACTATTAACAAATACTGTGGCGACGAAGAAGTCTTCCGCCTCAAGCAAGACCCTGCGCTACTCCAAGCCCTCGTTCCAGAAATGCTAAGCGCAGCAGAAAAGCTCGCTAACAATCAAAAATCAGTTCGGCTCACAACCGCCATGAATCAAGCCCACGAACGGCTCGACGGAGAAGCCAGTCGCTTAAAGGAGCTACAAAAGGTGAATCCCAACATTCGGCAGGAAGAAATCAAAATTGCAGAAACAGTCATCGCGGATGTGACACGTCATATCGCCAAGGCGCACTTGCGCCTAGACGCCGTACGGCTCATCCTTGGTGAGCCTAGTTGATCAAATCGCAAACGAAATCAAGCTGCCTAAGACTCCTGCGACGCCACCAAAAATAATGTGCCCCACCAGGTGCAGTAGCCCCTCTTCAAGAGTCGCTTCACGGTACATTTCCACCGGGTGACGCTCGCTGGCGAAAAACATAAGTATGTAGCTCATGATCAATCCGTGGAAGAAACCGAAGCCGATCCCCAGAAAAATAGCATAGGGAAATGCAAGAGCCCCCATCGCATGCATAATCGCAAAATAGATGCTCCCAAAAACGACACCCGACAAACTGTGAATAGCGCGCCCGAGTGCACCCGAACCTTCTGCTTTTCCAGTGAAATAGCTGCCTAAGGCACGCGCCATGTCCACTCGCTTACTAAAAGCCTGACTGACCGCCCCCATGAAGAAAGTCATCGCGAAGGCCCCGATTAAGCCGCAGATCGCACCAAGAAGTAGAGCAGTGAGCATGTTCATATGTTAAGCTAAAACAAATCCTTTTGTGACTTAACTTTCCCGGCTGAAGTCTCATCCAGCTCATCCTCATCGTGCAGATGCCTAGGCGCGCGGCTAACGTTTTCGCTAAGACTCGCCTCACATTCTGCCACGATCCCATCGCAAATCGAGCGCACGTGCATGCGCAGCCATTTGGAAGTAGTGCTCTTTTCCGTGTAGTCAGCCGGGCCATAGGCATGGATACGCCCCGCGTGAAGTAGCGCATCGTTTTGCGCAAATTCAGCTTCACTCTCGGGATTAAAAACTGCATAAGCCTTCCCGCCATTGCTTTTAACGACTGAAAATACAGGCACGTCGCTCGGCCCATCCGCCGTATAGATCATGCGGTCGATCGGTATGCGGCGATCCACTCGGTCCATCGAAGCGTTCACATCAATCGTCGGATTCTTGTTGGTGCCCTTGTTGATCTCAAAAATATAACGCGTTTTAATGGTATTATCGACGATCGTGCCAATCTGGCTGATTTCAAACTCCATTTGCAAGGGTAACTCGTCTTGGTTGGAATAGCCTGGCGGCAGTGGTGCCTCAATAAATTCGCATCCGAAGATCCCGTCAACGTGGGGCGCAATCATGCTGCCCTTGATCATCTCGGCTAATCCCGTACTAATGATATAATGCTCTAGCTTGATGTTATGCTTTTTATACTCTGGGCGCGACTCCGTCACGGCCTGCAAGCGGGTAAACAGCTCAGGCAAGCCGTCGTAAAAACGCAGCTCTTTACCCAGTTCGCGCAAGCGCTGGTTGGTCAAGCCCTTGAGGCAACCGTTTTTCACGAAGCTGATCAGGTGGTTCAAATAGATCGTATCGTAAGAGACGCGCGTGCCACGTTTGGCATAAATATCGGGCAAGGCGTTGACCTCTTTCCAGAATTTCTCCTCGTCGATCCCAAAAGCTTCAAAGATAGGCGCCTGCATGTAGCCAGGTATGAGTGTCTTATCGAAATCCCAAATACAGGCGACGATGTTTTGGCGATGAAGGTTCTTTTTCGTCATTGCAGGTAGAACTCGACTGTTATGAGCTATGGCTTTCACTGCAATGCATAATTCAACCGCAGCTTCTTAACGATGCACACAATTCCCGACATAGCCCCTTTCCGCGATAAACTCAGCGAGCTGAACGAGCAGATGGCCGATCCTGACTTCTACTCCGACCAGCGCCGCGCGGCCGAGGTCTCCCGCGAACAAATGCGCCTCAGCACGCTCGTCGAAAAGTTTGAAGCTTACCACAGCACCGTCGAGCAACTCAAAGAAAACCAAGCCATGGCCGCCGATGATTCCGTCGAAGCCGAGTTGCGAGAAATGGCCGCTGAGGAAATCGAACCGCTTGCCAACGAGCGCGACCGCCTCGCCAACGACGTACTCCGTTTCATGATCCCCCCTGATGCCACCGACAGTCGTAACTCCGTCATGGAAATCCGCGGTGGTGCTGGTGGCGACGAGGCCAATATCTTTGCTGGCGATCTCTTCCGCATGTATAGTCGTTACGCGGAAACGCGTGGCTGGCGGGTCGAGATCATGAGCTCAAGCCCCGCCGATGTGGGTGGATTTAAAGAAATCATTTTTAACATGACGGGCGAAGAGGCCTACAAGTTTCTTAAATTCGAAAGCGGCGTACACCGCGTCCAGCGCGTACCTGCAACCGAGACCCAAGGTCGTATTCATACCTCCACCGCCACCGTAGCTGTGCTTCCTGAAGCCGAAGAAGTAGACGTGCAGATCAACCCGCAAGATCTAGATATCTCAACCATGCGCGCCAGTGGGGCAGGGGGCCAACACGTAAATACGACCGACTCCGCCGTCATGATGGTGCACAAGCCAACTGGCGTCACTGTTTACTGTGCCGACGAGCGCTCACAGATCAAAAACCGCGCCAAAGCCCTCACGGTGATGCGCTCACGCCTACTCCAAGCTAAGGTCGATGAGGAACACGCCAAATACGCCGCCGAGCGCAAAGGTCAGATCGGCACAGGTGACCGCTCAGAGCGCATCCGCACTTATAACTACCCCCAGGGTCGCCTGACCGACCACCGTATCGGCCTCAGCCTCTCTCTCCCAACTGTCGTTGAAGGCGACTTGGACGACCTCATTGACGCCCTTCAAAATTACGACTATGAGGCCCGCATCCAGAATCTCCTGGAAAAACAGACCCTCTGAGGCGATATCAAATGCTCACCATTCGAGAAATCAAAGAGCGCACGGAGATTTTCTTCAAAGAGAAGGGCGTCCCGAACGCCAAGCTTGATACAGATATCTTAATCGCACACTCACTTGGGATTAAACGCCTCGACATTTATCTTGATCTCGACCGCCCGCTAACTGAAGCGCAACTCACAGACCTACGCACTCTAGTCAAACGACGGTCATCGCGCGAGCCACTCCAGTATATTACAGGCAACACGGAATTTTACGGCCTCACACTCAAAGTAGATCCGCGCGCCCTCATCCCGCGGCATGAGACTGAAGAACTAATTGACTTGATCGTAAAACGACTGGAAACACCACCAAAACGTATCCTAGATTTGGGCACTGGTAGCGGCGCCATCGCTTTAGCCCTCGCCTCGAAATACTCGGACGCGGAAGTCACCGCAACTGATCAAAGCGAGGAAGCCATCACGCTCGCCAAAGAAAATGCGATCGCGCTCAATTTATCCAGTAGAGTCACCTTTATCAAAGGGAATTGGTTCGAGCCACTAGATGAAGGCGCGCGCTTTGATCTTATTGTTTCCAACCCGCCTTATTTAACCGAAGCTGAAATGCAGACTGCTGAACCAGAGGTGATTGATCACGAACCACACAGCGCACTCGCCTCAGGGCAAGAGGGTCTGGATGACTTAGGTCTACTATTCAGAAGTGTATCTAACCATTTAGCGGAAGGTGGTGTAATGGCATTAGAGACCGGGATCGGGCAAGCAGAGGTGATCAAAGAAATGGCATTAGAAGTCTCGCTTCATGGACAAAGCGTCGAAGACCTCAGCGAGCGTCCGCGATTTTTCTTTGCCTCATAGCAGAAGGCAGAGCAGCGACTAGTCACACTCGCTAAGGATTCGTTCTCGGCATTGGCGGTATCCGTAAATGAAGCCACTAGGAGCCCTCTACGCTTGGCAGATTCGCTTCCGTCCATTCCAGAAATTGGGCAACTGCAGCAACGGCTGTTCGCACGGGCTGTCCGCCCGCAGCACGTACCGCATCTTCTTCAAACTTCTCAAAAACCCGCACAATAACTTCAACTGGTGAATCTTTCAAATAATTCAGCGCCAATTGCGCATCGCGAGTCCGCCGCATTGAACAAAAGACTACCTTCGCCTCCAAGCAATGCGCTCGCTTCAATGTATGCACGTCGGAACCATCCCCATGCACGCAAGGGATACCTTGCGCAATCAGTTGACGGATCACGCCCGCATCCTCATCCACCACTACCATAGAAATGCCGCGCTCTTTCAGGGCAGAAACAGTGCGTGGCCCCGCCCGGCCATAGCCGAGTAACACGGCGTGGTTCCGCATCACCTCGCAAGCCGCCTCGCCACTTCGATAGCGAGGGTGCCACTTAACGAGTCGCAATGCCACACTCTCGCGAGAGATTAGCGGAGTCATCGCCATTGTGCTCACTGTAATCAATGCGATCATAGAGAAAAGCTCTGGTGTGATCTGTCCCGAAGCCACTCCTGTTAGCGCCAGCAAAAGAGAAAACTCGCTGGTCTGCGAAAGTAATAAGCCCGTCTCGACTGCTGCACGACTGGAGTAACCCACCAACTCGGCTATGATTGCGACAAGAAAAACCGTTACAAAGATCAGTACGGCGATAAAGACAAGACTGTGCCCAACAATTTCCAAGCTAGGTAGCGTTAAAAAGGCGCCTGCGCTGATGAAAAACAGAGCCAGGAAAAAGCCTGATAATGAACCCAACATTCCGCGCACCAAGCCATTCATAGGAAAGGCTGATATGGCAAAACCTGCAAAAAAGGCGCCCACCAAAAATGGAAGATCTAACAAGTAAGCCATTGTTGAAAAGGCAAAGAGCGCCGCCAGCGCGCCTAGCATCAACTCTTCATCGTCTAACTTCATTCGCCTGACGACAAATGGCACTAGCCAGCGGTGGACCCCAAGCGCAAAGATTCCCAACGCGAGTGCATTGGCCACGCCATTACAAACCATCAGCCATCCTTGAGGCGACTTGAGTAGCGCCACCATAATCAAGACAATAAAGATATCTTGCAACAAAAGCACCCCGAGTACTAACCGACCATGGGGTTCGAACATTTGGCGACGTTGCTGCAAATGGCGCACCACAACCAATGTTGAGCTGGCTGAAAGCGCGCAGCCCAAATAAAGAGCATTCGTCCAATCATAACCAAGAAAAACTGCCGTTAACGCGCCACAGGCTCCCAGCATAAAAAACTGCGTTAGTGCCAAAATCGTAATCGCGCGGGTTCGCCCACGCATCCTCCTAGGACTTAGCTCGACACCCGCAGTGAAGACGAGTACAGCGAGTCCAATTTGGATCATTTCCGCGATCAACTCTTGCGGCACCTTGTAGTCCACATAGCCTGCCAGAACGCTCAGGCTCGCACCGCCCAGCAAGAGTAATGGAATCGCAGGAAGCCGCAAAAGCCTAGAAAGGCCAAAGGCAATCGCCGCCGCCAGCAGCAGTATCGCAATCGCCGTCATAGCGGGATGTCCTCCTCGTTCTTATCAACACGCTCTATTTGATCAAATATTGCCAACTGCTCACGCACGGCGTCAAAGGCAGGCATGAACATATAGGCCGTGTCCAAATCCAACAAATCCTCAACCACTGAAATATCAAAAGCGTGGATCGCACACGATACGCCCGCCGAGCGACAACGATAAGCCAACAGATGATTGGTGTCTTCAATCTGAAGCGCTGAGATAACCAGTCTCGCACGACTTAGCCCGATCTCTTCGACCGCCGATTCATACTCCACGCTGCCAATCAAAGTTTCCGCACAATTTAGCCCTTCCAATTTTCTTGGGTCAGTGTCGATCGCTAACACGGTTTCGCCCCGACCTGAAAGTTGTTTCACAACCTCCCGCCCAAGTGCGTTCATTCCTACCACGATCACATGACCCTCGTACGAATGCTGCTCTTCCGTATCGGGTTCTTGTTTCGCTTTAAAAAATTTCAAAATCCCCAGCTTCTGGAAAGCGCCATAAAGCGGATCACTGTATAAGATGAGATAGGACGAAATCGCGATGGTCAATATTCCAACCATACCGCCAAGAGAGACCACTCTGCCTTCGATCAAACCAGCACCCGCTCCAAGGCCGAGCAGGATAAAGGCAAACTCACTTACCTGGCCACTCGCCGTCGCGGCTTGAAAAGCAGTGTATTCGCTATAACGCAATCTACTCAAAATTATAAAAACAATTAAAGGTTTCGCGATAATAACGAAAACACTCAGGCCGAGGGCATACTTCCAAACTTCACCCAAGACAGAGATGTCCATCTGGATTCCTAGCGTGACAAGAAAGACCGCCACAAAGAAAGTCATCAATGGATGCAGTCGCCGATGTAGATCTTCGTGGATCGGCAACTGCGCGATTGCAATACCTGCAAGAAAAGCACCAATCTCGACCGAGAGGTGAAATTGGTGCGCTAGTAATACGACCAGAAAGCACCAGCAGAGCGCCCAGATAAAGACCGTGTCTGGGGAGCGTGAAGCCCAAGCAAACGGTTTCGGCAATACATAGCGCGATGCGAACAGTGAGACCAAAAGAAGTATAACCATCCCCGCGAATGCGATACCTAAGCTCTTCGTGAGTGCGACCATCTCAAAAGATTCGCCACCGCCAGAGCCTAGCCCGCTCAAAATCGTCAGTCCGATGATGACCACGATATCCTGTGCCAGAAAAAGGGAGATCGCGATGCGCCCATAGAGTCGACTCGTCGCGCCCTTTTGGTCGAGCAGTTTGATCACCACCACCGTACTACTAAATGTCACCGTAGCCGCGAGAAAGACACATTCCATTACGCTAAATCCCATCAAGGTCGAAATAACATAAGCCCCTGCTGCCGTCATTGGCACTTGCAGGCCGCCAAGAATCATGGCCACACGGCCAAGGTCTTTGATCTTTTGCAGGCTCAACTCCAGTCCGACAAGAAAGAGAAGTAGGGCAATGCCGAGCTCCGAAATCAACTCCAGCGAATGATCTAACTGCACAATCCCTAGTCCTGGCCCTAGAACCATGCCCGCTATTATATAGGCAACAATTGAGGGCATCTTCACTAGCTTACCAAGGAAGGCAAAACCCGCAGCCGTAATAACGATAAAGCCAAGATTTAGCAGGAGCGTGAGTTCGGAGACGTGCATTAATCTACAGTATTGTAGCTACCAAAAATGACGCAATCTATAAGCCAAGGAAACACCTACTATTATAGATAGAATTTAAATCTTGTCTTGCAGCCTGCTACCTTCACCCGACCTCGCGCCTTGGATGCGCGCCATAGCTTCTCCGATCAGATAGATAGAGCCCGTCAATAGGATAGTGTCGCCTGGCTTGCCGACTGCGCAACGGCCAGGCTTAGGGAAGAGGGTGGAAAGATCGCTTTCAATGGCCTCACGATCTAGGCAACTTTTTAAAAATTCGGTCGACGTCGCGCGGTCTTGCTTAGGTGCAACTAGGTAGAGCTCGCGAGCGTGTTGAGCAACGACCGCCATGAGGCTTAGGGCACGGTCTTCCCCGAGAGTGCCCGCGATAATAATCGGTTGTTCGGAAAAGCTGGAGAGGTTTTGTTTCAGCGTAGCAGCGCCCTCAGGATTATGAGTCGCATCGAGGATGAGCTTGCGCCCGTCAAGTTCAAGAGTCTGCCAGCGGCCTGCCCATTCGACTTGTTCAAGTGCGGTCGTCGATCGGACAGGGAAGCGCTTGGACAGAAGCTCGATCGCATAAGTAGCGAGCCCTGCATTCCAGCGCTGAAAGCCACCCGCCAGATTAGTCCGTGGGAGTCCTGTCTCATCAGGAAAACGGTCGACAAGTGCGTAAAGTTTACAGCCTCGCTCCTTAGCCACGCGGCGGACAAGCGCATCTGCCTCAGGGGGAAGTTTACCCATTAGAACAGGTTTTCTAGGTTTGATGATACCCGCTTTTTCGCCCGCTATTGCCGCGAGTGTATCTCCGAGTATATCACAGTGATCAAGGCTTATAGTGGTGATGATACTTAGCTCAGGATCGACAACATTGGTCGCGTCAAGCCGACCACCAAGTCCTGTCTCGATGCAAGCGATATCTACTGACGCCCTCGCGAACCTAAGGAAGGCCATTGCCGCAATAAACTCGAAGAAAGTGGGGTGGAGGTTGGGATCGCTCTTACCTAGCTGGGTTGCGATGGGGCGAAGCTGCTCGATGTATCGAACGATCTCGCGCTCGGAAAGTATCTGTCGGTCGACCTGAACGCGTTCACCGAGATGGACAAGATGTGGCGAACTAAAAAATCCAACCTTGTATCCATTATCTCTATACATCGCTTCTAGCATTGCGCAGACCGAACCTTTTCCGTTGGTTCCAGCTACGTGTATTACAGGGAACTTCTGCTCCGGGTGCCCTAGCGCCTCAACAAGTGAGTGCATGCGCTCTATGCCATACTTAGAGCCTCTGTTTTTTAGCGCATAGAGATAATCAAGAATGTCCGCGTAATCAGGCATGGAATTTTGACTAAGGAAATGTTTCCCGTAGTCAATTTAAGCGTGCTTCTTTGCGCCGTATAGCGCCTTCATTAAATTGATCATGCGGTCGCGCATTTCGAGACGGGGCACGATTATATCAACTAAGCCGCGTTCGAGTAGAAACTCTGAGGTTTGGAAACCTGCAGGTAGATCTTGTTGGGTGGTTTCTTTGATCACGCGAGGCCCTGCAAAACCAATAAGAGCTTCAGGTTCAGCGATAATTACATCGCCCAGTGATGCATAACTTGCCATGACGCCAGCCATAGTCGGATTCGTCAAAATCGAGAAGTAGGGTAGCCCGGCCTCGCTCAACTTTGCCAGTGCGGCACTCGTCTTAGCTAGTTGCATTAAGCTAAGAATGCCTTCCTGCATACGCGCACCGCCTGATGCGGATACGATGATAACGGGGCAGCTTTTCTCTATGCCACGCTCAATGGCACGGGTTATCTTCTCGCCGGCAGCCGAGCCAAGGCTGGCTGCCATAAAGCGAAAATCCATCACCGTGATACTCACAGGCATGCCGCCCATTACACCCATTCCAGAGATAACCGTGTCCGTCTCTTTGGTTTTGTCCTGGTTCTGCTTTAATTTTTCAGGATAAGAGGATGTGGCGTTGAACTCTAAAGGGTCAATTGAATACACACCCATGTCCATCTCTTCAAAAGTCCCCTCATCCAGCATAGAGGCAATGCGGTCGCGTGCTTTAAGTGGAAAATGATAGCCACTGTTTGGGACAACCATGAGGTTTTCTTTAAGGACGCGGTTATAAATAATCTCGCCAGTTTTGGGACATTTCGTCCAAAGATCCTTTGGGATGTCTTTTTTCTTAACGGTGACGGTCGAGTACTGTGGTTTTCCGAAGAGTGCCATAATTTAACAAATTTGAATTAAGAAATGGTTGAAAGAAAGCGCTGCGGCAAGAGCTAGCCATGACCAAGGGTGGCCACTTTGATTTGAGTTGCGCCTGCTTCGAGGAGGACAGCGGCACAAGAGTTGAGCGTCGATCCCGTAGTAAATACGTCGTCTATTAAAATGTAAGTTTGATTTGGGATTACAACGGCATCGGAAGCCAAGGCAAAGGCATTTTTCACATTTTGGTGACGGGCAGTACGGCTTAATCGGGTCTGTGTTTGTGTATACACCTTGCGAACGAGTAAGTTTTGTAAATCTTTCGCCATGGTAGCGTCCTTTAAACTTTTAGCGATCACTAGGCTTTGATTAAAACCTCGCTCGCGCTCTTTCGTTGGGTGGAGGGGCACGGGAACGAGAATTGCGCCATCAAAATAGGCTTTATAGGAGGGAACCTTCGCGATCATCACCTTTACATCCTCCAGCACATAGAACCCAAATTGATATTTCAATGCGTGGATGATTGAACGGGCGGGGCCTTTTGCTAAAAAGAGAGTTTTTCCCTGCTCAAAGAGGGGATCCAATTCGGTGCAATGCGGACAGACGCGCGGGCCCGCTAGCATTCCAAAAAAGGGATATCCACAAGTCGAACAACTCGGCGGGTTCGAGAGGAAGAGCTCACGGCTACATGCACTGCAAAGAAACTGGTAGTCCGAATGTTCCACCGCGTCACCACAATGTAAACAGCTCCTGGGATAAAAGATCTCAACCAGTGGTTGCGTGAGTTGCGTGAGAATTGAAATTAAAGGCATAGTGATTAGCGTGATCTTTCATCGCTGTCGAGACACCGCTTTTGCTTGAGCGGACTCAACAAGATTAACGCATAATATGTTCCATTAAATAATCCATCTCTTATTGGGGGTTAGTTAATCCCACAAGCTCATGGGCACAGATTGATACCTAGTAAAAAATACTATTCACCTTGCTCGGCACGCGCTTTAATTCGCCTATCAGCTTCGATAATGATCGCTTCGCAGCCTTTGAATTTGTGCTCGTCTAAACAAAGGCGGCGCTGCTTACCGCCTTCTTCATAAATACCGTAGGCAATGCTCTTGTCCTTCCATTTTTTGCGATCGATTGCTGTGATTGAATCGAGTTCAACCCGTTGACCTGAAGCGCCAATCACAATATCGCCTTCCGCGCGGACTTGCAACGTGTGGTTCCAAGCGATCCATACTCCATGCAGCAGCGCTACGATCATCATTGTCCAACCAATTACGCGCTGCTCTTTAATATCGCCGTCAGTGCGCTCTCTAGGAATGTTGCGCCTATAATCCATTTCGCGCGCATGACGCTCCCAAGCTAAACGGACAGATGTGCTCTCTTCATCCACCGCGCCACCAGCTTCAATTAGCGTATCTTTAATCTTTAAATATTCGACATGGCGCTGAGCTTCGTCCGGCCATAAAATGTAACCATCGTAGAGAAACCACGCCGCGATTCCGAAGACCATGAAAAACATAAAAAACATACGCTGACGCCATTTTGTTGAGATATGAGCCACTACTTCCATAAGGTCACAATCACAGGTATACCAAGTTAAGACAATTCTAAATCCTAGTTATCCATGTAGCAGGTCGCCACCACGGTAAAGTGGTCTCGTCTTTTAAGCGCTGTAGAGCCCCTTAGGTTCAAATTAGAGTGACTTTACATCTAAAAATGCCCTCTTTTATTTTTATGCATTTATGCAAATTTAATTGTAATTATATAGTTTTGTTTCGCTCTATGAATCGTTACTTTTCGCTTCAAACTTAAATATCTCGCCGCTTGGCTAATATTCCAGATTCGCTGCCCATCTGTCCTTGCACCATGGGTGGTGGTTCATTTTCTCTTCACACAACTCCCATTACACATTATGTCTGAAGCAAGTTCCGAAATCGGCCTCATTGGCCTTGCAGTCATGGGTCAAAACCTGGCTCTTAATGTAGCCGACCACGGCTTCAAAATTTCCGTCTTTAATCGAACAAGCTCCAAGATGGAGGAGTTCGTTTCGTCCAATCCAAGCACGCCAGGTGGCCTTGAGGGTTGCGAGACCTTAGAAAATTTCGTCGCATCCTTAAAGCGTCCGCGCAAAATCATCATTCTTGTACAAGCTGGATGGGCCACCGACAAGGTGATTGAAAGCCTCTTACCTCTGCTTGAGGAGGGTGACATCATTATTGACGGTGGCAATGCAAAGTGGGACGACACAATCCGCCGCGAAAAGGAACTCAGCTCAAAAGGTCTCCATTTCATCGGTTCTGGTGTTTCAGGGGGCGAGGAGGGGGCACGTTTTGGCCCCTCACTAATGCCTGGTGGTACACCTGAGGCTTGGGCACACCTCAAGCCGATATGGGAAGCCATCGCGGCCAAAGTTGATCCCAGCACAGGTAAACCCATTGAGGGCGCTGAGCCCGGAAAACCCGTTAGTGGTGGCTTCAGTTGCACCGCATACATTGGTCCAGACGGCGCCGGTCACTACGTCAAGATGGTCCACAATGGTATTGAATACGGTGACATGCAAATGATCTGCGAAGCCTACGATCTTATGCAAAATGTCCTCGGTCTGACTCCTGCAGAAATGGGCGACATATTTACTAATTGGAGCGAGGGCGAGCTCGACTCCTTCCTTATTGAAATTACCGCCGATATACTGAAACAAGCCGATCCCGTCACTGGCAAACCATTCGTGGATGTCGTACTCGATACCGCGGGGCAAAAAGGCACAGGTAAATGGACATCAGTCAACGCCCTTGATATGGGCACTCCTGCTCCAACTGTCGCCGAAGCCGTCTTTGCTCGGTGCCTCTCTGCGGTAAAGGACGAGCGCGTTGCTGCTGAAAAAATTCTTAAAGGTCCGGAAGTCGCGGCCTTCACTGGCGACAAAGCCGCGATGGTTGAAGCGATTCGCGAAGCACTCTACGCCTCCAAGATCTGCTCCTATGCACAGGGCTTCCAGCTTATGGCTTATGCGCAAGAAGAGTATGACTGGAAACTCAACTTTGGTGAGATCGCGCAGATTTTTCGTGGTGGTTGCATTATTCGCGCGGCCTTCTTACAAAAAATTACCGAGGCCTACGAGCGCGATCCGAATCTCGCCAACTTGCTGCTCGATTCTTACTTCTCCGAGGCAATCCACAACGCACAATCCAGCTGGCGTAAAGTTATCGCGCTCGCAGCGGTGCACGGTGTGGCGGTCCCAACATTTAGCTCAGCGCTCTCTTATTACGACGGATATCGCACCGCTCGCCTCCCGCAAAATCTTTTACAAGCTCAGCGGGACTACTTCGGTGCCCACACCTACGAGCGCACCGACGAAGAACGTGGCAATTTCTACCACATTGATTGGCCAAAATCTGACCGCCCTCAGTTAAAAATGTAGTTCAAAGCAATTAACACCCCCTTAAACTTACTGAGATTTAAATTTTTAACTCTTTCACAAGTAGGGGTATTTTTGCTTCGCTACTATGCGTAAGACTTACCAAAATAAGCCATAAGCCACATTTCTTTCCAAAGGCGGTAACGACCTTCTTGGGATATTCTACCTTCTTCGTCTCGGCGAGGACGGGGAACAAAGAAACCTATTTCGGTATTTAGTCGCTCTAGTATGCGCTGGTGATCGTTGAGTTCTTCCAGGGCGTCATCATGAACCCCCACTGGCTCTACCTTAAGCTTCAAAACTCTTTTATGATGAAGTAACAAGAGTCTTTTAATTGAACCAATCAGCGGTTTGCGGCACATCTCCCAACTTTCGGGATAATAGCCTCCATAAGGTAGAATATGATTATCGGTAACAACACGGCCACCATCTTTTCCGTGCGTGCTAATTGTGTAACAAGCAGTGGCACCACCTTTGCGCTTAGGCAAAAAAAGAATTTGAATGCGGGTCAACTGATCACTGCTTTCATAAATCGAAGCACGGAGATAAGTGTCCACAAAGAGTTGAGACTTGAGGGCCTTAAGCCTAATATAGTTTTCCTTACGTAGCCATTCTTTAATGTCGATAAAGCGTTTTTCTGCAGGCCATTCATCACCGTCTTTATTTTCGTAGAACTCAGGAAACAATGGCAAGTCGCTAAAACTAAGGGCTTTGATTGCGGTCCAATTGTAACCCGTCTCCACAATAAACCAAAATGCAATACCTGTAACAAAATGTACCCAATCGGGGCGCAGAGAAAAATCGAATGCTTTAATGAAATAAGCAAAGAGCGCACCAAAAAGAAACCAGCGTAACCAGCGTCCTAGTAGCGAACAAATGGGAATACTGAAACGCCCACCCAAGATAGGGAGCAGAATTGTGATAATGGCTAAGGTGAAGAGTAGCCAATGGTGGACTTCTGTGGTTCCGTCGGACATATTTACGTAATACACAACATGCGGGTGTGTGCGTAGGAAGCATACCTACAAACCCCTGTGGTTTGAAAAGAATAATGGCGCGCTATTTAGCGCGAAATAAAAGATAACTCGACCTCTTAATTCAGCCGCAGTGGCATAATTACGCAGATGAAGTTGTCTAAAGTCTTAAATAGGCCAGGGCTGAGTTCATCTTTGAATTCGAAGAAGACTTCGTCTTTGTTCAGCGCTTTGAGTGGCTCCATAAGGAACTGGGGGTTAAAGGCTACTTGCACTTCAGGGCCGTCATAAGCGATGGCCATTGATTCGTGGGATTCTCCATATTCGGAAGATTGGCCAGAAATTTCTAGAAGGTTCTTGCTGATTTTGATCTTAACAGAATTGCTTTTATCAGATGTGACTAGCGCTGCGCGGTGTACACACTCGAGCATGAGTTCCCGTTCTATTTTAACACGGTGTTCGGTCTCCTTTGGGATGACTTGACGGTAATTTGGATAGTTACCTTCAACAATTTTGGAAACCAGATAAAGATGATCAACGAGACCAGAGTCGCCCGCTTCATCGAGCCCGATCTCAAAGGCAGCTTGACGATCGTTGAATGCGATACTGACCTTCTCGCCCTTACCCATAAGCCGCTCTAACTCGGCTACTGTTTTAGCTGGGAGAATGAGGCTACCGGTGTTTTCTTCACTCACCTCTAGATCTAATCCGGTAAGCCCAAGGCGCCGGCCGTCGGTTGCTACTAGTGTTAATTTTTCGTCGGCAAATTTGAAATAAACACCATTGAGAATATAGCGGTTCTCGTCTGTCGATTGTGCGTAAGATACACTCTTTAGCATGTTTACGATCTCTTCCTGCGAAAGTTCGAAAACTTTACGATTTTCGAAGGTGGGCAGGGGAGGAAACTCCTCTGAACTAATACCCATGATCTTAAAAAGTGAACCACCGGATGTAATCTTTACTTGATTTTTTTTGCTAGTCTCAAGGAAAACTTCATTGACCGGTAATTCTTTAACTATGGTGGCCAGTTTACGGACCGGAAGAGTGATACTGCCCGTGTCGGAGACTTCGGCCTTGATGCGGCAACGGATGCCCAGATCAAGATTCGTGGTCGTCAGCGAGATATGTCCTTCTTCCGCTTCGATTAGCACATTGCTAAGAATGGGCATAGTCGAACGAGATGCTACGACGTTGAGAACTTGTTGGAGACCATTGCTGAAATGGTCTTGGTTGATCTTGAACTTCATGTTGTTAATTTTTAGTTTTTTGGACTTACTAGCAATGCTTATATAAGAGTTCTTTTTTAATATAAAAATCTCTCAGTAACAGTATGGGGGGTAATTAAATAGAAAAACTTTTTAAGTCTATAATTAAAAGCTTTTTACGAGAGATTTCTAATGTGTAAAATAAGGTGAATGGATTATGTGCATAGTGAATAAAGGGAAAAACTTTTTTAAAAAACACAAACATTTCACACCCATCCCGAGCTTATTCACCGCTCGTTTTGAGCCCTTTTTTGAGTTTGTAAATTTTAACGACATGGCGGATTGGCCCGTAAACAATATATGTGAAAAAAAGGAGTGCGAAGAATAATTCTTTAAAAAAGAAGGCGGTGCCAAAACCCAGGATCAAACCAATAAAATTACGCAAATTAATCTGCGTTTGCCAGTCTAGGTCCTTAAAGCTTGGGTACTTAATGTTGCTGACCATTAGATAAGCAATTGCGAGCATGAAGGGAGGAACCAGTAGCGCGAGGCTTCGCGAGTCAAAAGTAGAAATTTCAAGACTCACAATAACTTGCACAAGTGAGGCGATCATGCCCGCAGCGGCGGGTACTGGTAACCCGAGGAAGTCATTGGTGCCTTTTAATTGCTCAGCTGGAAGTAGCATGGGGTGGGTCAGCACATTGAAACGCGCAAGGCGGACAGCCGCGCAAAGCAAATAAACAAACCCGATTAACCAACTAATCTGCAAAAAGACAGGGTATTTGTCCGCCGTTGGCGCGAGGACGAGAAATATCATCATAAGGGCAGGCGCTACACCGAATGAGATAATATCAGCAATGGAGTCGAACTCCTTACCAAAGAGGGATTCACGTCCGCCGAGTCGAGCAACGCGACCATCCAGCGCATCACAAATAACTCCAAAAAAAATGAACCAGACAGCCTGTTTATAATTGTTGGATATCACTTCCGGGTCCGTCGCATAATTTGCTTGGATGCAGCGTAGGATTGCCAAGAAACCAAAAAACAGATTACCTGCGGTCAAACTGTTAGGTAAAAGGTAGATATGACTAGCTTCGGTAGCATCGACATACGTATGGCGGGGCTTTTCTAGTTTTTTTTTAAATTCAGCCATGAATAACAAGGTTTTATTCCCCACCTACATCTTTATGGCGCAGTGAATCGAGGTATTTCCAAAAAGAATCTTCTTGTTCGAGCATGAACTCCTCCGTAAACGGTAATTTAAATCTAAAAATGAAATCAGTGAGCGTATTCTTGTGTAAAATATAGTGAGCGAAGATTGCCTCACCATCTTGTTCAAAATAAATGCGAAATTCGCCTGCACGAACGCGGTAGTAGGTTTTGCCGCCACGATGAAAGCGGCCTAGCTCTTCATTAGGGTTTTCCAATTGCTCTTTGTTAAGCGTGCTAACAACTTCCACGAGCAGCATCTGTGACCGCTTGTCAAGCTGGTTGAGCTCGTGCATACTTTGTTCACTGAAATTGACTTGAAACATATTTTTTGTGGTGGGAGTAAACCTCGAAATAGGTGCCACACTAACCGCGTGCACTTGTTGTGCAATCGCAGAATACATGTGCAGGGTAAGATGGCTTTAGCTATTTCTGAATGACTGACTATCCAAGATTGCTCGCAGTTAGATATTGGCTTGGGGTTGCTTGCCCTGACAAACAAGTTCTAGAGTAGTTGCCATGCATACTCATTGACCCGCGCTAGTTCTTAAACAACCTACTGCAAAATGCTACAAAAGACAGTTACAATTAAAGGTTTATTACGCTACAAAGTAATGCATCGGGTGGAAGGTATTTTTTCCTCAACTAACGACCTCACCAACAAGAACAGAATGGGTGAAGTCGCTTTACCAAGTAATTTCTGTCTGCTAGCGCTTGGTTCCTGTGTGGCCACAAATATTGGCCAGCAAATGGAAAAGCTTGGTCTAGATCGCATAACCAAAGGCTGTTTAGCATACCATAGCCTCAGCATAGGAACAGACATAGGCATTCGTTTTCACTGTTAGTGACCAATAAGATGGATCCAATCCGACTGCTTTTTGATGATAGGAATCACCTAATGGTGGCAAGAGGAGCCAACGGTGTTTACGACCTCGTAGAATCAGAGGTTGATAGCTACGTTTGGCATAAGCTTAGTTCGCTCAACCATCAAGAAATTCACTGTACGATACTTACAGAGACAGGTGATGTCGCCTATAATTGGCAGACCATTTTTAATCTACGCTCGCTCCCCCTAACATCTAAACTTGCAGCCGTCTTAGAGGCAATCGATGGGCAACTTCATCGTATTCCCTATCTTGGAATGGGAGAAAACGAATATATCTATCGCTTTCGCACGAGCAAAGAACGCAATCGATCTGTCTACATTGATGGCCAATCTGAAGCGCTTTATCAGAGCGCCCTTTGCTTAGCAATCAAGGAGGCGAGACGTACTAAAGAAAAATCTTCAGGCGATCCCGCAGTGCTCGATTTTGGTGCGGTTAGTTATGTCATCCCTAGTCACTTCGGCTTCTGTCTAGGTGTGCAAAATGCGATTGAGCGCGCCTATGAGACTGTGGCTATGTATCCCAGCAAGCGTGTATTTATGCTGAGTGAGCTCATTCACAATCCTTTCGTGAACGAAGATCTCCTTGCTCGTGGGCTTCGTTATTTGCAAACTGATAAAGGTCTCCCCTTGCGCGCTGATGGCAAGATCGCTAGCAGCAAGAAAGATCCTGATGCCCTCTGGAGCCAGCTAACTCAGGAAGATATTGTGATCATCCCGGCTTTCGGCGCGACTAACAAAGACAAGGCGCGATTAATTCGTCGGGGTCTTTCCATCCGCGAAAACGACGCGACCTGTATGCTCGTAGAGAAGGTTTGGAAGGCCGCTCGCAAGTATGCGCAAGAGGGATATACTGTTCTCATACATGGCAAATCAGAACACGAAGAGGCTAAGGCCACCTTTTCTAATAGTTCCAGCCATGGTCCTGCCCTAATAATCCGCAATATGGAGCACGCGCACCGCTTGGCCGAGGTCATCCAGGCAGAGACATCAAAGAAGGCCGCACTATTAGAAACCTATTTTACGGGCTTGTACTCGGATGATTTTGACCCGACGCGAGACCTTGAAAAAATTGCCGTGGTTAACCAAACCACCCTCTTGCGGAATGAAACCCTCAGTATCATTGATTATCTCCGTGATGTGATTACATCGAAATACGGGGAATCAGAAGTGGCCAATCACCTCTGGTCAAAGGGTAAAGGTGACACTCTTTGTTACGCAACACAGGTCAATCAAGATGCCCTCCAGCAAGCAATCGAGCAACCGGTCAATGCTGCGCTAATTGTTGGAGGTAAAAATAGCTCCAACACCTTCCAGCTTTACCGTGTTTGTGCCGAGCGTTTCGGTAAAAGTGCTCACTACATTCAGTCTGAGAGCAACCTCCTCTCCCTTGAAACTGTCCGTCACTACATTTTCCCCCATAATCTACCCCACGGTTCTGCTGCAACCGAAGAAGAGCGCCCCATCTTTAATGCACCAGTAAAGAAGCCTCACATACTTCTCACAGGTGGCGCGTCTTGCCCAGATGGTATCATTCAGCAGGTAATTAGCCGCATTAACAGCTTTTTCCCGCAAGACGAGATTCGCTCTATTAGTGACGTTTTAGAAGCTTTTCACACAGACACTTGAAGAATCTGGTTAATTGCTTAACATCACCGCAGTGTTGATAAGACTCTCAGAAATTGATGGCGGCGCATCACCCAAGATTTTTTACGATCTCGGCCAGGTTGTGGTTCATCAGAGCTATGGCTATCGAGGCGTCATCGTCGCGGTCGACTCCTGTTGCATGGCGGGGGATACTTGGTATAAAACGAATAAAACACAACCCAATCGCGATCAAGCCTGGTATCACCTATTAGTCCACGATAGCGGAGGCCTGAGCACCTACGTTGCTCAGTCTAATCTCAAAGAAGATGCTAGCGGCCAAGCAATCGATCACCCACGCATCGACTGTTATTTTACCAAATTTGAAGATGGTCGCTATGGACTCAAAGAAAATTACAGCACTGGCGCTTGTTCGATTTAGTGCGAACTAACCCCCCTAGGGCATAGACGTCCACGCGACTACAATGCGATCGCTTCCATTTCGCTCTCAACGCCCTCCAATACCAAGTCTCCATAAAGTGTGTTCGCAGTCACTCGGCTAAAACGAATAGGAACGAGTTGTCCAACGAGGCGCTGGTTGGCTTTGACTATGACCACGCGGTTACCACGAGTACGACCAACGAACATATCTTTTCCCTTTTTGGCGGGACCTTCAAAAAGAACATCTTCGACTTTATCAACGAGACTTTCGTTTCTTTCCAGAGAGCTTTTAGCAAGAATTTCCAAAAGCACTTGGTTGCGATGTTCTTTCTGTGCTTTCGTGATCGGATCACCAAGGGGTTCGGCCGTAGTGTCAGGACGCACGCTGTATTTAAAGAGGTAGGCCATGTCGAAGCCGATCTCCTCGAAATGCTTACGTGTTAATTCAAAATCTTCGTCCGTTTCGCCCGGAAAGCCGACAATGATATCGGTCGAAATGTACATGTCGGGGCGCACTATGCGGATTTTATCGATGATGCTGCGAAACTTCTCGATCGAGTAGGGGCGGCGCATTGCTTTAAGAATACGGTCACTACCACTCTGCATCGGAAAGTGTAGGTATTCGCAAAGTTTAGGCATAGAAGCGTAACACTCGATCAAATCATCCTTAAAACCTACTGGGTGCGGGCTGGTGAAACGGATGCGCTCAATGCCTTCGATTGCGTGCACTTTTTCTAGTAATTGGACGAACGGACTCTTCTTATCGACAAAGGGAAATTCCCGGATTCCGTATTGGTTAACAATCTGTCCTAAAAGAGTGATCTCACGAGTGCCTTTGGTAGCTAACTCTTTGATTTCTTCGACAATCGCTTCCATTGGGCGGGCCCGTTCCACCCCTCGCGTCTTTGGCACGATACAATAAGCACACTTCATATTACAGCCCTGCATGATACTAACAAAAGCAGTGATTTGAGGTTTATCATCAAGGTGTGCCTTAATTGTATTTTGCGAATCGAGCTCTTCAGCTAGGTCAACTATGGATTCAGGCCGCGGGCCCTGACCCTGCATCGAAGCGATCATGTTACTCAGATGATCGGGGACACGGTGAAATTTTTGCGTGCCAATTACCAGATCTAGGTCTGGTAGACTATCAAGGAGAGCCTCGCCTCGGTTTTGCGCCATACAGCCCATCACCCCAACGATGAAATTTGGGTTTTTACGCTTTCGCTTCATCAAGTGACCCGCCTTACCGATTGCCTTCTGTTCAGCTTGATCGCGCACACTACAGGTGTTTAGTAGTATGACGTCGGCATCCTGTTCATTATCGATCACAGAATAACCTTTCCCCCGAAGCATCGCCGCGACCGCGTCGGAGTCGCGCTCATTCATTTGGCACCCGTAGGTTTTGATATAAACACGGTTCATAGGCATCGCGGAGCATGGAGTAGCGACCTAGCTTGTAAATATTGAAAAAGACCTTTAATTTAAGCTTTTTTGGAAGAGCTAGACAACATGCACCTACGAATGTGGCGGCTTTTATAGACACGGATGAAGAGCGCTACTTTTGCCGTTTTACCGCCTCGCCAAGTCCCATCAGAGTGAGGTCTTGAACGAACTCGCTTTTTTGCGCCCAGTCTTTTGTGAGATTGGCAACGCTGCCACCGGTCGAAAGAACGACAGGGTTCGCTCCGCTCCGCTCCGCTAGGCCATCGCTTACTTTATCTAAGATAGACTGGACCATACCAGAAAACCCGACGGTCACACCAAGTTTCATGGCGTCTATAGTGGATTTACCGATGGCACCTTCGACATTGACCAGATCTTCAGGCTTTAATTCTGGCAAGAGGGCGGTTTGCTCATGCAAATAGTGGGTCATCACGGCGAGGCCGGGCGCGATGATACCGCCTTCATAGCCTTGACTACTGATAATGTCGAAAGTTACAGCGGTGCCCATATCAATGACGATGGCGGGAATGCCGTAGAACTCCTGCGCCGCGATTGCGTTGGCGATGCGGTCTTCTCCGATCTCTTGGGGTTTAGGGTAGGCCAGATCGAGTCCCGCACAAGTTTCATAAGTGAGGTGAAAGACCGGTTTGGTAAACTCGGCGAGGCTGGTGCAGAGGTTTTCATTGGTCGTGGGAACAACTGAACAGTAGGAGACGCCTTCGGCTTGAGCGATGAGCGGAGCGACTGCTTGCGCAAATTCGGGAGAGGGAGCACTGTCAAAATTGTGGGTGGGAAAGTGCCCCGCGGATTGAACATTTTGCCCAGAGACCAGCCCGTAGTGGATACTGGTATTACCGACGTCTATGCATAAATGATTCACAATAATTCAGACTAATGATTATTTATAATTAATCAGTCATTTTTTGAGCCTTACGTCACCCGCCTTGACTGAACGGAGGGCGCCGTCTTCATCGAGCAATTGTAGGGCGCCAGATTCGTCTATTCCACAAGCGATACCAGTGATTTCTTTATTATTCATAATCGCTGTGACAGGTTGTTCGGCAAGCGAATTAAGAGGCGCCCAGGCATCGACGAGGTTTTCCGAGCTACTACCTAAGATGCATGTATCGTAGGCTGCTTGGGTCGCGGTGATTACTTTGGCGGCTACCTGGTTGAGTCTTAGCTCCTCGCCGCCGACCGCATAGAGACTGGTCGCTGATTTTTGAATTTCTTTGGGATATTTTGCGGGGTTACTATTTACGTTCAGTCCAATGCCGAAGATGATGCTGCGCAGGCTGTCAGCGTCTACCTTGGCCTCGGTTAACATGCCAGCAAACTTGCGCCCGTTGCAATGGAGGTCGTTAGGCCATTTGATTTTCAAAGGTGTTATGGGGACGAGACCCTGCAGGGCACGGCAGATGTGGATACCTGCCCACAGGGTAAAGTGCTGGAGTGCCTGCGGTGGAATATTTGGCTCGAAGACGACGGAGAGATAAAGATTGTCAGCGCTCGCACTGTGCCAGTCGCGCCCGAGGCGGCCTCTTCCTCTTGTTTGGCAACTAGAGGCAATGGCGAAGGGGGCGGCATGGCGGCGCGAGAGCTGACGCTCAGCCTCGCTGTTGGTGCTATCGATGACAGGGAAGTAGAGAACTTCGATAGGCGCGCCGGACTTTTCCATATAGTAAGAGATCAAGTCCGCCTGGAGCACTTCCGGTTCTTTGACCAGACGGTAACCCTTGTTGCGGATCGCTTCTATTTCAAAGCCTTGTTCGCGCAGTTTTGCTAGTTTACCATGGATGGCGGGGCGTGAAACGCCGAGTTGTTCGGCCAGCAAGCTGCCCGAGACAAAAGTATCCGGGGCATCGAGTAGGGCACTCAATATGGTTTGCGTGTCGCTACTAGCTAAAATTTGGCGGTATTCGCTATCGCTCATAGCCAGTCTAGGCCAATATCCTTCCACCTGCTTTGGTGGATAGGTGCACCGGTTGAAATAAAATCGAGCCCGAGGTCGCCAAGGGCGGAGAGACTATTGAGCGTAATACCACCGCTCGCTTCAGTCCAGGCGCGACCTTCGATCATAAAGATGGCTTCTTTAAGTTCGGGCGGGCTGAAGTTATCTAGTAGGATAATGTCGGCGCCTGCTTTGAGCGCGGGAGTAATTTGTTCGAGGCGATCGACCTCGACTTCGACGGGGATATCTTCGCAGGTACTGACGGCGAGAGCGACCGTTTCGCTTAGTCGATTGCCACCGATCGCACCAGCCACTGCGAGATGGTTGTCTTTAAGCATGACGCGGTCGAAGAGGCCGATGCGATGATTATAGCCACCCCCGCAAGCGAAGGCATATTTTTGGAGCACGCGGTAACCAGGCAATGTTTTGCGCGTGTCGAGTAACAGAGAGGAGCTGTTGCCCAGTGCATCCACATAGAGGCGAGCCTCTGTGGCGACGCCACAGAGGTGCTGAAGAAAGTTAAGGATGACGCGCTCGGCTTGCAGAAGCACGGTGGAGCTGCCACTAAGGACACCGATGGCTTCGCCTTGATCGACCAATTGGCCGTCTTCAGCTTTAGCTTCGAAGAGGCAATCTTGGCCATAGCTATCAAGTGTGGTTTGCACCAGACTGAGACCACAAACTACGAGCGACTCGCGCGCAATGAGCTGAGCCTCGCCCTTTGCGCCCTCGGGCATGAGCGCGGTCGTCACATCGCCTAGACGTTCAGGACGATTCGCGAGCCCGGCACCTGCGAGGTCTTCAATCTTAGCAAGGCCAACGAGTTGGCGTAAGTAGTCAGGGTCGAGGTCCTGCCATTTAAGGCGGGTCCGAAAAGTATCTCTCGAGTAGCGTGCTTCGTGGCTCATGTTCTAATTCCCAATTATCGACTTTTGATAAGGCTTTGCGCGGGAGTGTTTTCAGATTCTATCTACTCCTATTACCGCGCCTCGCAAAGCCTTATTTATCCGCTTCCCACTTTCGACGACGCTCCTCTGAGAAACCAGCGATACGGCCTTCGTCAAAGTCCATCATGTCCATTACGCTATCGATCTTACCGATCATTTCGGGGGTGCCCATATTATTGAGGGATTCAGCTAAGAATTCGCGACCAGCTTTAGTTTGCCCTTTGTGAGTGACTTCTCGGTTCCATTCGACGAGCTTTAGGTCTTCAGGAAAGAGCTCGTCGAGCAACTCGTCGAGTAGATCGTCGTCATCACCGGCTTGGAGAACTGCCTCTAGAACGTCCTTGGGGTCGATCCCAAGGTGCATGCATAAAAAACGGTCGAAGCCCCGGCAGAAATTCTTTTGGTAAGATTTGGGTAGTTCGTCAGCGAGGTGCTTACGGATCTTGGCGATAAAGCGCGGTAAATGGAGCAAGCCGCAAGGGTGCGGCTCATAGGGAGAGGGGAGGTCGAAACAAATTTCACCAGTGGGACCTAAGTTTTGATCTGTCATATTTGAACAGAGCCTTCTCCAGCTTCTTGATGGCTTTGGCAAGCTTGGATTGTAAGCAGCTGGGAAAGCGTGCGTTCTGTCTTTGTGACACAGCCGCCGATCAAAACTTACGTTTATCCCGCCTATGGGGTCGCCAGCCTTGGTAAAGTAGCGGTCGAGGTGATGCTTCAGCTCTATCTCTTCGATTTTTATACTCGGATTCTTGGGCTTAGTCCGATCCTCGCTGGTTTGGCCTTTGGAGTGGCTATTTTTTGGGATGCGCTCAGTGATTTGCTGGTAGCCGCGGGTCTCTTTGCCACACGAAGTCGAGGCATCACTTACACCACGACACTCTGGTGCGGTGCGGTGCTCCTAGCGTCGACGACCGTGTTGCTTTTTTCACCCTTTCAAAGTGATTCCACCCTCTACCTTTTTCTGCATTTGTTGGTCGCCTACGTCCTGGTTAACACAGGGATGACTCTGCTTGATTTGCCACAGAGTAGTCTTAGCGCCGAACTGAGTCGGCGAGCGAACGAGCGAAATAAGCTACTCGCCTCACGTATGGCTTTTGGGATTCTAGGGCTGGCCGTCGGCAGTGCTCTGCCCGGGATTTATTTGGCCTCGCTATCGAGTGAGCCGACGCATGTGGAGCTGGTCAACTCTCGACGAATTAGCGCCTGGACTTTAGCAGCGTTGGTCTTAGCCACAGGCAGTTTGACCTCATTTTTCCTGCGTCCTCGTGAGCGAGAGACTTCGCAGGAAGTGAAGTCAAAGCTGCCTAGCTGGGCAGAGGTCAAAGGTCTCTTTAGGGATCGAGCGTTCATGCAGATTCTCTGCGCGGGCGTTATTGCTGCCATAGGTAGGACGATTAATGCGGCGCTCGCACTGATGTATTACCGTTTCGTACTGGAGCTTTCGGAGGCGCAAGTCACCCAAGCGATTTTCCCAATCTTCACACTGAGCATCGTATTCTCGATTCCACTCTGGATCAGCCTCTCTAAGCGCTACGGCAAACGCGTACTCGCTTACGTCTCAGCCGGCGGCCTAGGGGTGATGGGGATCATCGCCTATCCAATACTGCCAGCGGGGCTCGTCTGGCCATCATTGATGGTATCCTCCATCGCCGGCATCCTTTGCGGTGCGGTCTTTTTGATCGATTCGATGATCACCGATTTGATCGACGCTGACGAGGTCGAGACGGGGCAGCGTAAAGAGTCACTGTATTTTGCGGTTTGGAAGTCTGGACTCAAAATAGCGCGGGCGCTTGCCTTTGTTGCCATTGGATTAGGCTTACAGGCTATGGGTCTCGACATGTCGCACGATGTCGTATCTGAGTCGATGCAGTGGGGGATCGTCCTGCTCTTCGGGATTGCAGTCGGCCTCTGCTTCGTCGCGGCGGCTTTCTTTATATGGCGCGCGGACGTCCCTGAGCCAAACGAAACTTAAACAAAATAGTCATTATGAAAAAACCATTCTGCAAAATTTCTCCAATAGCCCTCAGCCTCGCAATCATGAGCTTAATGAATGGGTGCGCATTAAACGATGCTCCATTGCCAACTGCCGATAACGTCAGTATCGATCTTTTTATGGGGCGCTGGTATGTTCATGGCTACACGCCAATCATCGTGGATAAAAATGCACATAACGCGATCGAGCATTATCGTCTCGATGCGGACAAAAAAATACAGACCACCTACCAGTATCGCGATGGTGGATTCGATCGAGAGATCAAAACGTTTACACCTGTTGGCTGGGTGGACGAAGAGGCTGGCAGTAACGCTGAGTGGCACATGCAATTCATTTGGCCTTTCACCGCTGACTACATCATACTGTACGTCGACGCCGAATATTCGGAAACAATCGTTGCGCATCCTAGTCGCAAGTATGCATGGATTATGTTGCGGGGCGATTCAGTGAGTGATGCCGACTATGACCGCTTATTAAGCAAGCTGAAGCTCGCTGGCTACGATACGGGCATTATGCAAAAGCTGCCCCACGACTGGAGCGGCGAAGCAGAACGCTTAGCCGAGATGGAAGCGAATGGGCTTTGAGTCAAAGTAGCAGGCGTTGGAACTCGACCCAGCACATGAATCGCAGTAGCCTGTGACACATAGTCTTTACGGCTTATGGTTGCACAAAAGCATGCACGCGCGCCTCAGCCTTTCTGCCATCAGGACCACCTCCATAGACAGTGATCGTGCCGCGGTAGAGCTTACTAAAGTCCTTTGGCTCCACCTTTAAGACGATGGCGCCATTTTTTTTCGGATCGCCGGGTTCTTGGGTCACAGTGAGCCGGGAGCGGTCGTAGTCGATCTGCAAGATTTGGTCGATATAGCGCTTATCCATTACTAGGCGCACAGGGAGAGAGCTTTTCAAGCTTTCGGGCTTCCAGTAGACGATCTGCGGTCGTGCCTCGATCAAAGCGGGGATCTGCACGTTCATCTTTAGCGTTACAAGCGCGTCTACTTGACTGTCGAGGTAGACCTGTAGGCGGTTGCGGTTCAAGCCTTGCCGTTTTCCTTTACTAAAAATAGCGACGATTTCGGTCGATTCGCCCGGAGGGAGAATCTTTTTATTGAGGATCGTGTTTGTGCAACCGCAGTTGCTTTCCACGCGTGCAATGCGGACGACTTTTTCGCCCCCGTTTGTGACCTTGAAAGAAGCACGGACCTCCTCTTCATCAGGCCCCATTTCGATGCGCACCTCAGTCTGATCCCAGACCAAGGTCGACGCGTCAAGAAATGAGGCACAAGCAATTAACGGAAATACGAAAAGTATTGAGCGCATAAGCATTGTTACAAGACTTGGGTAAAAGTAGATTAAGATCAAGAAGTGCTCGCACCTTCTCTCAAGCTCCGTTGCCGCGGATACTGCCAATCACGAATTAGCACACAGCCGCAGGCCGTGAGTAGACCGAGATTTCTAAAAATCAGCCAGAGGTAATCGGGTGTTTTATCGGATTCATGCACGCTATAGCAGCCGCAACTGATGTCTAGGCCGCGCGCCCAAGCGCTGGCGTGTAAGACGGTGAATACGATTAGTAAGAGGGCGATGACTAGGGCGCTGCCACGCCTAATTTGTGGAATTAAAAGGCCAAAACCGGCTACCAGCTCTAGCCAAGGCAGCGCTAAGGCTATCCACACCGCAAGATCACCCGTGACTACACGGTAGCCTTCCACTGAGGTCGTAAAAGCCGCAGGGTCTTGGATCTTGGGCAGCGCCGCCAGGATAAATGCTGCCGATACGATGAGTCGCCCGATTAGGATCAGATAGGCCAGGAAAGCCGTTGAACGTATTATTGGACTTATTCCTGCCATGTGGCGCTACCTCCTTTCAAGCTATAGATCTCCGCGTCTGGAAGAGACTTCCGTAAGCGCTCAGCAATCCGTTTACTCGTGCCGCAAGCTTCGGTCCCGCAATAAATGACAATTGGTCGCGGCTGCATGAGCCAAGTATTCATTAGCTCAAAAAGTCCTGTCTCCCAGTCACTCTCATCGAAGAAGAGCGCACCGGGGAGATGGCTTTCTTCGAATTCTTCAACCGCCCTCGCATCGACCCAAATCGCGTTGAGTGCCTGTGCATCGGCTAGGTAAATCTCGCCTGCTTCGAGTTCTGGCTCTGCCCCCGATAGCAGCGACAGTCCGCCGACTAGCGAAGAGGCTATACCGATCACGGTCAGCAATAGTATGATGCAGATCTCCCGAAGCATATAATGTATCTTACAAGCTGCGCGAAGGGATGAAAGTATGAAAGTAGGAATGTTTTGATTGATGAATATCCTTTCCACTTTCGCGACTTCTAACTTTCATACCCTCGACATGTCTGTTTTCACTAAAGAAATCGTCGTCACCGCGCCTGGTAAATCGACTTCCGAGTTCACTTCTATGATCGAGGAGGCCTTAGCCGAATCGCGGCAGAACGAAGGCACCGTTACCGTGTTTTGCCGCCACACCAGTTGCAGCCTTGTAATAATGGAAAACGCCGATCCTTCTGCACGCCGAGACCTCGAAGCTTTCATCGATCGCCTAGTCCCGGAAAACGACCCGCATTTCACCCACACTTACGAGGGCGCGGACGATATGCCGAGTCACATTAAGATGGCACTGACCCGAACGGCCGAGGTGATTCCTTTCGTCAATGGCCGCCTCTGCCTAGGAAGCTGGCAAGGTGTCTTCCTTTGGGAGCACCGTAACCACAGCCACGAACGCCGCATTGTACTTAGCTTCCAAGGGGAATAATTTTTACTCAATACCGGCCAAGCAGTAAGAGGTAATTTCCATGATCTGCTCCTGCTCGATGGTGTAGATGTCGCAGTAGTGCATATCGGTGTCGAGATCGGCACCTTCGACGATGATGTGATTCTTACCCTTAATTACACGGCCGTTTTGAAAATTAGCTTTGCCCTGAGAGGCGGCGTCTTCACACATTTCTTTTACCGCAGCATTGCCGTCGATGGTACGGTCACCCACAATGTGCCATTCGATGCCGTCGGCGATAAAGTCGAGTGCGGCTGCGGAGTCGCCCATGGAAAAAGCCTCACAGGCTGCGATGATTTTTGCGTTCATGTTTAAACTGCGAGCTTCAAAAGCTCTTCGACAGCGGGCACATCTTTAATGATCTGGCTGGGCTCAGGGCCGACGCCGATGTAGCGGAGGTTAGGGATCTTGTCTTTATTCTGGTCACCGTGGTTGGCGACATTGATCAGTGCTTTAAGCAGCCATGCGACGTAAACTTTGGCCTCCTTTGGAAGATCAGCGAAGTGGCGTATGCCGGAAATGTCTTCGCTCCAACCGGGCACTGTTTTATATACGGGCTTAAGTGTTTTGTGAAGCTTGCTGTTGCGCGGGACGTGGTGGAGGGTCTCGCCATTCTCGTTTTCGTAGGCTGTGCAGATTTGGAGCTCGCCTTGCCAGTCACCAGAGTGAGAGAGGGCGTCTAGCTTGTTAAGCACGAGATCCTGATAGCCTCCGTAGCGTAGGGCATCGCCCTTTTCCACGGCATCGTACCAGCCGACCATACGCTGGCGACCAGTCGTCGCACCAAATTCGATCTTACGAAGTAGGGTGCTGAGCGGGTGGTCGAGATCGATCTCGGAGATAAAGACGTGGGTGCCGACTTTGGTATCGTAGGCTTTGCAGCAACCTACGTTGTGGATGGGCTGTGCGGGGATGCCGGCGCTCTGGAAGAATTCGGGCGTGAAAGTGTGCGAGGCGGTCACATTGGGAGCAAAGCCATGGCGCTTATCCAACCAGTAGGCCTGCCCAAATTCGCCGATAATGTACTTACCCTTATCTTGCTCGCGGAGTATCAGTTCGCGCACGTCGACGATCTGCGGGGCGAGGACCTGACCTGCGGCCCAATAGGTTTGAATCAGTTTTTCGACGTTGAGCGTGAATGGAGCATCGCCAGCGAACTGCCCGAAATCGAAATCGATCGCGTCGACTTTGCCAGCATCGATGACTTCAGCACTAGCATGTGTTTCGGCAGCAGTGAGCATTTCGAAGAAGTTCGGCCAGCGCTCAGGGGCGACTTGGCAGACATGCTCGATTACGCGGAGGGCGCGGGTGATGCGGCCTTGCATTTTCTCGGCGAAGTCGCTCTTTGAACCAAGGAAGTCGGCGTAGTAAATTTGAAACTGCCCAACTTCGTCGAGGTAGGCGGGGGTGATGCCACGACCTGTGGAACCACGGGCCCTACCTTTCTGGACCTTGACACGGTAGTCCTCCCAGGCGAGGTCAAGCAAGCGGTGGCAGAGGTCAGAGACGAGGCAGCGCTCGTCGATGGCGAGTCGCTTGATCGCGACGTGCCCATGCAGCTCGACATAAGCTGATTCCCAAAGAAATTTGCGCGGATCCGCGACAACGCCAGCGCCGATCAGGAGGTAGGGCACTTTATCGTCGGCCACGCCACCGGGCAGAAGGTTGAGCTTTAGCTCAGCTACGGTGTGCCCCGAGTTGGAGCCGCCATTGACCTTCATCACGGCTGCGACAGCGTCATTACGCCCCGTTGCCTCACGAAGCTCGTTGATGATTTCTAGTATGACGCGGCCTTTACCTTCATCTCCAGTTGAGATGCCGGTGTCGGCGATGAGTTGGCTTTGAAAGGCGGTTAACATTTTTGATAAATTACGAAATTATTTAGTGGATTCGCCGGAAGCGTCAGAAGTTTTGACTGTGATGACATCGTGAGGTGCGGACTCTTTTTGGCCGGCGGGGCTGACGCGTATGTAGCGAGCGTTTTTGCGAAGCTGCTCGAGGTTCGCCGCTCCTAGGTAGCCCATGCCGGACTGGATACCGCCGACGAGTTCGCGGAGCACGCCGCTGAGAGAGCCGACGGATTCTTTGAGCGCTTCAATGCCTTCTGCGGCGGCTTTGGTGGCGACGTCTTTGCGGGCGTGACCATAGCGTGCGGCAGAGCCATCTTTCATTGCGGCGCTGCTGCCCATGCCGCGGTATTGCTTATAAAGTTTGCCGTTGATCTCGATGATCTGGCCTGGGGCTTCGTTGCAACCAGCTAGCAGGTTGCCGCACATGACGCCGTCGGCGAGGGTGAGGGCTTTAACTATGTCGCCAGATTTGGTGATGCCTCCATCGGCGAGGATTGCGACGCCCCTCTTCTTGGCTGCAAGCGAGGCGCAGTAAAGTGCCGTCATTTGTGGGATGCCAACACCTGCGACGATGCGGGTGGTGCAGATCGAGCCAGGACCTTGGCCAATTTTGATGGTGTTGGCGCCCGCATCAGCGAGGAATTCGACGCCTTCAGCGCTGGTAACATTGCCGGCGATGAGGGTAAGATCGGCGAACTCGCTTCGAAGCATGCGGATGGCATCTCCTACGCCCTTGGAAAAACCGTGCGCGGTAGAGACGGCTACAGCGTCAACGCCTTCTTCTACCAGTTTGCTGACATGACCGAGGATGCGGTCGCGGTCTAGTTTGCCATCGGCTTTCCGGTGGGCGGAGATAGCCGCGCCACACATTAGGCGAAAGTGGCTGTCGCGCGCGGGCTTGACGGACTGGTGTGACTCAGCATCGATACGCTCAATGTCGGATAAGGTGAAGAGACCGCAAAGGCGATCTTCGTCATCCACTACAAGCAGTTTATGAATACCCATGTGTTTGGTAAAAAATTCGTCGGCGACTTTGATCGGATTCTTGGTAATCTCTTTTTCGGTCAGTGTGTAGACTTGATCGCGAGGGCTCATGGCCTCGGAGACTAGGCGCTCGGCGTAACGCGCCTTAACTACGCGGCCAGGTAGAAGGCCAAGCAGCTTGTTCTCTGCATCGACTACAGGGAAGGTGCTGAAGCCGTAGCCACGATCAGCGATGCGCCCCATCACTTCGCCGATTTTTTGATCGGGCGCGACTTTGATCGGCTCTTGGATGAAGCCATGAATGTGGTTTTTCACCCGAGTGACTTCGCGCACCTGCTTCTCGTCGCTCATGTTATAATGGATGAGACCGAGACCGCCGTTGAGTGCCATTTGGATGGCCATCTTTGACTCGGTGACGGTGTCCATATCCGAGGAAATGATGGGGATCTGTAGCTCTAGCGAGGCGGAGAGGCGAGTAACCAAGGTAGTCTGGCGGGGGAGCACGTCCGAGTAGAGCGTGGCGAGTGAAACGTCGTCGTAGGTCAGGCCGACGGGTAGATTGTTCAAGAAGAACAAATCCGCAGATTGGTAGTAGTCTTCGATTCGAGGTGCTTTCATGGACCAATAACAGCAAAAGATTGTCTTTTCTCAAGTAGGAAATGACTGTGTGCGTGTAAATGAGCAGCCAAATTTCAGTGAAGCCCTATCGGCGAGCGTTTCGTCAACCATTACGCACTGCGCATGGTGAATGGGCGACTCGCGAGGGCTTCCTCGTCCGGGTAGAGCAGGAGGGGCGCGTCGGCTACGGTGAAGTCGCGCCTTTGCCTAGCTTTGGGAGCGAGACGCTGGCCGAGGCGACGGCGTTCCTAGAGCAACTTGCGAGCCAGCCAGAGATGTCTGCGCCGGCGAATCTACCTTGCTGCGCCTTTGCCCTCTCGGTGGCTCAAGTTGTTACTGAACGAGGAAGTTTAGACCCTCTGGAAAATGGAGAGGCGCCTCGTCAAAGCACCCCGCACGTCTCCGACAGTCAGTTAGTCGTGCCCCCTCGCGACTACTCGGTATCCGCTCTGCTACCATCAGGTTCTGCTGCGCTGCGCCTCGCTGACGAAAAATCAAAAGCGGGCTACCAGAGTATGAAGTGGAAGATTGGAATCGATCCCATTGCCAAAGAAATAAGTACAGCGCGCAGTTTGCTCAATTCCCTGCCTTCGACTGTTCGTCTGCGATTTGATGCGAACGCTGGGCTCGCCGCGAGCGAGCTAGAACAATGGCTGGAGTTTTTAATCCCCTATCGAGAAAGTGTCGATTTTATCGAACAGCCGCTTGCCTGTGGGCAGGAGGCGCTGATGAGTGATTACATGGAAGCAAGCGGTCTATGCATTGCTCTCGATGAATCCTTAAACGGGTCGGACCGTGAGCGCTGGCTAAAGCCGAATGCATGGGCGGGGGCATTGGTCATTAAAGCACCGCTCATGGGTGAGCTTTCACAGCAAGCCGATCGGCTTGCACCCGTGGCCAAGCAAGTGGTGTTCTCATCGGTATTCGAAACAGGCATCGGCTTGGAAAACAGTCTGCGCCTCGCCGATTTATTACCACAAATTTTTCGCCCGATTGGGTATGATACGATGGATGCCTTTAATGATGGGCTCAATTATCTGCAAGCTGCGCCCACGATTTGCACCTCAGATCGCCGCGCATACGATCCAGACTTAATATGGAATTTGATTTAAAGAGCTTAGACCGCGACTGGGTAGAGGGTATCTCTGGCCAAGAACTAATCGCGCGGGTGCAATGCCGTGCAAAATCAATTCAAGGGCAGGATCAGCCCTTGGTGATCGATCAAGCAGACCCGCATGATTTCACAGTCGAGTTCTTCGCTGCGGTCTCAGCAGGGCGATCGGTCGCTCTAGCTAATCCAAACTGGGGTGCACAGGAGAGGGAGCAATTTGATGCTCTCATTGGGTTCGGCATCGCGTCTTTAGGCAGCGTAATCTCTGGAGCTAAGTGCTCAAATGCGGGTCACCAAGATAAAGTGATACTTGTGCCCACAGGCGGCACAACAAATGGCATCAAGCTCGCTATCCACACTTGGAAAACTCTTGAGGCAGCCTGCAACGGGGTGCAGGAATTTCTTGGGGGTGCTGCTATCGATAGTTGCTGTGTCTTACCGCTTTATCATGTCAGCGGGCTCATGCAATTACTCCGTTCGTATCACTCTGACGGATACATACGATTTGACGAAGATGAAGTCGAGGGCCGCTGCTTGTCGTATGTGCCTACGCAATTACGGCGTGCCTTACTCGATAAAAAGCGCACTCAGGCATTAAGCACAGCGCGCGTCATCTTCGTGGGGGGTGCACCCATGGCCGAGTCGCTTGCCGAAGAGGCGCGCGAGCTTAAGTTGCCTGTGATGCCCGTCTACGGAATGACTGAGACTGCAGCGATGGTGGCGGCGATTCCAGTCGCTGATTTTCTTACTGACTCGCGAGTTGGTGCCTTGCCAATAGGTGAGACCAAGATCGAGGTTGGTTCTTCTGGGCGAATAAGCATACAGAGCCCCTCCCTCTTCAAAGGTTACCACGGGGGTGAACCACTTGACCTCGCGCGAGGTTACTTAAGTGGAGACGCAGGCTACATCGACGAGAACGAGCGGCTTCACGTGACGGGACGGATTGATCGGCTTGTCATTAGTGGCGGCGAGAAGATCGACCCCTGCGAAGTGGAAGATGTGGTGAGCGCAATTGCTGGTGTCGAAGAAGTAATGGCGCTCGGCCTGCCCGATCCCGAGTGGGGGCAAAAGTTAGTCGTTTATTATACGGGGCAGGAGCTAGTGGACTGGGAAGAACGACTGAAGGAACAGTTGGTGAGTTATAAGCTCCCGAAGGAGATGTTAAGGGTAGATCGTTTACCCCTTGACGAGAAAGGGAAGTTTTTGGGCCCTTCATAAAAGTAGCCCCCTACGCTTGTCATCCCAATCAAGTGCCGCAAATCTTTGACCAATGAATAAAGCTGATATCGTAGATATTCTAGAAGACATTGCGGTCCTTCTTGAACTGAAGGGGGACAACCCCTTTAAGATTCGCGCCTACTCAGGTGGCGCGCGGGTGCTGGAGATGATGGAAGAGGATCTTGGCGATGTGATCGCTGAGGAGCGACTGGACGCTATCAAGGGGATCGGCTCCGCGCTGGTTGATAAGATCAAGACACTTTATGCTACGGGCGAACTGGAATATTATACCAAGCTCCGCGAGTCTATCGCCCCTGGCTTGATTGAGATGCTCGAGATTCCGGGCCTTGGCGGCAAGAAGGTAAAAAGGCTGCATGATGCGATTGGCGTGGAATCGATCGATGCATTACAGGCGGCCTGCGAATCGGGTAAAGTTGAAGCGCTCAAAGGATTTGGTAAAAAATCGGCGGAAAAGATCCTTAGCGGTATAGCCAATCGTGCGGCTTATGCGAAGCGCCACCATTGGTGGAATGCGCGCGAAGTGGCCGAGCCGATTCTTGAAGGTCTGCGAGGCTTATCACAGGTCGAACGAGCGGAGGCCGCAGGTAGCCTGCGCCGATTGAGAGAGACGGTGGGCGACTTAGACTTCATCGTGGCCTCGGCCGATCCGCAATCGGTCATGGACTGGTTTGTCGAGCAGGATGCGGTGCTGGAGGTCACGGCGCATGGGGCAACAAAATCCAGCGTCCGTTTTGAGTCTGGCCTGCAGGCTGACCTACGGGTGGTGCCTGCCGAGCAGTTTGCCTTTGCGCTCCATCATTTTACGGGGTCGAAAGAGCACAATGTGGCCCTGCGGCAACGCGCGCTAGCGCGAGGCTATAGCTTGAGCGAATGGGGCTTGGCGCAGAAGGGAGAAGAGGGAGACCCGCTAACTGAAATTCCTGATTCAATCACGACGGAGAAGAGGCTATTTGAATTTCTTGGGCTTGCAGAAATTCCACCTGAACTACGAGAGGGGCTGGGTGAGATTGACTCAGCTGAGGCACATCAGCTACCGAATTTAGTTACGCCGTCGGATATTCGCGGGGTGTTTCATAATCATACTACCGCTTCGGATGGTCGCAGCACGCTCGAAGAGATGGCGGCGGGTGCGGAGGCACTCGGCTGGGATTATCTCGGTTTAGCGGACCACTCAAAGGCAAGCTTTCAGGCCAAGGGCCTCGATGATGCGCGCGTGCTAAAGCAGCTTGAATTGATTCGTGCTTTCAATGTATCGGGTGAGTCACCTGTGCACATTTTTTCGGGGATTGAGTGCGACATCTTGCCTGATGGCTCACTGGACCTGGAAGATGCGACGCTGAATCAGCTGGATTACGCAGTGATGTCGGTCCACTCTAGTTTTAGCCAGTCGGAAGAGGAGATGACTGCGCGGGTGATTCGCGCGATTGAACATCCGGCGACTGTTATGCTTGGTCATCCGACTGGGCGTATTCTACTGAGGCGCGAGCCCTACAAGATCGATCTGCAAAAGGTGATCGATGCAGCGATTGCCAATCGCGTGATTATTGAGATCAATGCCAATCCGCACCGTCTCGACATGGACTGGCGGCTCTGGCGACGGGCCGCGGATCGTGGCCTGATGTGCTCAATTAATCCGGATGCCCACAGCAGGGAGGGCCTGAGTTACTTTGACGCTGGTGTGAATATTGCTCGTAAAGGTTGGTTAGAGAAGGAGCAAGTGCTCAACAGTCGGGATTGTGCTGGAGTGCAGCACTGGTTTAATCATCGGAAGTGACAGTATACCTAAGGTCCAGACAAGTTACCTTGTAATAATCAAACGAACCAAACAGATGCCTATAATTAAAATATCCAAGGATTCAGGCGGAATATCCAATGTCTACATGCGGGGCTTCTTGTATTCTGCACCACAGATGTAGAGCCTCTAGTATACAGCCGCTCAGGAATGAATACTATTTAAATTTAGCGTAACCATTTCAGGAGTTGATGTATCAAAAAAGTTGGCTAAATCGGACACCTCCAATGTTTATTAAAATAATTCATCGCGCATTTCAACTTATTGGCACTTTTGCTACGGTGTTTTTAACGGCGGTACTTAGCCATGGATCAGATGCTGGATTGGTTGTCGTTTACCCCGAGGAGTATCCAAGTGCCTTGCGAAATCCGCTTAAAGGCTTTCGGCCAGATATGGGCAGAAACATTTCTAGAAGCCGCTTTGTGACTCTAGCTCGTCATTATATTAAGTGGAATGATTTAGAGCAGAAACAGACGGATGATTTAGTGGCAAATATTCGGGCCTACAGCGATGGGAAATGGGCTAAGCTTCGCGGTACAGGGGTGAAAGTAATTCCTCGGGTCTATTTAGATTGGGATCGAGAAATTGGAAATGAGTACTGGCCTAGCGATCTAGAATCTGGCGACTACAGCAGTCCTAAATTCAAGCGGCGGCTTCTTCGCCTGATTGAGGCGCTTGGCCAGTGCTGGGATAGTGACCCCAGGGTAGCTTGGGTTCAGATGGGAATCATCGGTTTTTGGGGAGAACACCATAACCCTCATCCAGATTTAGAAATGCAAAAACTATTGGGAACGGCCTTTGAAAAAGCATTTCATAATAAGCAGGTCCTGGTTCGTCATCCGAATGAATTTGAGGAGTTTGAGTTCGGCGTCTACTGGGACTCTTGGGCGCATCAGGAGCAGACTTTCCGGCAAATGCATGGTGCTGGCATTGATCGGCTGAACGCAACTAAAGGTCGCTGGATGACTCACCCTATCGAGGGCGAGGCAGCTTACAACTGGGGAAATTATAAGGTTCAACCTGGGGATGATCCGAACGACACATTGTCTGATCCGGAGCACCGCGCCTTTTTTATCGATACCATCCGTAATTTACATTGTAGCGCGTTAGGGTGGATTGCAAATTACGACCAAGCTAAACCAGCAGTCCAAGCCGGAGCCGAGGCGGTGCAGAAGGCGTTTGGATACCGTTTTGTCTTAGAGGAGTTCTCTTTTAGCCCAGTAGTTCGGACCTTGGGTGATCTGAGGATTAAACTGCGGGTCAAAAATACTGGGTCTGCGCCGTTTTATCAAGATTGGCCTGTTCGTTTGAACCTACTGGATCCTTTAAGTCATAGGCTTGTCTGGAGCCAAGAAATAGAGAACGTTGACATTCGCACTTGGCTGCCGGGTGACGATTGGAATGAGAAGGTGGGCCGATACCGTGTCCCAGCTAAAACCTATTCTATAGATACGACAGTCTCGCTTCCTGGTGATTTCAAGGTGCCGGCAGGAGAGTATGTCGTGGCTCTGTCGATTCCTGATCCCGATTTAGAGGAACTTGGCCTACGTCTCGCGATCCAGAATTACTTTGAAGGGGATTTTCATCCGCTAGGTATCGTCGCCTATGGCGTCAACCCGACTGGTCGATTTACCCTTCCGCCTGAATCATTTGCTGACCCAATGGGGGAGTAATGTCTCTGCGAAGCTTAAATTTTTAATCAGTAGCTAATCGAATGAGAATCATATCAAATTTATATGACTTCAGCCGCAGCCTTCTGCCTCGCAAGGGCGGCTTTAGGGGAACTGTTGATCAACTGAATACGATCTTGAGAAGCATCGCGATCTTGCTGCCTGTAATGGGAGCCCCTGCGCTCGAGGCAATCCAGAGCAATACTCCCCCTAATGTATTGTTCATCGCGATTGATGACATGAACGACTGGACCTCCTATTTAAAGGGGCACCCACAGGCGCGAACTCCAAATCTAGATCGACTCGCGAAAAACAGTGTTTGCTTTACTCAGGCCTACTGCAATGCCCCAAGCTGTAACCCATCGCGCGCGTCCGTTATGCTTGGCAAACACCCGAACTCTACTGGATTTTACAGCAATAAGATTGGCCAGACATCGATCGACCTACGTAAATATTATCCAGATAAATTAACCATTCCTCAGTTCTTTAAACAGCATGGTTACAGTACATTCAGGACTGGTAAAATATATCATTATTGGGGCGACTGGGCAGACATGAAGGTCAAGCAAAAGGACTTATCTTTTGAGGTTCATTTGTGGGGTGGAGGAAAGTCAATCGAGCCATCAACATACTTATGTGGAATTGATTTTGGCTGGTCCTTCACCAAGAGCGGCAAACGTTCCTATATGGACTGGGGTGCGATTGATGCCGCGTCTTCGGAATTTGGTGAATATGGTCGAGCTTCTACCATTATCAAAGAAATCAACCGCGAGCACTCCAAGCCGTTCTTTGCTGCTATCGGGTTTTATCTCCCACATCTACCGTGGTACTATCCTCAGGAAATTTTGGACGACCCAGACTTAGCGCATATTAGGGATGTGGCAGACGTGATGCTGCCTAAGGTGCTGACGGATCCTCCCGGCAGGGACTTGCTGGACCTCTCAGATGTGGCAGTAAAGATTGCTGGTGGCGGGCTTCGCCCTCGCTCGCTCGAAGGTTCGAGAATTTACAAGAACTGGCACGATGCCATTACCGGCGAAGATAAAT
Organism: Puniceicoccaceae bacterium; assembly: GCA_003331195.1. Classification (GTDB taxonomy): domain Bacteria; phylum Verrucomicrobiota; class Verrucomicrobiia; order Opitutales; family Coraliomargaritaceae; genus Thalassobacterium. The sequence continues at coordinate 2,282 of QOOZ01000034.1, read as the reverse complement.
GGAAAGAAGCGGTGCAAGCCTACCTTGCCAGTATTTATTTCGTAGATCAGCAATTAGGAAGAGTTCTGGATGCACTTGAGGAAAGTCCGAATGGGGAGCATACGATTATCGTACTTTGGAGCGATCACGGCTGGATGTTGGGAGAGAAGGGAGCCTGGCGCAAGTATCGACCATGGGAGGATTCTGTGAGAACAAATTTTATAGTTAAGGCTCCTAGGATCTCCGCAGCCGCTATCGAGCAGCCGGTTGAATTGTTGAGTATATGGCCAACCCTTGCGGAATTGGCGGGCTTGCCCATAAAAGAAGATTTGGACGGACTTTCGCTCGTGCCATTGATGAAAGATCCCGACATACAATGGGACTTCCCAGTAATCACCGCGCATTTAGATGAGAGTGGTAACGGTGGCTGGCAGTCTATCAGGACGGCGAGGTATCGATATATCAAATACCTGAAAACTGGAGCTGAAGAGCTGTATGATCATTCGAATGATCCGAACGAATGGACAAACTTAATTGATCGTTCACGCTACAAGGCGGTGAGTGAAGAGTTATCTGCATTAGTGCCCGACGCAATGACAGTCTTGGGGAGTTGGGATGCTCCGGACGAAGCGGTTGTCGAACATAATCGGCGGGAGCTTTACTGAAGAGCCGACCAGCTTAATGCAAATATGTATGAGAATTAGAATGGGGGAGATTTATTTTAAATGCAGTTAAATAAAGCCAGATAATTATTGAACTAATAATGAAACATACAAAGAAAATCAGTCGCCGTGTCTTCGTCAGTAAATCTGCCTCTGCGATCACTGGGATTACTATTTTACCCTCTTATCTCGCGCTTGGTAAGGCCGATGCTCTCGGGAATCTCCCTCCTAGTAAGCGAATCAACCTCGGCTGTATAGGCATAGGTGGTCGTGGCAAAAAAGTGATCCCTCAGCTTTGCAGTAATGGCGCTGCGAAGCCAGTTGCGTTTTGCGATGTTGATTTTAAGCGCGCCGGAAAAGAGGTAATGGATGCATTCCCTGGGATACGCAAGTTTGCCGACTTCCGAGTGATGTTTGATCAAATGGGAGACGATATCGATGCCGTCAGTGTCGTCACGCCGGATCATGTACATTACGTGCAAACTATTGAGGCCATGCGGCGCGGAAAGCATGTCTATGTTGAAAAGCCGCTGACTCATTCCTTTCGGGAAGCTGCGCTGCTAATTCAGGCCGAGAAGAGATATGGCGTGGTCACACAAATGGGAAACCAAGGGCATACCTCGCCCGGCGCTCTACAGTTTAAACAGCTACAGCGAGCGGGCGCTATAGACGACATTGTCAAGATCGAAGCATATAAGGACCCTTCGCTCTGGTTCATGGATGCGGCACAACGCATAAATGAGTTCCCTAAAGCAGAACCGATCCCAAGTTCACTTAGCTATGACCTCTGGTGCGGCCCCGCTAAAATGATGCCTTACAGCAGGCGCTATCATCCCTTCGACTGGCGCGCATTTTACATTTATGGCAACGGCATGCTTGGCGACTGGGGCGCACACATTATCGACTTTGCCCACAATTACTTAAAGCTTGGACTGCCCATTAAAGTAGAGGCTCTGCGTATGGATGATTATAACAAAGTAATTTTCCCACTTTCGTCACAGATCCGGATGCAATTTCCGAAGCGTGGGGCCGGACTGCCAGCCTGTGAAATATTTTGGCGAGATGGCTCGGATGCAGTGCCTGCACTAGATCAAAAATACTATAATTCTGACGCATCTGGTAAATTGGTGCCGCCGCGCTTGGGGCGTTCGGGTTCGATTCTACACCGTAAGGACGAGCAATTTGTAATTCATCGCGGCTCACACAGCAGTGCTTCTAGGCTATATCCTAGAGCTAGCATGATGGATTATAAACAAGCGCTCAAAGCACCAAGCGGCGGATTAGATCACATGCAAAGCTTTATTCAGGCATGTATGGGCAATGGGAAAACTTCGTCGCCGTTTAGTGTCGGGGGGCCACTGACACAGCTGCTTATGTTGGGCGTGATTGCCCAATATCTGAACGAGGGCTTTAATTTTGATAGAGATACGGAACGAATTACCAATAACCCAGTGGCTGATGCTTTGCTAGATGGCCCTAAGCCTCGCAAAGGCTGGGAGCACTACTATACTAGTGTTTAATTTACGACTTGGTCTGATTAACATAACTATTATATATGAATTCACTCTTCAAATGTGTAAGCATAATTGCAGTATCTTTTACAATTGTTACCAGTTTTTTGTCTGCTCAAGAAGATCGGCC